>NZ_JBSFUY010000040.1:0-81052 GCF_053592055.1 Streptomyces sp. NPDC002817
CCTCGACCCCGAGTGGACCCCCCAGACCTCCACCAGCCCTTGCCTCCACCCCCGTTGACAACCGGGGATCCGCTCTAACTCCGTGGTCTTGGGGTAATTGTCCGGAGTGGCGAAAGGGGGCTGCCGGACAACTCCCCGCGCCGGAAGACTGAGATCACGGCACCCCGGGACGGCCGTCGCGGCGGACGGTACGGGGGAACCCCGGGTGCCGCCGTGGCGGGTGGGACGACCGTGCCGCGGGCGGGCTCCGGAGGGCCGAGCACGGGGGGCTACGGCCCTCCGGAGTCCACGAGGCTCAGGCCTCCCAGGTGTGTCGACGGCCCGCGACCGCCTTGAACGTCAGCTCCCCGCTTGTGAACAGGTCGCTGCGTAAGGTCAGTTCACGCGTCCGTGACGCCGTCAGCGCGATCCGGGTCGCCCGGCCACCGGCCCACTCGACGTCGACGGTGGCACCGCCGCGGGCACGCAGTCCCCGGACCGAGCCGTCGGGCCAGGCGGCGGGCAGGGCGGGCAGTATCTCGATCACGTCGTGCTGGCTCTGCAGGAGCATCTCCACGATCCCGGACGTGGCACCGAAGTTGCCGTCGATCTGGAACGGCGGGTGGGTGTCCCAGAGGTTGGGCAGGGTGGAGAGCTTGAGTTGTTCGCCGAGCATGAGGTGGGCGTGGTCGCCGTCGCGCAGCCGGGCCCAGAAGTTGACCTTCCACGCCTTGGACCAGCCGGTGCCGCCGTCGCCGCGCGCGGTGAGGGAGACCTTGGCCGCCTCGGCCCACCGGCTGCCGGGCTCGATCTGGCGTCCCGGGTGGAGGGCGAACAGGTGGGAGACATGCCGGTGTTCGTCGGTGGGGTCGTCCAGGTCGGCCTTCCACTCCTGGAGTTGCCCCCAGGAGCCGATGCGCAGGCCGGGGTCGAGCCGCCCGAGCGTCTCTTCCAGACGGCGGCGGAAGTCGGGCGAGTCACCGAGGATCCGCGCCGCTTCGAGGGTGTTGGTGAACAGGTCGTGCACGATCTGCTGCGACATGGCCGCACCGGCCGTGAAGTCCCCGTGCTCCGGCGAGTAGCTGGGCGTGACGACGAGGGTGCCGTCGCGCGGGTCGGTGCGCAGGTTGTCCAGCCAGAACTCGGTGGCCTCCTTCAGCACCGGGTACGCGGTGGTGCGGAGATAGGCCGTGGAGCCGCCGAACCGGTAGTGCTCGTACAGCTGTTGGGTGAGCCAGGCCGCCGCCTCGGGGAACCAGAAAGCGGTCGCCCAGTCGTGCACACCGGTGAAGCCGTACGGATTGGTCTCGTTGTGCACGACCCAGCCGCGCGAGCCGAACATCTCCTGTGCGCTGACGCGTCCCGGAGCGCGCAGCGCCTCGACGAAACGGTCGTAGGGCTCCGTCGTCTCGGCGAGGTTCGCGGCCTCGGCGAGCCAGTAGTTCATCTGCAGGTTGATGTTGACGTGGTAGTCGGCGGACCACGGGGGTGAGGTGCTCTGGTTCCAGACGCCCTGGAGGTTGGCGGGCAGGGAGCCGGGGCGTGAGGAGGCGATGAGGAGGTAGCGGCCGTACTGGAAGAAGAGGGCTTCCAGGGCGCGTTCGGCCGCGGTCGGGCCGGCGGTGTAGGTGGACAGCAGCCGGTCCGTGGGGACGTCCGCGGGCAGTTCCTGGCCGATGTCGAGGGCGACCCGGCGGAACAGGGCACGGTGGTCGCGCAGATGGCGGCGCAGGAGCGCCTGGTGGTCGGCGCCCGCCCGCTGGACGGTGCGGGTGACGACGGCATGCGGGTCCGCGCCTCGGTAGCCGGGGTGGGTGTCGGCGTAGTCGGTGCCCGCGGCCAGGACGAACCAGGCGCTGTCGGCGCCGGTCACGGTGATGGTGCCGTCGGTGTGGGTGCTGAGGGTGCCGCCCTTGCTGTGGACCCGGATCCGCGCCTCGAAGCGCAGACCGTTGTCGGCGAGCGCACCCCGCACCGTCAGGGTTCCGTCGGCCGCGGCGGTGGTGAAGTCGGCGCGCGGTGAGGTGTACCGGAGGGTGAAGGTGACGCTGCCGGGCCGGTCGGCGGTCAGCCGCCCCACGATCGCGCCGTCGGGGTGGGAGGCGAAGAACTCCCTTCGGTGGCGCACCCCTTGATGGGTGTACGTGACGGACGCGACGGCCTTGTCGAGGTCGAGCTCGCGGCGGTAGTCGTCCGGGGTGGTGGCCGGTGCGCCGGGGACGTCGAGGTGGAGGTCGCCGAGGGTCTGGTGGGCGCCGTAGCCGACGCGGCGCTGGCCGAGGCGGGCGGCGACCGCGTCGGGGTCGAGAGCGGTCCGGGCGTCGAGATCGTCCTGGACCGCGGTGACGGCACCGGGGCGGGCGTCGCGCCAGTTGCCGTGGTCGTAGCCCTGGGCCGAGCCGGGGCCGCCGGTCCACAGGGTCTTCTCGTTGAACTGGAGCCGTTCGGAGGCGAGGGTCCCGAAGATCATGGCGCCGAGTGCGCCGTTGCCGATGGGAAGTGCTTCGCGTTCCCAGTCGGCGGCGGGGGTGGCGTACCAGAGCACCAGGGGTTGCACCGATACATCGGAGGAATCGGCAGCCGCTTCGCTAGCACTGGCTCCTGACGCGAGTGCACCGACACCGCTTGCCGCAGCCTTCAACGTCGTTCTTCGAGTGATCTCATACGACATGACCTTGACGCTAGAGGTCCGATGACTTGGCGACAAGGGTCATGACAAGGCGTGCGGAATCCCGAACGGGGGCGGGTCGGGATCAGCCCTGCTGGAAGAGCTCCGCCGGCAGCGGCTTCAGGAGGGCGTACAGATCGTCGGTGATCGGACGGTCCCACGCGGCGATGGTCACCAGAACATTGTCGCTGCGGTCGAACTGCACGCAGGAGATCCGGCCCTCGGAGAGCTTCAGGCGCCGCACGATCAGGAGGTTGTCGCCCTGCATCACCGGCATGTCCTCGGCGCCGACGACGGTCACCTCCTCCTCGTTCTCCAGCGCGATCAGCAGCTGGGCCACCTCGAAGGGAATCTCGCCCTCGGCGAGGTCCCGAGCCGGGGAGCCCTCGGGGAGGTTACCGATGATCATCGCGGGGCCGCGGCCGCCGAACAGGTCGTAGCGCAGGAAGACACCCTGGCAGGTGCCGTCGGGGGCGGGCAGCAGACCGGCGCCGAGGTTGCCGGGCCAGTCGCCCGGGTCCATGGCCAGGACGTCGAAGTCGGGGCCGGCGGGAGTTGCGCTGCGGCGGCGGAGGAACGACATGCGCCAATGGTACGGGGTGCCGTTCGGCGATGGGCACGTGCGGTCCTGGGGTACTGAGGTCGTCGTCCGGGTGCGGGCCGGTGGGGGCTGGTCGCGCAGTTCCCCGCGCCCCTGGGTGGGTGGGTGCCTACGTCGGTTTCAGAGCCTCTGCCAGTCCAGTGTTGTCCGTTCCCATCTTTCTGTAGACCGCCGAGAGCAGACGCGCCACCGTCGGCTCGTCGATGTTCAGTTCCTTGGCGATCTCGCTCTTGGTCCGGCCCTCGACCGACATCGTGGCTGCCGTGCGTTCGCGGGTCGTCAGGGTGTCCGTGTCCGTCGTATGCAGGCGCCGCGGCCGCAGGCCCGCCGCCGCCAGTTCGTCGCGAGCCGCCTCCACCAGTCCGTCCGCTCCGCACTGCACCGCCGCGTCCAGGCCCCGGTAGAGGTGCTCCGCCGCCTCCGTGGGGCGCCCGGTGCGCCGTAGCTCCGTGCCCAGCGCCACCAGCGCACATGCCAGCTCGTACGCGGCCGGGGAGCACTCCAGGTGGGCGACCGACTCCTCCAGGTACTTCACCCGGACCGTGCCCGAGGACACCTCGGCGGCCGTGCGCAGGGCCTGGCCGATGGCGGAGGGGGCGCCGAACTGGCGGGCGCGGGCCACCGCTTCGAGGGCGGTGGTGACCGCGCGTTCGGGGGCGTCGTGGCTCTCGGCGCGGGCGAGGTGCAGCTGCCAGGGGCACCAGGCGGGGTTGCGGATGCCACGGGGGTCGAGACGGCGGCCCGCCGCCGCCAGCTCGGCGGCCGCGTCCTTGGTGAGGCCGCGGGCGAGCAGCAGTTCGCCGTAGACGGTCTGGACGTCGGGGAAGACCACGGCGGCCGGGAAGGGTTCGTTGAAGGAATAGTCCTCGGCGGTCTGCGCGGCCTCCGTGACGCGCCCGCGGGCCAGCAGTACCTCGATCAGGATGCCCACGGCGTACCAGTGGGCGGGGGTGCCCGGCCCGACGCGCTCGGCCAGCCTGAGTCCCGCGCGCACGAAGTCCTCGGCCTCGGCGAGGCGGCCGCGGCGGAAGCGGAGGTAGGCGAGGAGCGTGTAGCCGAAGGAGAGGTGGGCGCCGCGCCAGCCCTGCCGTTCGAAGTCCGCGATCCCGGCGGCGAAGAGCTCTTCCGCACGGCCGGGGCGGTCCGCGTACATGAAGGCCATCGCCACCAGCACGGGCACCTCGAAACCACGGTCGGGTTCGGCCCAGCCGAGGCCGCCGGCCAAGGCGCGTTCGGCGTGGTGGAGGGCGACATGGGCGGGTTCGCCGCGCAGGGTCGCGTCCCAGGCCCGCAGGCCGATGATGTACCGCTCGGTGAGATCGCGGCCTTTGAGGCGGTCGGCGAGTTTGGTGAGACGGCGGGAGCGCGAGGGGTGGTCGGGCTCGTCGGCACGGAAGGCGTCCCACATGAACTGCTCGGCGACCATGCGCAGCTTGACGCGCGCGTCCTCGGTGACGCGGATCTCCCGGGCGAGGGTGTCGGAGGCCTCGGCGAGCCGGTCGCTGTGGGCGAGGACCTGGGAGAGCCGGTAGACGATGTGGTGCCGCAACTGCCGGTCGGCGATGGGCTCCTCCAGCGCGGCGCGCAGGTGGTTCACCGTGGTGGCCGGTTCGGTGAGCAGGGACGCGCTGCCCAGTTCGTACAGCACGGCGGCCCGGTCCTCGAAGAGCGGGGGTTCGCGCAGGGCACGGGCGAGGTAGCTGCGGGCGGCGTCGGGGGCTCCGGAGCGGACCGTCTCGCCGGCGGCGGCACGCAGTTGCTGGACGACCCAGGCGTCGCCGTCGGGGTGGGTCTCCAGGAGGTGGCGGGCTGCCACCGAGGGGCCCTGTCCGTCGTTGATGACGCACCAGGCGGCCTGGCCGTGCAGGGCGACGCGGACCCCCGGGGGGATGGCCCGGTAGACGGCGGTGGCGATGAGCGGGTGGACGAACTCCAGGGTGTCGGCACCGGTGAGGACACGGGCGCCGCGCAGGGCGTCCGCGGCGTCCGCGGCCTCCTCCTGGCCGAGCCCCGCGACGGCGGCGGCCAGCAGGGGGTGGATCTCGGTGCCGAGGACGGCACAGGCCCAGGCGAAGCGGACGGTGGAGGTGCCGAGCCGTTCGAGCCGGGCGATCAGTCCGCTGCCCTTGACCGCGGCGGCGAGGTCGCGCAGCAGATGGGCACCGGCCTCGGTGGGGGTCAGGCCGCGGTCGCGCACCTTGGCCGTGAGCTCGACGGTCTCGAAGGGGTTGCCCGCGGTGACGGCCCAGCACTCGCGGCAGAACGCGTCGTCGGCGTATGTGCCGAGTGCTTCGCGGACGAGACCGGCGACGGCGACCGCGCTGAGCGGCTCCAGGTCGATGGGCCGGCCACCGGCCCGCCCGGGCAGCCCCCGGAACGACTCGGCGTGATCGGGGAGTTCGTCGGGCCGGTACCCGACGACGAGCAGCAGCGGGAGCTCCTCGGCACGCGGTGCGAACGCGGCCAGCCAGCGCAGTGATTCAGGATCCGCCCAGTGGGCGTCGTCGAGGACCAGGACCATCGGGGCACGCTGCACGGCGAGATGGGTGAGCACCCAGTCCAGTCCGTCCCGCAGTCCCTGTTGATCGGGCGGGGCGCCGTCGGTGGGCGCGCACAGCCCGAGGGCCGGGCCCACGATGTCGTACCAACTGCCCAACCGGGCCCGGAGATCGGCCTCCGCCGCTCCGGCGAACTGGGGTTGCAGAAGTTGCCGGGCCACGTGGAAGGCGACGCGCTGCTCCTGGTCACCGCCGCGGGCGGAGAGCACGGTGCAGCCCCGTGCGGCAGCACGCCGACGGACCTCGGCCAGCAGGGTCGTCTTGCCGATCCCGGCCCTTCCGGCGAAGGCGAGCAGAGCACCGCGCGGCCGACCGGCCGACTCCGACCCGTCCGCACGCAAACCAGTGAGCTCACCCAACGCCTCGTCCACGGCGGCGAGTTCACTCTCACGCTCGAAAAGCGTCCTGCTGCTCCTGGTGCTGCGCCGGCCCATGGTGCACCCCCTGCCACGGTGGTACACCCACGCGGGGAGCGGGCGCGCACCGTGACCTACAGGCACCTCAGCGTACGCTTCCGGCGGGCGGTGCGGGCCCGTGTCGGCGGGCCCCGCTCGATTCACCTCGCACGCGTCGACCTCGAACGGTCCGACTCGGCACGGTGCGCGGCTAAGCGCTCCCCTTGTGCCGCTCATGATGCCGAGCCACCCGGGCCCGGTTCCCGCAAGACGGCTTGCACCACTCCTGTCGCGGGTGCTCCTTGATGAAGTACCGCACGCAGCGCGGCGCGTGGCACGCGCGCAACCGCTCCCGGTCCGGGCCGGCGAGGAAGCCGATCGCGGCCTGCGCGAGGACCGCCGTCAGTTCTTCCGCGCCGTGCGCCGCCCGACGCTCCACGGCGGGTTCGGCACCGTCGGCCCATCGCAGGACGGGGACGGTGGGGGTTCGGGCGGCAGCCGTGTTGAGCAGTTCGACGGCCTGCGGTGCGGGCAGCAGCCGCGCGGCATCGGCCGGGCTCGGCTCTCCGGGTCGTACCGCGCGGGCGAACAGGGCTCGGACGGCGGCGCGCAGCTCCCGTACGGCGGTCAGCTCCGGGTCGCCGGCCATGTACGCGGCGGCATTCGGCACGACGTCGGGGTGGGCCCGCACCCATGCGGTGAGCCCGGCGGGCTCACCCAGGTCATCGGCCACGCCCCCGTGTCCGTCATGGCGGATGGTGAGGGCGAGGTCGAGCGCGAGGCGGGTGTCCCTGTGGGTCGAGTCCTGCATGGACCTAATGATAGGCGGCGCTCTCATCCATTAGGCACTCCCGGGTTCCGGCGGTACCACCGCCACCGGGCTCGCCGCGTGGAGCAGGATCGCCTGGGTCACCGAACCCATCATGCGGGCGGGTGCCAGCAGCCGGCGCCGGTGGCGGCCGACGACGACCAGGTCGGCGTCCTTGGACGCGGCGACGAGGTGGCCGGCCGCGTCGCCCGGGGCGATGCAGGGGTCGACCTGCACGTCGGGGTGGTGTTTGCGGTGCGGCACGAGGAAGCCCTCGGTGAGCGTTCGGGTCTCGCTCTCGACGGCGTCCTGGTCGATCATCACCGGCACGAGTTCGCCCGGCATCGCCCAGCTCTGGAGCGGCCACTGGTAGGCGGCGACGACCTGGAGACGGGCGCCGCGCAGGGCGGCTTCGGCGAAGGCGAAGGCGAGCGTCGCCTCGTCCGGCCTGCCGACCTGGAGGCCGACGACCACGCGCGGCCCCGGCTCGGTCCGCATCCCCTCGTCCACCTCGCGCCCCGGCTTCGGTACCACGACGACCACGCACTCCGCGTCCCGTGCGGCGGCCATGCCGTTGGAGCCGAGCAGCAGACCGGCGAAGCCGCCACGGCCACGGGAACCGAGCACCAACAGCTGGGCGGTGGTCCCCAGTTCCGGCAGTACCGCACTGGGCGTGCCCTCCAGCGCGACGTACTCCGTCGTCGGCCGTTCGACGCGTCCCGCCAGATATCGGCGTACTTCGTCGAGGACCGTGTCGTCCTCCGCTTCGGGCCGCCCGGAGGGCAGGACGTCGGGCCCGGCCCAGGCGGGATAGTGGTGCACGTGCACCACCCGCAGTGGCGCCTCGCGCGCCAGCGCGGCCTCGAAGGCCCAGTCCAGTGCGACCAGACTGTCGTCCGAACCGTCGACCGCCGCGATGACCGGCAGGGTGCTCATGGGTTCCTCACCTCCGGAGTACGACCTTCCCCCCGGGAGCCAGCGTCGCTCAGACGCCGGCCCCGGCAGGCTGCTCAAGGTCGCGTGTCCGGAAAAACAGGTGAAACACCGCCGGATCGGCCCGTCACGTCACGTGAGGTCGAACTCCCCTTCCCGCGCGCCCGATACGAACGCGCCCCACTCGGCAGGTGTGAAGATCAGGGAAGGGCTCTCCGGGCGGCCGCTGTTGCGCATCGCGATGAAACCCTCGACAAAGGCGATCTGGACATCCCCCAGGCCACGGCTGCTGGAGTGCCAGTCGGCGCTGCTGAGGTCCAGCTGGGGCTTGTCCCAGCCCATGAGCGGCTGCTGCTGGATGGTGGTCTCGGCCACGTCCGTGCTCCTCCCGATTGCGTCGTCCGCGGTCAGCCTAGCGATCGACTCCGAGTGCCGACAGGCCACGTGAGGGGGACCTTTCGGTGACCTTCAGGGAGGCAATTCACGCATCAGGGGGTTCGGACCCCACGAGCCACATGGAGAAGAACTGGGATCCGCCGCCGTAGGCGTGCCCGAGCACCCGGCGGGCCCCGTCCACCTGGTGTTCCCCGGCCTGTCCGCGCACCTGCAGGGCGGCCTCCGCGAAGCGGATCATGCCGGAGGCGCCGATGGGATTGGTGGACAGGACACCGCCCGACATGTTGACGGGCAGATCGCCGTCCAGCTCCGTCACGCCTGCCTCGGTGAGCTTCCAGCCCTCGCCCTCGTCGGCGAAGCCCAGGTTCTCCAGCCACATGGGCTCGTACCAGGAGAACGGGACGTACATCTCCACGGCGTCGATGTCCCGGCGCGGATCGGCGATGCCCGCCTGCCGGTACACGTCGGCCGCGCAGTCCTTTCCGGCCTGCGGCGAGACGGCGTCCTTGCCCGCGAAGAGGGTCGGCTCGCTGCGCATGGCTCCGCCGAGCATCCAGGCGGGCGGGCGCGGCGCGCGGGCCGCCCCCGCCCGGTCGGTGAGCACCATCGCGCAGGCCCCGTCGGAGGAGGGGCAGGTCTCGGAGTAGCGGATCGGGTCCCAGAGCATGGGCGATGCCTGGACCTTCTCCAGGGTGATGTCGTGCTCGTGGAGATGCGCGTACGGGTTCTTGAGCGCGTTGCGCCGGTCCTTGTACGCCACCAGCGAGCCGACCGTGTCGGGCGCGCCGCTGCGCCGCATGTACGCGCGTACGTGCGGGGCGAAGAAGCCGCCCGCCCCTGCCAGCAGGGGCTGTTGGAAGGGGATCGGCAGGGACAGGCCCCACATGGCGTTGGACTCGGACTGCTTCTCGAAGGCCAGCGTCAGGACGGTGCCGTGCACGCGGGCCGCGACGAGCCCCGCGGCGACCAGTGCCGTCGAACCGCCCACCGAGCCCGCCGTGTGCACCCGCAGCATCGGCTTGCCCACCGCGCCGAGCGCGTCCGCGAGATACAGCTCCGGCATCATGACGCCCTCGAAGAAGTCGGGCGCCTTGCCGATGACGACGGCGTCGATGTCGGCCCAGCCCAACTCGGCGTCGTCGAGGGCCCGTCGCGCCGCCTCCCGGACGAGCCCGGCGATCGAGACGTCCCGCCGGGCCGCGACATGCTTGGTCTGACCGATGCCTGTGACGGCCACGGGCTCCTTGCTCATCGCGGATCTCCTTCCAGTACGGCGACCAGGTTCTGTTGCAGACAGGGACCGGAGGTGGCGTGCGCGAGGGCGCGGTCGGACTCGCCGCGATGGATACGGGCGGCGGCCTCACCGATACGGATCAGCCCGGCGGCCATCATCGGGTTGGCGGCGAGCGCCCCGCCGGACGGGTTGACCCGGACGTCGTCGTCCAGCCTCAGCGCCCTGCGCAGCACGACCTCCTGGGAACTGAACGGGGCATGCAACTCGGCGGTGTCGACGGGCCGTCGGAAGGCGCCCGCCTTCTCGGCGGCGAGGCGGGTGGAGGGCGAGTCGGTCAGGTCGCGGACGCCGAGGGCGTGTGCCTCGATGCGGTGGTCGATGCCGCGGATCCAGGCGGGGCGCGTGCACAGTTCGCGGGCCCGCTCCCCTGCCGCGAGCACCACCGCGGCCGCCCCGTCGCCGATCGGCGGGCAGTCGCCGGTGCGCAACGGCCGCACGACGTAATCCCCTTGCGGGACGGGTCCCTTGAGTTGGGCACGCGGGTTGTCGACCGCACGGCTGCGGGCACCGATCGCGGCCAGCGCCGGTTCGTCGGTGGCGCCCGTGTCGATGAGTGCCTGCGCCTGGAGGGCGGCGAGGGCGACCGAGTCGGGCCACAGGGGCGCGACGTAGTACGGGTCGAGCTGCCGGGTCAGCACATCGCGCAGCGACCCGGGCGAGGACTTGCCGTAGGAGTAGACGAGCGCGGTGTCCGCGTCCCCGGTGAGCAGTTTGGTCCAGGCCTCGTAGAGCGCCCACGCGCCGTCCATCTCGACGTGCGACTCGGAGATCGGCGGCCAGGCGCCGACACCGTCGAGGGCGAGGGTGAAGGAGAAGGCGCGGCCTGCGAGGTAGTCGCTGGAGCCGGAGCAGGTGAAGTCGATGTCCGCGGTCTTCAGGCCGGTCCGGTCGAGGACGTCGTGCAGGACCGGCATGAGCATCTCCACCTCGGACTGTTCCTCGGTGGTGCGCAGGACGTCGGACTGCGCGAACGCTACGACGGCGATGTCCCTGGTCACAGCAGCTCCTTGTACGTCTCGTAGTCCGCGTCGGGCTCTCCCGTGGGCCGGTAGTGGTCGGGGTAGCGGCCCCCTTCCGTCCACACCGGTTCGACGCGCAGGCCCATCCGCACCTGGTCGTACGGGATGCCGCCGATGCGTCCGTGCAGCGCGAGCCCGGCTCCGTCGAGCGCGATGTGGCCGTAGACGTAGGGGACTTCGATGTCGAGGTTCTTCGCCTTGATGTTGACGATGCAGAACGTGGTGACCGTGCCGGCCGGCCCCACCTCCACCTGTTCCGAGGTGGCGAGGCCGCAGGTGGGGCACGCGCCCCTGGGCGGCACGTACACCTTGCGGCAGGACGGGCAGCGTTCGCCGACGTTGCGCCGCTCCGAGAGGGCGTTGATGTAGGCGGTCTGGGCGCGGCCGGGCGAGTAGACGTAGTCGAGGCGGGCGGCCGCGACGATGCCGGTGATCGGGTCCTCGAACTCGCCGCTGTGGCCGGTCGGTTCGGCCGGGTCACCGTCGTACGGCTCGAAGCAGGCGATGTCGGTGATCGCGCCGACGCGGTCCTCGGCCCAGCGGACGCGCACGCGCATGCCGGTGTGCACGGCGTCGGGGCCGGGCGCGTCGAGGGCGTGGAGGAGAGCCGTGTCGGCGCCGTCGAGGCGGACCAGGACCCAGGCGAAGGGCGAGGAGAGGGGCTGGCCGCGGCGGGGTTCGTGGTTCCAGGCCCAGGTGGTGACCGTGCCGGTGGGGGCGACCTCGACGAGGTCGCGGATCTCCTCGGCGGTGACGGGGTCGTACTCGACGGGGGGTACGAGGGTGCGGCCGTCGCCGGTCTTCACACCGAGCACGACACGGTCGCGCAGACCGGTCAGGAACGCGCTCTGGACGGGGCCGAGGGAGCGGGTGAACGGGAACTCGACGATCAGGGGAGCTTTGAGGACTGCGGGCATCGGGGTTGCCTCCTTCGGAGCAAGGTGGGTGGATCGCGCCCGCGAGGGGCGCGAGGAACTGCGCGACCAGCCACTGACGGCCCGCGGTGTCCGAACCGCCGCACCCAGCCGAGCGCTACGCTCGCTTGTAGGTGGGCGGTCGTTTCTCCGCGAAGGCGCGAGCCCCTTCCTTGGCGTCGGCGGTGTCGAAGACGGGCCAGCCGCGCTTGAGTTCGGCGGCGAGGCCGTCGGTCTCGGTCATCTCGGCGGTCTCGTACACCGAGGCCTTGACGGCCTCGACCGCCAACGGGCCGCAGGCATTGATCAGTTCGGCGATCTCCAGGGCCTTGGTCAGTGCCGTGCCGTCGGGGACCACATGTCCGACCAGACCGATGTCCAGGGCCTCTCGGGCGCCGTACGGGCGACCGGTGAGCAGCATCTCCAGGGCATGGGTGCGCGGGATCTGGCGCTGGAGGCGGACCGTGGATCCGCCGATCGGGAACAGTCCGCGTCTGACCTCGAACAGACCGAAGGTCGCCGACTCACCCGCGACCCTGATGTCGGTGCCCTGGAGCATCTCGGTGCCGCCGGCGACGCAGTGTCCTTCCACGGCGGCGATCACCGGCTTGCGGGGGCGATGGTGGCGCAGCATCGCCTTCCAGTGCAGGTCGGGGTCGGCCTTGAGCCGGTCCCGGTACTGCTCTCCCTCCATACCCTTCCCGGCCAGGGCCTTGAGGTCCATGCCGGCGCAGAACGAGCCGCCCGCGCCGGTGAACACGATCGAGCGAACCGAGTCGTCGGCGTCGGCCTCGACCCAGCCGTCGTACAGACCGACGAGCATCGCCAGCGAGAGCGCGTTCTTGGCCTCCGGCCTGTTGAGTGTGAGCACCAGTGTGGCGCCTTCGCGCTGCACAGTGAGGTGTTCCGTCCCACCCATAGCCCATCTCCCCTCTGAAAGAACGAGAACAGGTTGCAGGAGCGGCCCGGGCTCTTCAAGAGTTTTCTGACAGTCAGTCAGATTTCTTCGCGCGGAGCCTTCACAGTTGGGGCGCCCTTTGCTCTGATGACCGGCAACCGGTGCGGAGCGAGGTCAGGAGGAGCGGTGGAGTACAACCTTGCCGACCTGTTCGAGTCGGTCGTCGACGTGGTCCCGGACCGCGAGGCGCTGGTGTACATCGACATCCCCGGCACGGGTGCGGAGCGCCGGCTGACGTACGCGGAGCTGGACGCGGCGGCCAACCGCATCGGTCACCATCTGATCGACAGCGGAATACGGCCGGGTGAGCACGTCGGGCTGCACATGTACAACGGCATCGAGTACCTGCAGGTCGCGCTCGGCTGCCTGAAGGCCCGGGCCGTGCCGGTGAACGTCAACTACCGCTACGTCGAGGACGAGTTGGTCTACCTCTACCGGGACGCCGATCTGGTGGGCCTGGTCTTCGACGCGGAGCTCACCGACCGGGTCGCCGCCGCGCTGCCGCTCACGGAGAAGCTGCGGCACCTGGTGCGCGTGGGTGACGCCGTGCCGGGTGTGGACGCCGTGGCGTTCGCGGACGCCGAGGCCGCCGGGTCCCCCGAGCGCGGGTTCCCGCAGCGCTCCGGCGACGACCAGTTCATCATCTACACCGGCGGCACCACCGGGATGCCCAAGGGTGTGATGTGGCGTCAGGAGGACCTGTTCTTCTCGGGGATGGGTGGCGGGGCGCCGACCGGTGAGCCGGTGAAGAAGCCCGAGGAGCTGGCCGAGCGTGTCGCGGCCGGCGGTTCGGGGATCACCTTCTTCCCCACGCCCCCGCTGATGCACGGCACCTCCACGCTCACCGCGTTCATCGGCTTCAACTTCGGCCAACGGGTCGTGCTGCACCGTAAGTTCTCACCCGAGGACGTACTGCGGACGATCGAGCAGGAGAAGGTCACCAGCATGTCCCTGGTCGGGGACGCGATGCTGCGGCCGCTGATCGACGCCCTCAAGGGCCCCATGAAAGGCACGGACACCTCGTCGATGTTCAGCGTGTCCTCGTCGGGGGCGATCATGTCGGACACCGTGCGGCGGCAGTTCCTGGAGCTCGTCCCGAACGTGATGCTGCTCAACAACTTCGGCTCCTCGGAGTCCGGCTTCAACGGCACGGCCACCGATGACTCCGGCCCCGAGCGCGGCTTCCGGGTGCGGGTCAACTCCCGTACACAGGTGGTCGATCCGGCCACGCACGAGCCGATCGCGGTGGGCGAGGTGGGCCGCGTCGCGCAGTGCGGCCATGTGCCACTGGGCTACTACAACGACCCGCGCAAAACCGCCGAGACCTTCTTCGAGAAGGACGGTGAGCGCTGGGTGCTGCTCGGCGACATGGCGACCGTGGACGAGGAGGGCGTCGTCATCGTCCTCGGCCGGGGCTCCCAGTGCATCAACACCGGCGGCGAGAAGGTGTACCCCGAAGAGGTCGAGCAGGCGCTCAAGTCCCATCCGGACGTGTACGACGCACTGGTGGCCGGGGTACCTGACACCAAGTGGGGCCACCACGTGGCAGCCGTCGTACAGCTCCGGGAGGGCGCACCCCGGCCGTCCCTCGACGACATCCGGACACACTGCCGCACCCAGCTGGCGGGCTACAAGATCCCGCGTCAGCTGGTGATCGAGGACTCCATCCAGCGGTCCCCCAGTGGGAAGGCCGACTACCGGTGGGCACGGGAGGTGGCGGTGCGGGCGGACGGGTGATTTCCCGGCCCCCTTCCTCGACTTTTCCTCGGTTTCGGCCCCGTGGGATTGAACCGAAGGTGACGTGCGGACGTACTGGTGGTGGCAGGCTCGGTCACAGGGCCCTGTTGGCATGCCATCGCAAGACCGTACGGAAGGACCGCCGGGTGTCGCTCTTCACACCTCGCTCTCGTCAGCTGCCGGAAGCCGCCGAGGGCGGTGCGGAGACGGACGACCAGGAGACGGGACAGGAGACGGTCGAGGAGGTCAGGGAGAAGTCCGGCTGGTTCGGCTGGCGGACCCGCTTCCCCCGTACCGCACGCGGCGTGACCATCGGCACGACCGTCCTCGCCGCCGCCCTTGTACTCGGCGCGCTGCTCATGCCCAACCGCCTCGACCGGATGAACCTCCAGGCGTTCCTGCGCCTGCCCGTGGAGGCGATCCTCCTCGCGGGCCTGCTCCTCGCGCTGCCGAGGCGGGGGCGGCGCATCACGGCCGTCGTCTCGGGCGTGCTCATCGGGCTGTTCACGATCGTCAAGTTCCTCGACATGGGGTTCCGCCAGACCCTTGCCCGACCCTTCGACCTGGTCTTCGACTGGATCCTGCTGGACGACGCGGCGGATTTCGTCAGGGAGTCGTTCGGCCGCTCGGGGCAGGTGCTCGCGGTGACCGGGGTGATCGTCCTGGCCATCACGGTTCTCGCGGTGTGCACGCTCGCGGTGGTGCGGCTGACGAACCTCCTGGTCCGGCACCGTCCGGTGGCTCTGCGCAGCACGCTCGTCCTCGGCATCGTGTGGATCGTCTGCTTCACGCTGGGCGTGCAGTTCGGCGGGGTCCCCTTCGCCACCAAGGGCAACACGCAGTTCGTCGCCAACCGGGTGCAGCAGGTGCGCGACGGCATCTTCGACGCCCAGGAGTTCGAGAAGCAGGCCGCCGTCGACGCCTTCGCCAAGACCCCGCCCGACCAGCTGCTGAACGGGCTGCGTGGCAAGGACGTCCTGTTCACCTTCATCGAGAGCTACGGCCGGGTGGCCATCGACGACCCGGCGATGGCCCCGCAGATCGACGCGGCCCTCCAGGAGGGCAACAGCAGGCTCAAGGCCGCGGGCTTCGCCTCGCGCAGCGCCTGGCTCCGCTCGCCCGTCACGGGCGCCGGCAGCTGGCTCGCCCACTCGACGTTCCTGTCCGGCCTGTGGGTCAAGAACCAGCAGCGCTACCGGAGCCTGACCGGTGGCGACCGCGCGACCCTGACCAGCTACTTCCAGAAGACCGGCGCCTGGCGCACGGTCGGCATCGTGCCGGGGGTGCGCAAGGCCTGGCCCGAGGGCAAGTACTTCGGTCTCGACCACATCTACGACTCCACACACCTCGGTTACAACGGCCCCTACTTCAGCTGGACGCCGGTGCCCGACCAGTTCAGCCTGGAGGCCTTCGAGCGCCTGGAGCACGGCAAGGAGAACCGCGACCCGATCATGGCGGAGATCATCCTGGCCTCCAGCCACAACCCCTGGTCCCCCATCGCCCGCATGGTCGACTGGGACCAGCTCGGTGACGGCTCGGTCTTCGAGCAGATCAAGAAGGAGGGCACGGACCCCGGGGAGGTCTGGAAGAGCTCCAAGTCCGTGCGCACCGAGTACCGCAAGGCGATCGAGTACTCGTTGCAGAGCCTGACCGAGTGGGTCGAGCGCTACGGCGACGACGACACGGTCCTCGTCTTCCTCGGCGACCACCAGCCCGTCCCGACCGTCACCGGGGGCGACACCAGCAAGGACGTGCCCATCACCATCGTGGCCCGCGACCCGAAGGTCCTCGACCGGATCGCCGACTGGGGCTGGACGGACGGGCTCAAGCCTGCCGGGAACGCGCCCGAGTGGGGCATGGACAAGTTCCGCGACCGGTTCATGACGGCGTACGCGAAGTAGCGTCCCTACCCTGCCGAGGGCAGCGGCGCCCCGAGGAACGTGACGATCCGTCGTACGAACCACTCCGGGTCGTCCAGCCACGGATAGTGCCCGGCACCGGGCTGCACCACGAGCTCGGCGTGCGGGAACACGTCCGCGGCGCGGCGGGCGTGCTCGGGCCGGGGGGCGTTGTCGACCTCCCCCGCGAGCACGAGCACCGGACGATCCAGCCGCCCGAGCGCCTCCCGGGTCGCGGGCGGGTCATAGGCGCCCGTCGATCCGTAGGCGTCCCCCGCCTCGTCGTTGAACTCCTCGTCCCCGCGTGCGTCGTGCGCCGCGGCGGCCTCGTCCCAGCGGCCGTAGAAGAGGGGCGCGAACACGGGGTCGTAACCGCCGGTCCCGTCGAGCGAGGCCGCGAACGCGGGGAACGCCTCCTCGAACCACGGCTCGTCCTTCCGCAGCACAGCCGCCGCCAGCCGGTCCTCGTCCGTCACCGGCATGCCCAGCGCCCAGGGAATGGCCGTGACCAGCGCCAGCCGCCGCACCCGCGCCGGGTACCGGGCGGCGTACAGCATGGCGAGACTGCCGCCGGCCGAGTGCGCGAGCAGATCCGTCTCCGCCAGCCCCAGGTGGACCCGCAGCGCCTCCACGTCGTCCACGAGCCGGTCGCAGCGGTACGTCGCCGGATCGGCCGGTGTCGCGGAGGCTCCCGTGCCCCGCAGATCGAGCAGGACGAGCTGCCGGTGGGCGCCGAGGCCGCCCAGGTCCCCGAGGTAGGCGGAGGCGCGCATGGGTCCGCCGGGCAGGACGACGAGCGGCGGCCCCTCACCCTTCAGGTGGTAGGCGAGTTCGGTCCCGTCGTACGAGGTGAAGGTCGGCATGGCGCCGATCCTCACCGTCATGCGCCCCCGTCGCAACGGAGTTCCCTCCGGGAGCCCGGTCGGTGTGGAACCGACGCGTCGAGAAAGTGCGGGCCGACCCCTTGCTTGATCGCCAGTGGCCTGGATTACTGATCCTCAGCACCTCGACCGAATGATCGGTCGCCCGTATTGCCTTGGTTGGTGAAGGAGACGTTCCGGTGGTGGACGCGACGGAGCTGTGGGACGCGGGGGAACGGCTCGACGAGGAGGGGCTGAGGGCGCTCCAGCTGGAGCGGCTGCGGAAGTCCCTGCGGCACGCGTACGACCATGTGCCGTTCTATCGGGAGTCCTTCGACAAGGCGGGGGTCGGCCCGGACGACTGCCGGTCCCTCGGCGATCTCGCCCGCTTCCCCTTCACCACCAAGGCGGACCTGCGCGAGAACTACCCGTACGGGATGTTCGCCGTGCCGCAGGACCGCATCCGCCGCATCCACGCGTCGAGCGGCACCACCGGACGCCCGACGGTCGTCGGCTACACGGACGGCGACCTCTCCCTGTGGTCCGACATGGTGGCCCGCTCCCTCCGGGCGGCGGGCGGCCGGCCGGGCGACATCGTCCATGTCGCCTACGGCTACGGCCTGTTCACCGGCGGTCTCGGCGCCCACTACGGCGCCGAACGGCTCGGCTGTACGGTCATCCCCGCGTCCGGCGGTATGACGGCCCGTCAAGTCCAGCTGATCCAGGACCTGAAGCCCGGCATCATCATGGTGACCCCGTCGTACATGCTGACGATCCTGGACGAGTTCGAACGCCAGGGCGTCGACCCGCGCGGCACCTCGCTCCGCGTCGGCGTCTTCGGTGCCGAGCCCTGGACGGAGCAGATGCGCCGGGAGATCGAGGAGCGGTTCGCGATCGACGCGGTCGACATATACGGGCTGTCCGAGGTGATCGGTCCGGGTGTGGCGCAGGAGTGCGTGGAGACCAAGGACGGGCTGCACATCTGGGAGGACCACTTCTTCCCGGAGGTCGTCGACCCGTTCACGGGCGAGGTGCTGCCGGACGGCGAGAAGGGCGAGCTGGTCTTCACCTCGCTCACCAAGGAGGCGATGCCCGTCATCCGGTACCGGACCCGGGACCTGACGCGGCTGCTGCCGGGCACGGCACGCGTGTTCCGCCGGATGGAGAAGGTCACCGGCCGCAGCGACGACATGGTGATCCTGCGCGGTGTGAACCTCTTCCCCACCCAGATCGAGGAGATCGTCCTGCGGACACCCGGCGTGGCACCGCACTTCCAGCTCCGCCTCACCCGCCAAGGCCGCCTCGACGCTCTCACCGTACGTGCCGAGGCCCGCCCCGGCGCCACCCCCGAGGCGAGGGAAGCGGCCGCGTCGGCGATCACCGCCGCCGTCAAGGACGGCATCGGCGTCTCCGTCACCGTCGAGATCGTCGAACCCGAGTCGCTGGAACGGTCGGTGGGCAAGATCCGCCGGATCGTGGACCTGCGCCCCCGCTAGGCGAACCGGTCCCTGAGCTCCCGCTTGAGGATCTTCCCGCTCGCGTTCCGCGGCAGCTCGTCCACGAACAGCACCCGCTTCGGCGCCTTGAAGTGGGCGAGCTTCTCGCGTGCGTGAGCGATGAGTTCGGCCTCCTCCACCCCTTTCCCTTCGCGGGGGACGACGACAGCCGTCACGGCCTCGATCCAGCGCTCGTCCGGCAGGCCGATCACCGCCACCTCGGCGACGGCGTCATGGGTGTAGAGCGCGTCCTCGACCTGGCGTGAAGCGACCAGTACGCCCCCGGAGTTGATGACGTCCTTCACTCGGTCGACGATCGTGAAGTAGCCGTGGGCGTCGCGGACCGCGAGGTCGCCGGAGTGGAACCAGCCGTCGCGGAAGGCGTCGGAGGTCTCCTCGGGCTTGTCCCAGTAGCCCTCGCACAACTGCGGCGAGCGGTAGACGATCTCGCCCGGTGTGCCGTCGGGGACCTCCTTGCCGTCCTCGTCGACCACGCGGGCGTCGACGAAGAGCACCGGGCGGCCGCAGGAGTCCATCCGGCCCTTGTGCTCGTCGGGGGCCAGGACCGTGGCCAGCGGGCCGATCTCGCTCTGCCCGAAGCAGTTGTAGAAGGCGAGCTTCGGGAGCCGTTCGCGCAGCCGCTCCAGCACGGGCACCGGCATGATCGACGCGCCGTAGTACGCCTTGCGCAGTCCGTCGAGATTGCGGGTGGTGAAGTCGGGGCGGTTCGACAGGCCGATCCACACCGTCGGCGGCGCGAAGAGGCTGTCCGCGCGGTCCGCCTCGATCAGGTCGAGGATCCGGTCGCCGTCGGGCGCGTCGAGGATGATGTTGGTCGCCCCGGCCGCCAGGTACGGCAGCAGGAACACATGCATCTGCGCCGAGTGGTAGAGCGGGAGGGCGTGCACGGGGCGGTCGCCCGCGCTCAGGTCCAGTGCCGTGATGGCGCTCAGGTACTCGTGCACCAGGGCGCGGTGCGTCATCATCGCGCCCTTCGGGAGCGCCGTCGTGCCCGAGGTGTAGAGCAGCTGGACCAGGTCCTCGCTGCGCGGTTCGGGCCCGTCGTACACGGGCGCCGACTCCAGCCGGGCCGCCAGTGAGTCGTCCGCGTCACGCAGGGGCAAGGTGCGTACGGCATCCGGGAGCCGGTCCGCCAGGTCCGGATCCGCGAGGACGAGTGCGCTGCCCGACTGGCCGACGATGTACGCCAGATCCTCGCCGGTCAGGTTCTGGTTCACCGGCACGTGGACCAGGCCCGCGCGGGCGCAGGCGAGGAAGGCGATGAGGTAGGCGTCGGAGTTGCGGCCGTAGGCTCCGACCCGGTCGCCCGGCGTCAGGCCTTCGGCCAGCAGGACGCTCGCCGCGCGCGAGACGGCCTCGTCGAGTTCCTCGTACGTCCAGGAGCGGTCGCCGTACTCGACCGCGACCCGTGCCGGGGTGCGCCGGGCGCTGCGCCGCAGCACCCCGTCAACCGTGCTGCCGTGTCCAGGCGTCATGACACATGATCCTCGGTCCCTCACAGCGGGAGGTCAAGCACGGGTCCAGGACACATACCCGTTGGTACGCTCAACCGCTCCTTCCCTCAATGACGTTGGGAGGCACGATGCGCACCCGCCTCAGACGAATACTCGTCGCGGCAGTCGCCCTGCTCACCGCCACGTCCGCGCTGCCGGCAGCCGCGGCCGAAGGCCAGAACCGTCAGCAGCACCCGTCGCACGGCGGCCTGTCCGCCACGATCCGCTACACCGAGTACGGCATCCCGCACATCCTCGCGAAGAACTACACGGACCTCGGCTTCGGCACCGGCTGGGCGCAGGCCGCCGACCAGGTGTGCACGCTCGCCGACGGCTTCGTGACCGTGCGCGGGGAACGCTCCCGTTTCTTCGGGCCCGACGCGGCACCCGACTTCTCGCTCTCCTCGGCCGCCAGGAACCTCTCCAGCGACCTCTACTTCCAGGGTGTCCGCGAGACGCGCACGGTGGAGAAGCTGCTCGCCGAACCGGCGCCGCGGGGACCGAGCCGCCGGACGAAGGACCTGATGCGGGGCTTCGCGGCCGGCTACAACGCCTGGCTCGAACAGAACCGCGTCACCGACCCCGCCTGCAAGGGCGCCGCCTGGGTCCGCCCGGTGACGGCCCTCGACGTGGCCGCGCGCGGCTTCGCGCTCGCCGTCCTCGGCGGGCAGGGGCGCGGCGTGGACGGCATCACCGCCGCCCAGCCGCCCACGACGACCTCCACGGCGGCGCCCGACGCCCAGGACACCGCCCGTGCGGCCCGGGAACTGCTGGCCGCCGACACCGCCGACATGGGCTCCAACGCCGTCGCCTTCAGCGGCACGACCACCGCCGGCGGCCGCGGGCTGCTGCTCGGCAACCCCCACTACCCCTGGCAGGGCGGCCGTCGCTTCTGGCAGTCGCAGCAGACGATCCCCGGTGAACTCAACGTCTCCGGCGGCTCCTTGCTCGGCTCCGCGACGGTCTCCATCGGCCACAACGCGAAGGTGGCCTGGAGCCACACCGTCGCGACCGGCGTCCCCCTCAACCTCCATCAGCTGACGCTGGATCCGGCCGACCCCACGGCCTACCTCGTGGACGGCAAGCCGGAGAAGATGACCAGGCGCACGGTGACCGTCCAGGTGAAGGACGGCGCCCCGGTGACACGGACGCAGTGGTGGACCCGGTACGGGCCCGTGGTCACCTCGTTCGGCGCCTCACTGCCCCTGCCCTGGTCCAGCACGACGGCGTACGCCCTCAACGATCCCAACTCCGCCAACCTGCGCGCCTCCGACACCGCCCTCGGCTTCAGCAAGGCCCGCTCCACGGCTGAGGTCCTCGGCTCGCTCGAGCGGACACAGGGCCTGCCGTGGGTGAACACGGTCGCCGCCGACTCGGGCGGCCACACGCTGTTCACCCAGTCCCAGGTACTCCCCCGCATCACCGACGAGCTGGCCCAGCGCTGCTCCACGCCCCTGGGCAAGGTCACCTATCCCTCCGCCGGGCTGGCGATCCTCGACGGCTCGCGTGGCGACTGCGCGCTCGGCTCCGATCCCGACGCCGTGCAGCCGGGTGTCTTCGGACCGGCGAAGATGCCGACCCTGAAGGACGCCGCGTACGCGGAGAACTCCAACGACAGCGCCTGGCTGGCCAACGCCGACCGGCCGCTGACCGGGTACGAGCGGGTCTTCGGCACCATCGGCACACAGCGGTCGCTGCGGACCCGGGGTGCGATCGAGGACGTGTCGGCGATGGCACAGCGCGGTCGGCTGACCGTACGGGATCTGCAGGCGCAGCAGTTCGCCAACCGGGTACCCGCGGGCGACCTGGCCGCGGCCGACGCGGCGAAGGCGTGCGCGGCGCTGCCGGGAGGTACCGCAACGGGCAGTGACGGCAAGGCCGTTGACGTGAGCGAGGCCTGTGGGGTGCTCGCGGCATGGGACCGTACGGTGAACACCGACAGCCGGGGCGCGCTGCTCTTCGACCGGCTGTGGCGCAAGATCCCGGCGGCCCAGCTGTGGAAGGTGCCGTTCTCGGCCGCCGACCCGGTGCACACACCGAACACCCTCAACACGGCGGCGCCCGCCTTCGCCACGGCCCTCGCGGACGCGGTCACCGAACTGCGGGCGGCCGGCATCGCGCTGAACTCCCGGCTGGGACAGCACCAGTTCGTCGTACGGAACGGTCAGCGCATCGCGGTCTCGGGCGGCACCGAGTCCCTGGGCATCTGGAACAAGGTCGAGCCGGTGTGGGACCCGGCCCAGGGGGGCTACACGGAGGTGACCACCGGCTCCAGCTACATCCAGGCGGTCGGCTGGGACGGCAGCCGCTGCCCGGTGGCCCGCACCCTCCTGTCGTACTCCCAGTCCTCGAACCCGAACTCGCCGCACCACAGCGACCAGACCCGGCTGTACTCCCAGGAGAAGTGGGTGACGTCCCGCTTCTGTGAGCGGGACATCCTGACGTCGCCGGGGCTGAAGGTGGTCCATGTGCGCGAACGCTGAGTCCCACGTGGCCAGGGCGTAGCCGGACCCGGCGTCGTCCAGCTCTCCGGCGAGAGCTGGACGACGCCGTCGGGTTCGGGGAACTTCCCTGCCACCGGGGTTCACACCGGGCGGACGCGGCCCTCCCAGTACGGGTCCCGCAGTCGTCGCTTGTAGAGCTTGCCGTTGGGGTCGCGGGGCATCTCGGTGATGAAGTCGACGGTCCTGGGGCACTTGTAGCCGGCGAGCCGGCCGGTGCAGTGGGCGAGGATGTCGGCGGCCAGGTCAGGTCCGGGTTCGTGGCCCGACGCCGGTTCCACGACGGCCTTGACCTCCTCGCCCCAGTCGTCGTGCGGGATGCCGAAGGCGGCCGCGTCGGCGACGGCGGGGTGCTGGAGCAGGACGGACTCGATCTCGGCGGGATAGATGTTGACCCCACCCGAGATGATCATGTCGATCTTACGGTCGCGGAGGAAGAGATAGCCGTCCTCGTCCAGGAGGCCGAGGTCACCGACAGTGAAGAAGTCACCGACGCGGTTCTTCTTCGTCTTGCTCTCGTCCTTGTGGTACGAGAATCCGCCGGTGTTCATCTTCAGGTACACGGTGCCGAGTTCACCGGGCGGCAGCCGGTTGCCGTCGTCGTCGAAGATGGCCAACTCGCTGATGGGCCAGGCCTTTCCGACCGTGCCGGGCTTCTTGAGCCAGTCCTCCGCGGTCGCGAAAGCACCGCCGCCCTCGCTGGCCGCGTAGTACTCCTCCACACAGGGGCCCCACCAGTCGAGCATCGCCCGCTTCACATGGTCGGGGCAGGGGGCGGCGCCGTGGATGGCGTGCCGCATGGCGGAGACGTCGTAGCGCGCCTTGATGCCCTCCGGCAGCGCCAGCAAGCGGTGGAACTGGGTCGGGACCATGTGCGTGTGGGTGCACCGCTCCCGGTCGATCAGCCGGAGCATCTCCTCGGGCGTCCACTTGTCCATCAGCACGAGGCGATGACCGATGTGCAGGGAAGCGCTGGCGAACTGGAGCACCGCCGTGTGGTAGAGCGGCGAGCAGACGAGGTGCACGTTGTCGTCGTGCGGCCTGATGCCGAAGATGCCGAGGAAGCCGCCGAGGTAGGCCTCCTCGGGGAGCTTGCCGGTCAGCGGGCGGCGGATGCCGCGGGGGCGGCCTGTGGTGCCCGAGGTGTAGTTCATGACCCAGCCGAGGGTGCGGTCCTCGGGCGGCGACTCCGGCTGTCCGTCGAGGAGTTCGGCGTACGGGCGGAAGCCCTCGACCTCGCCGATCGCATACCGGTGGGTGGCGGGCAGGCCCGCCTCGTCGGCGGCCTGGCGGGCCGGGCCGTCGAAGCGCTCGTGGGCGAGGAACACCTTGGCGCCGGAGTCGGCGACGATCCAGGCGATCTCCGGGCCCACGAAGTGGTGGTTGATCGGGACGAGATAGAACCCGGCCTGGGTGGCGGCGAGATGGGCGGTGAAGAACTCGACGCCGTTGGGCAGGACGACCGCGAAGGCGTCCCCGCGCTCCATACCGGCGGCGCGCAGACCGTGCACGAGACGGTTGGCGGCGGCGTGCAGCCGGCCGGCGGTCCACTTCTCGCCGTCCGGGGCGACGAGGACGGTGCGGTCGGGGTCGGCGGTGGCCTGGGCCCAGAAGCCCGCGGGGGGTGTGCTCGTCACTGGCCGCTCCTTCCGGCGATGCGGTTGACACGGTCGACGGCCTGCTCGAAGCCGCGCGTGAGGTCGTCGAAGACGGCCTGGACGCTGCGTTCGCTGTTCATCCGGCCGACGATCTGTCCGACGGGGGTGCCGAGCAGGGGCTCGACCTCGTACTTCTGGATGCGCGTGAGGGCATCGGCGACGAGCAGGCCCTGGAGGGGCATGGGCAGGGTGCCGGGGCCGTTCGGGTCGTCCCAGGCGTCCGTCCACTCGGTCCGCAGCTGACGTGCGGGTTTCCCGGTCAGGGCACGCGAGCGGACCGTGTCGCCGGAGCCGGCCTCCAGCAGCTTCCGTGTCACCGCGGGCGAGGACATCTCGGCCTCAGTGCAGGTGAGCCACAGCGAGCCCAGCCACACACCCTGGGCGCCGAGCGCCAGCGCGGCCGCCACCTGCCGTCCGCTGCCGATGCCGCCCGCGGCCAGTACCGGCAGCGGGCCGACGGCGTCGACGACCTCGGGGGTCAGCACCATCGAGGCGATCTCGCCGGTGTGGCCGCCGGCCTCGTAGCCCTGGGCGACGACGATGTCGATGCCGCCTTCCTGGTGCTTGACGGCGTGCCGGGCGCTGCCCGCGAGCGCGGCGACGAGCACGCCCCGGTCGTGGGCGCGTTCGACGACATCCGCGGGCGGCGAGCCGAGCGCGTTGGCGAGCAGCTTGATCGGGTAGTCGAAGGCGACGTCGAGCTGGGTGCGGGCGACCTGCTCCATCCACCCGGTGATCCGCCAGCCGGACACCTCCCCCTCGGCCAGTTCGGGTACGCCGTACTTGGCGAGGGTGTCCTTGACGTACTGCCGATGCCCCTCGGGGATCATGGCCTCGACCTCGGCCTCGGTCACCCCCTCGACCTTCTTGGCGGGCATGACGACGTCCAGCCCGTACGGCCTGCCCTCGACATGGGCCTCGATCCAGTCGAGGTCGCGCTTGAGATCGTCGGGGGCGGTGTAGCGGACCGCGCCGAGCACGCCGAAGCCGCCGGCCCGGCTGATGGCCGCAGCGACGGCGGGGAACGGCGTGAAGCCGAAGATGGCGTGCTCGACTCCCAGTTTCTTGCTCAGCTCCGTCTGCATGGGCGCAGGATGCCGCAGTCCTCCGGAGGACGGAAGGGGTTTTCTGATGCTCCGTCAGATTCGGTCGCCGGGTTAGAGTTCCACGATGACCGATGAGGTGTCCACCGGACTGACCCGCCGTCAAATCACCCGAAGAGCCCTCGCCCTGGGCGGCTCGCTGGCCATCGCCCCGTTCCCCGCCGGGCCCGCGGCCGCGTCCACCAGCCACAGCACACTGCGCCACGGCACCCCGGCGCAGGCCGGCCTCCTCGCCACTCACCTCCGCCAACTCGTCACCGACGCGGAGACGTTCCTCGCCCCCTCCCCTCAGCACCCCTGGTACGCGGGCGCCGTGCTGCTCGCCGGACGCGGCGACACCGTGGCGCTGCACCGCCCGATCGGCATGGCGGTGCGCTACTCGGCGTACGACGAGAAGACCGACTCCGGCGTCGAGTTCGCACCCGAGGACCAGATCCCCATGGCCGAGGACACCGTCTTCGACCTGGCCTCGGTGTCCAAGCTGTTCACCTCCGTCCTGGCGGTGCAGCAGATCGAGCGAGACGCGCTGGAGCTGGAGGACAAAGTCGCCGCGTACCTCCCGGAGTTCGCCGGCGCGGGCAAGCAGGACATCACGATCCGTCAGCTCCTCACGCACACCTCGGGGTTCCGTGCCTGGATCCCGCTGTACAACGCACCGACGTACGAGGAAAAGCTCCAGCTCATCTGGAACGAGGCACCCCTCAACCCCCCAGGCACCAGGTACCTCTACTCCGACCTCAACCTGATCTCCCTCCAACTGGTCCTGGAGAAGATCACCGGCCGCACCCTGGACACACTCCTCCACGACGAGATCACCGCGCCGCTCGGCATGCGTCGCACCCGCTACAACCCGCCCGCCTCCTGGAAACCGAGGATCGCGGCGACGGAGGACGCACGAAAGCCCTGGTCCGGCCTCGACCGAGGACTGGTGTGGGGTGAGGTGCACGACGAGAACGCGTTCAGCCTGGGCGGAGTCGCGGGCCACGCGGGTGTCTTCTCCTGCGCCTGGGACCTGGCAGTGCTCGGCAGGACGCTGCTCAACGGGGGCTCCTACGGCCGGGTCCGCATCCTGCGCCGGGAGTCCGTGGAGTTGATGTTCACCGACTTCAACACCGCGTTCCCGGGGGACGAACACGGGCTCGGCTTCGAGCTCTACCAGCACTGGTACATGGGCGCGATGGCGACACCGCGCACGGCCGGACACACGGGCTTCACCGGCACGTCGCTGGTCCTCGACCCGACGACGGACTCGTTCCTGATCGTGCTGGGCAACTCGGTGCACCCGGTGCGCAGTTGGCGCTCCGGCTCCGCGCCTCGGGTGGCCGCCGCGAACAACCTGGCGCGCGCTGTCCCGGTGCGCCCGAGGTACGGTCGCAGCGCCTGGTTCTCCGGCATGGCGAGCGCCACGACGGCCACGCTCACGTTGCCGGCCCTCGACACGTCGTCCGGCGGCGCTCGGCTGCGGTGCGCGCTGTGGTGGGACACCGAACCGCAGGCGGACGCCCTCGCGTTGGAGGCGACGACGGACGGCGGGGCGACGTGGGAGCCGGTCCCGTTCACGACCACACGCCCCGATGAGTCGCATCCGACGGGCACGGTCACCGGCTGGTCGGGCCGTGTGTGGCACCGGGCGGCGGCGGATCTGCCGGCGCACCCTCAACTGGCGCTGCGTTGGCGGTACACGACCGATCGGCTGTACGTGGGCCGTGGAGCGTACGTCGACGGGCTGCGCGTGGGCACGGCGGGCGGCGTCCTCTTCGACGAGGCGCGGGCGGGCGACGCCGAACGGATCGCCGCCGCGGGATGGGTGGCGGCCGCCGCCTGAAGGAGCTGTTCCCGTGCCGGACCTGCGAGGTTCAGGCGTAGGCGTCCTCGACAGCGACGCGTCGCACGGTGCGCAGCGACGACCGGAGTCGGTCCGGATCGGTGGAGCCCAGGGCGAGACGGAGCGCCTGTGGTGTGTGCGTGGTGGTGGTGAAGGGCTCCGCCGTGCTCACCGAGATGTGCTGACGCGCGAGGGTGGCGGTCAGGCGATCGGCGCGTGCGTCGTCGGGCAGCGGCAACCAGGTGAAGTAGGACGAGGGGTGACCGATGAGCGGCAGACCCGCCAGCTCCTGTCGGGCGAGTGTCTGACGGGCCGTGGCATCCTCTCGCTTCTGCCCTTCCCACTGGTCCACCGTGCCGTCCTCCAGCCAGCGGCAGGCGATGGCGGTCGTGAGGGCCGGGGTGTTCCACGCCGTCGCCCGAATCGCGCGTTCGAGCGACGGCACCCTGAACGGCGGGGCGGCGACGAAGCCGACCCGGAGGCCCGTGGCGACACTCTTCGACAGTCCCGACACATAGACGGTGATGTCCGGCGCGGTGGCAGCCAGCGGCGGTGGCGGGTCCTCGACGAGGAAGGCGTACGAGGCGTCTTCGATGATGAGCACGCCGTACCGCCGAGCGATCTCGATCGGACGGGTGCGCTCGACCGCCGGCATGACCCAGCCCAGAGGGTTGTGCAAGGTGGGCATGGTGTGGACAGCGCGCACGGGGCGGGTCGCGCACAGCTTCTCGAAGGCATCGAGATCCGGCCCGCCAGTAGTGGTGGGCAGGGGTTGCAGATCCAGCCGAAGGGCATGCGCGAGCACCTTGAAACCCGGGTACGTGAGTGCGTCGGCCGCGACGACCTCGCCGGCGTTGAGCGTGGCCATGACGGTGACGGCGAGGCCGTGCTCCGCACCGTTGACGACGAGGATCTGGTCCGCGTCAGGGGTGATGCCCCGACGCCTCAGATGCCGCGCGATCGTGGCTCTGTCCTGTGAACGTCCTCGGTGCGGCTGGTAGGACAGCAGCGATTCGAGATCACCGGAGCCGGCCACCTCGCGCAGGGCCTGCCGCAGGAGATCGGCCTGGCCGGGCAGCGATGGATAGTCGAAGTTGAGGTCGACCGCGTCGGTGGCGACGAATTGGAGATCGATCCCGTGACCGGCGGGCACCGCGATGTCACGCACGAACGTACCGCGGCCCTGTTCCCGGCTGACCAGACCCCCACCGGGGGCGTCCTGGACCCCGCCGTTGCACAGGCGCTCGGGCTCCTCGGCGACTCCCGGGCGGTGGAGCCCCTGCTCGGCACCCTGAGCGATGACCACGGCGTGCCGCACAGGTCCGTCGTCCAAGCACTGGGCCACTTGGGCGACCGCAAGGCTGTCGATCCTCTGCTGGCCGCGCTCAGGCGGGTCGACGGCGAAGCGCACCCGGACGACGACCTCCTTCTGACCATCGTCCAGGCGCTCGTCGGCATCGGCGATCCACGAGTGATCCAGACGCTGTCGAAACTTCGGGCGGCCGAGTACCAGGAAGTCCGTTCCCGGGTGGCGGCGGCGCGGGCGACGCTCGGAGACTCGGCGGCCCGTGACACGTTGCGCGAGGCCATGGCTCACAGCCTTGAGGAGACGAGGCGCGAGGCCCTGTGGTCCCTCGCGACCCTGGAGAGCGACGAGGTCGACCGAATGCTGCTCTCCAGAGACCACGACGGTGTCTCCCCCGGAATCGATCCCCAGGAGGAGATCAAGGAGTCGGGCCTGCCGAAGTACGCCACCGCCGCGCGTCTGCCGCTCCTGCAAGTCCGTTCCCGATACGAGGAGTTGGCGGAGCGCTACCCCCTCAGGCCGGCCTGGCGCCCACCGTCGACCTGACGGCCCGCCCTTCAGTCTCCGGACACCCCCAGCACCACCATCGCCGCATTGTGCCCCGGCACCCCGCTGACCCCACCCCCACGCACCGCACCCGCCCCGCACAGCAGCACATTCCCGTGCCGCGTCTCCACGCCCCAACGCCCGGCTCCTTCCCGGGCGTACGGCCAGGACAGATCCCGATGGAAGATGTTTCCCCCGGGCAGTCGCAGGTCCCGCTCCAGATCGAGCGGGGTCTTCGCCTCGATGCAGGGCCGGCCGTCCGCGTCGACGGCGAGACAGTCGGCCAGCGGCTCGGCGAGCTGGGCGTCGAGCTGGGCGAGCGTCGACTTCAGCAACTCCTCGCGGACAGCGTCGTTGTCGCCCTCGAAGAGCCGCGCGGGCGTGTGCAGGCCGAACAACGTCAGCGTCTGGTACCCCTGCTCCACCAGCTCCGGGCCGAGGATCGTCGGATCCGTCAGCGAGTGGCAGTAGATCTCCGACGGCGGGGCCGCGGGCAGCTCACCGGCCGCGGCCTGGGCGTAGGCGGCGGCGAGCTGCTCGTACCCCTCCGCGATGTGGAAGGTGCCGGAAAACGCCGCGCGCGGGTCGACGGAGCTGTCCCGCAGTCGGGGCAGCCGCTTGAGCAGCATGTTCACCTTGAGCTGCGCACCCTCCGCGGGGGCGGGCGGCTCGTCGCCGGTCAGGTCCGCCAGTGCCTGCGGGGAGGCGTTCACCAGGACGTGCCGGGCGGCCACCGTCCCCTCCCCCTCGGCCGTCCGAAACGCGACCTCCGCCATACGACCGTCCGTGGCGATCCGCACCGCCTCGTGCCCGGTGGCGATGACGGCACCCGCGTCGCGGGCGGCGGCGGCCAGGGCGTCGGTGAGGGCGCCCATGCCGCCGACGGGGACGTCCCAGTCACCGGTGCCGCCGCCGATCACGTGGTACAGGAAGCAGCGGTTCTGCTTCAGTGAAGGGTCATGCGCATCGGCGAACGTGCCGATCAGCGCGTCGGTGAGGACGACACCCCGGACCAGGTCGTCAGCGAAACGGTCCTCCACCGTCACGCCGATGGGCTCCTCGAACAACGCCCGCCAGGCCTCCTCGTCGTCCACCCGGCGCCGCAGCTCGTCCTGCGTGGGCAGCGGTTCGGTGAGGGTCGGGAAGACCCGTTCGGCGACGCGGCCGGTCATACCGTAGAAGCGCTGCCAGGCCTCGTACTCGTGCTTCCCGCCCGTCAGTCGCTCGAAGGCCTCGCGGGTGCGTCGCTCGCCGCCGCCCACCAGGAGGCCGGTGGGCTGTCCGTCGCGCTCGACGGGGGTGTACGAGGAGATGGTGCGCTTGCGGACCCGGAAGGTCAGGCCCAGATCCCGGACGATCTTCTTCGGGAGCAGGCTGACCAGGTACGAGTAGCGCGACAGCCGTGCGTCGACGCCGGCGAAGGGCCGGCTGGAGATCGCGGCGCCGCCGGTGTGGTCGAGGCGCTCCAGGACCAGGACGGAGCGTCCGGCCCGGGCCAGGTAGGCGGCGGCGACGAGGCCGTTGTGACCCCCGCCGACGATCACGGCGTCGTACGTGTGTCCCTCGAGTGCAGGCATGTCTCTTCGTAACACGCGATGATCGTCGGCGGCCAGGGGTGCACGGCGGTACGGCGACGGGGTCAGGGCCCCTGGGACGCCCGCTGCTGACGCAGCACCGCCACCCTCCGGTACAGCTCCACGGCCTCGGCGCCACGGCCGAGCTGTTCCAGGCAGTGGGCCTCGTCGTTGCGGCTGGCGAGGGTGTCGGGGTGGTCGCCGCCGAGGACGCGTTCGCGGGCGGCGGCGACTCTGCGGTACTCGGTGAGGGCGTCGGCCCAGCGGCCCAGCCAACCGAGGCCCACGGCGACCTCGCGGCGGCTGACCAGGGTGTCGGGGTGTTCCGGGCCGAGGACACGCTCGCGGATGGCGCACACGTCGCGGGACTCGGCGAGGGCCTCCTCCCAGCGGCCGAGGCGGCCGAGGTTGACACCGAGGCCGTGGCGGGCGCGGAGCGTCTCGGGGTGGGCGGGGCCGTGGACACGGGTGCGGTCGTCGATCAGGTCGCGGTAGAGCTGGAGCGCCTCCGTGCTGCGGCCGAGGCGGCCCAGGCTGATGCCGACCTCGTAGCGGGCGGCGAGGGTGTCGGGGTGGTCGGAGCCGAGGGCCTGGGCGCGGGCCTCGGCGACCTCGTGGTAGGTCTGCAGGGCCTCCGGCCAGCGCCCCAACTGGCCCAGCGCGTAGGCGACTTCGTAGCGGGTGACCAGGGTGTCGGGGTGGGCGGGCCCCAGGACGCGCGCGCGGGCCGCCGCGACGTCGCAGGCCATGCGGTAGGAGTCCTCCAGACGGCCGAGCCGGCTGAGGTTGAAGGCGAGGTTGTGGCGGCAGCGCAGGGTGTCGGGGTGGTCGGGGCCCATGGTGCGCTCACGGGCGGCGAGGACGGACGTGTAGACCTGGTGGGCGTCGAAGTGGCGGCCCAGCTGGCCCAGCACGTACGCCATCTCCTGGCGGGCGGCGAGGGTGTCGGGGTGGTCCGGGCCGAGGGAGAGACTGCGGCTGCGGGCGACGTGCTTGTACTCGCGCAGGGCGTCGGCGGCGCGGCCGGTGCGGCTGAGGGTGAAGGCGACCTCGTAGCGGCTGGCGAGGGTGTCCGGGTGGTCGGGGCCGAGCAGGTGCTCGCGCTCGGCGGCCACCGCGCGGTGCACCTCACCTGCCTCCGACCAGCGGCCCAGCCGGCCCAGGCTGAGCCCCGCGTTGTGCCGTCCGGTCAGGGCGGTGAGGGCCTCCGGCGTCGGGGCGGCCGATTCGTCGGGGCTGGATCCCCCGGCCTGTCGTCCGGTGGTGGGCCGCGGGATCCACTCGCCGGTGAGCCCCGCTCCGGCGTCCGGGGGCGTGGTGCCCAGGCCGGCGCCGGTGGCCTTGTGGCCGGTGGTCATGCCACGGGTCCAGGACGGCAGACGGGCCGCGCGGGCGGTGGGCTCGGGCCTGAGTGTCGGCTGGGGTGTCACCACGGTGGGCACGTACGTCGGTGTCGTACGCCCCAGGCTGATGCGGCGGCCCAACTCGCGGGCGTCGTGCGGGCGTTGTTCGGGCAGCTTGGCCAGCAGGTCCAGGATGATCTTCTCGAAGTACGCGGGCACCTCCGCGCGGTGGCTGCGCGGCGGGCGGGGCGGGGTGTCGCGGTGGCCGACGAGGATCGCCCAGGCGTCGTCGAGGTCGAACGGCGGTGCCCCGGTGGCGATCTCGTACAGCACGCACCCCAGCGAGTACAGGTCGCTGCGCTGGTCGACCTCGGATCCGCCGATCTGCTCGGGCGACATGTAGTGCGGGGTGCCCATGGCGATGCCGGTGCCGGTGAGCCGGGAGGTGAAGCCGATGTCGTGGCCGAGCCTGGCGATGCCGAAGTCGCAGATCTTCACCGTGCCGTCGGTCAGCCGCATGATGTTCGCGGGCTTCAAGTCGCGGTGCACGATGCCCTGTTGGTGGGTGTAGGCGAGGGCGGCCGCCACCTGGTCGGCGATCTCCACGACGTCCGCTACGGGCAGCGGGTGATGCTTGTTGTCCTCCAGGAGCTGGCTGAGGTTGCGGCCCTCCAGCAACTCCATGACGAGGTAGAGGATTCCGTCGGACTCTCCGAAGTCATGGACGACGGTGACCCCGCGGTGCTGGAGGGCGGCGGCCACCCGGGCCTCACGGCGGAACCGCTCGCGCAGCACCCGGGTGAAGGACTGGTCATGGGACGGGCCCAGCGGTTTGAGGCACTTCACGGCGACACGACGGCCCAGCGACTCGTCGCGCGCCCGCCACACCTCGCCCATGCCGCCGCGCCCGATCAGATCGAGCAGCCGGTAGCGGCCCTGGATCAGCTTGCTGTCCCCCATCTGCTGCGATCGCCCCCGATGGTCTCGCCCCGCCCCTGGCCCGTCCAGTATGGCGAGCTATCTACCCACTTTGTACGGGGCCGGGCGCGAGCCGGGGCCGAGCCGTGACATGGCCCGGAGGATGTGTTTGGGCGGGAGTTGCCAGCGAAGACGTGCGGGAACACCGCGCAAAAGGGTGCCTGTGGCACGCAACTGGCGGGTGACGGTGGCGGGTTTCGGGGCCGGCCTGCCGTAGAGCTCGTGGGCGTACGGCGGCAGAGCGGCGTACGCCAGGTGTGCCACGCGCCGCCACAGCAGCTCGCGCGCCGGGACGAGGAGGCGGTGCGTCGGCGGGCGGAGCAGGAAGTCGTCCACGGCGCGCGCCTCGGGTCCGACGGCGAGTTCGGGGCGCACCTTCTCGAAGTAGGCGGCCATCTCGGCCTGGTCGGCGGGTACGGCGTCCGGGTCGAGGCCCACCAGGCGGGCGCCGACCCGCTGTTCGGCTATGTAGCGGTCGGCCAGTTCGTCGGTGAGCCGGAATCCGGAGCGGCGCGCGACGTGCAGATAGGAATCGACCTCGGCGCAGTGCACCCACAGCAGCAGCTCGGGTTCGTCGACGCCGTACCGCTCCCCCGTGTCCGGGTCGACGGCCGACAGCATGGTGTGGATCTTCCGGACGCGAGCACCCGCCTTCTCCGCCGCCTCGGTGGTGCCGTAGCTGATGGTGCCGACGAAGTTCGCGGTACGCAGCAGCCGGCCCCAGGCGTCCTTGCGGAAGTCGGAGTTCTGTATGACCCCGCGCACCGCGCGCGGGTGCAGGGCCTGGAAATAGAGCGCGCGGACACCGGCGACCCACATCATCGGGTCGCCGTGCATCTGCCAGGTCACCGACTTCGGTGTGAACAGTCCGGGATCACCCATGTCTCGAAGGCTAACGCCGTACCCTCGGCATACCCAGACCGATCCACGAGATGATCTCCCGCTGGATCTCGTTGTTGCCGCCGCCGAAGGTGAAGATCACGGCCGAGCGGTAGCCGCGTTCCAGCTCTCCGTGGAGCACCGTGCCCGCCGAGCCCTCCTTCAGGGCGCCCGCCGCGCCGACGATCTCCATCAGCGAGGCGTAGGCGTCGCGGCGGGCCTCGGAGCCGTACACCTTGACCGCGGAGGCGTCCTGCGGGGTGAGCGTGCCGTCCTGGACCGCGCTGACCATCTGCCAGTTGAGGAGCTTGAGGGCTTCCAGCCTGGTGTGCGTCCGGGCGAGAAGCCTGCGCACCCAGGGCAGGTCGACGACGCGGCGGCCGTCGGCGAGCTTGGTCTCCGTGGCCCAGCGCTGGACGTCGTGCAGGGCGCGGATCGCCATGGTGCCGTGGGCGGCGAGGGTGACGCGTTCGTGGTTGAGCTGGTTGGTGATCAGCCGCCAGCCCTGGTTCTCGGCGCCGACGCGGCGGGTGACGGGGACGCGGATGTCCTCGTAGTAGCTGGCCGTGGTGTCGTGACCGGCGAGGGTGTTGATGACGGTGCAGGAGTAGCCGGGGTCGGTGGTCGGCACCAGCAGCATGCTGATGCCCTTGTGGGGCGGGGCGGCCGGGTCGGTACGGGTCGCGAGCCAGACCCAGTCGGCGGTGTCGCCGTTGGTCGTCCAGATCTTCTGGCCGTTGACGACATACTCGTCGCCCTCGCGCACCGCGCGCGTCTTCAGGGCCGCCAGGTCCGTGCCCGCGTCGGGCTCGCTGTAGCCGATCGCGAAGTCGATCTCGCCGGAGAGGATCTTGGGCAGGAAGTACGCCTTCTGTTCGTCCGTGCCGAACTGCATGATCGTCGGTCCGACGGTGTTCAGGGCCATGAGCGGCAGCGGCACGCCGGCCTGGGCGGCCTCGTCGAAGAAGATGAACTGCTCGATCGCGCTCAGCCCGCGTCCGCCGTACTCCTTGGGCCAGCCGACGCCGAGCCAGCGGTCGGCGCCGAGCCGCCGGATGATGTCGCGGTAGTAGCGCTTCTGCTCACGCCGGTCGCCGTGGCGGGCGAGCGAGTCCTCGGGCACCAGCTCGGCGAAGTAGGCGCGCAGTTCGGTGCGCAGCCGCTGCTGCTCGGGCGTGTATTCGAGATGCACGGCGCCTCCAGGCTCCCCGGGACCGGTCCTGTCGGCGCACACGGTAGAACGTGTTCCAGAAATTGGGAATGGCGAGGGCACACGAAAGGGCCCCCGGAGTACCGGGAGCCCTTTTCGTCGGTGCGGTGGCGCCTGAACCGCTCAGTGGGCCACGGGAGTCGGCCGCGCGGCGGCGGCCTTCTCCGTAGCCGTCCTGGGCGTCAGCAGCCGCTCCGCCAGCAGCCCGAAGACCAGCCCGAAGGAGGTCCACAGGGTCACCTGGACGGCGAGGGCGGCAAGCCGGTACTGCCACAGGAGGCCGGCCGGGAAGTGCTCCGGGACCTCGCTGAACGACGGCAGGAAGGCGTACGCCAGACCGACCGCGAGGACGAAGAACGCGCCCGCCGCGAGGGTGGCGTTCCAGTTGCCCAGGCGCGGCGCGAGGCGCTTGCCCAGGATGACGGTGCCGATCGCCAGCAGCACGCTGAGCACGATCATCAGGAAGAACAGCGCGGTGCGCTGGTTGAGGGTGTCGGGGTCGCCCACGGCCGGCGGATTGGCCGGGTACTTCAGGAACGGGACGACGTAGACGCAGACCAGTCCGGCTGCCGCCAGGAGCAGTGCGCTCGCGCGCGGCCCGAAGCGACCGATGCGGCCCAGCGCGAAGCAGTACGCGAGCGCCGCGATGCCGCCGAAGGCGACCCCGTAGACGAGGACGCCGGTGGACAGGCCGGCGGTGGACTGCAGGGTGCGGCTGACGAGTTCCTCGCCGCCGTGCTCGTGGGCGTGGGCCTCCTCGAAGGCGATGGCCTGGTCGACGCGCGGTTCACCCAGGAAGTACGCGACGACGAGAGCGGCCAAGCCCGCGGCGAGGCCCGCGAGCATGCCGCGGACCAGCAGGTTTCTGACAGTTGCGGAGTTCATGCGCAGGGGGCTTCCTCGTCGCTGTCAGTGGCAGGGGAAGCCGAGCAGGTGGCGGGCGTCGTGCACCCACTCATGGACACCCTCACCGGAGATGAGGGAGGTGGCACCCTGTTCGGCGCCGACGAAGTAGAGCAGGACCAGCATCAGAACGCCGAAGAAGGCCGCCCAGGGGGCGATGGCGCCGATCGGCAGTTTTGCGGGTACCGCGGTGGAACCGGTGGTCGGCGGGGCGACGGACTGCGCCATGGCAGGTACCTCCTGGGGGAACTCGCGTCCCGTGTCAGTGGTGCACAGGACGACGGGGCGGGTCTGACTCACCCGGCCCGCACCCGAAGGGCGTTCCCGGCATACAGTGGCGCGACCGTGCCGGAATCCCACCGGCTTCCACCGAACCGTCGTCGATATCGACGAGAAGGTACCGCGTGGGAGAGGCGCGGCCAAGAGCGCACGGGAGCACCCCGAGCGCCCGCGGAGGGCCGTTCGGCCCGTCAAGTACCGATCTTGGAGGGGCTGTTGAGCGGGGGAACGGGCGCATGACGAGCCGAGTGACGTTGATCTCACCGGCGATCACCAAGGCGCTCCGGGAGGCCCGATTCGATGACGGCTGCTCTCTCGACGCATCCGGCCGCCGCCTCGCCCAAGCCGCCGTGGGTTCGCTCCCGGTGGCGGACCAGGTCGTCTGCTCCCCCACCGTGCGCTGCCGCGAGACGGCCGCCGCGCTCGGACTCGACGCCACGGACGCCGTGTTGCTGGCGGCTCTGGACGCCGGACGGTGGCGCGGCTCGACGCTGGCCGGGGTGAGCGCCGAGGAGCCGGAATCGCTGGCGCGCTGGCTGTCCGACCCCGACTCCGCGCCGCACGGCGGCGAATCGGTGCGCGCGGTGTGCGACCGGGTCGGCTCGTGGCTGGACACGACGGCCCAGGAGGAGGGGCGCACCGTCGCCGTGGCCGAGCCCGAGATCGTGCGCGCGGCGGTCGTCCGGGCGCTCGGCGCACCGGAGTCGGCGTTCTGGCGTACGGACGTCCCGCCACTGACTGCGGTCGAGCTCAGCGGCAGGGCGGGGCGCTGGAACCTACGCCTGGGACACACCCTCGGCTGAGGCTGCGGCCGCCCCTGGTCAGTGCAGTGTGGCCATGAAGTCCGTGCAGGCCTGTGCGCACGTCCGGCAGGCCTTCGCGCCCTCTTCGCCGCCCGGCAGTCCGTCGAAGGCGTGCGCGGTCTCCAGGCACACCGTCCGGCACCACTCCAACTGGACGCGGATGCCGTTCTCGTCCAGGCGGTTCTGCTCGGACAGCAGTCGGCAGGTCGCGTCGCAGACCTCCGCGCACATGATGCCCTTGCGTCGTACGAGTTCCTGTTGCTCGGTCCCGTCCGGATCCACGAGGCTCGCCCGCAGCGCGCACGCCCGGGCGCACTCGGTGCACGCCTGCGCACACGCGAAGCGGTCCTCCAGGAATCGGAAGAGCTCCTGCTGCGTCGTCGTTGTCACACCGCGCGGGTAGCCCCGGTGGATCGTGTCAAACCCGGTGTTCCCGGGGGTGCGGCCCGTTTATCCGTTTCGGTTCATGCGGGACGCCAGGGGTACTCGCGTGCCATGACTACCGCATGGATGGACGTGGCCGCGGGCCGCGGCGCCCTCGGCGTCGGACTGATCGTCGCGGGTGTCGTGGTCGTGACGCTGCTGATCGGTGCCTTCTGGCTGGGTGCCCGCCTACGGCGCCGCGAGCTGCCCCCGCCGACCCCCGAGGAGCAGCCACGGCTGCCGGAGGGCGGCCCCGTCCGTGAGGTCGTGGAGAACCGGGAGCCCGACGAGGTGCCCCGGAGCGATCGCCGGACGACCCCGCACCAGTCGCCCGCGTTCGGCAATTCCCCCACCCGGACCGGCCCGGAGAAGGAACGGCCCCGGTGGAGCGAGGGGAGCGGCGGTTCCTTCGGCAGCGGCGGACCCGGCGGCCGCTGACCCCCGCACGCCGTATGACGCACCCGGGACCAGCCCGCCCCCGTGACCCGCGCCTTCTGAACACCGATACTGCCAGGAGCAGCCTTTCGGTCACCAGGAGGTCCTCATGAAGATGTTGATCAATGTCCCGGAGAGCGTTGTCGCGGACGCCCTGCGAGGCCTGGCGGCCGCCCATCCAGAACTCACCGTCGATGTCGAGAACCGCGTGATCGTACGGCGGGACGCCCCCGTGGCCGGCAAGGTCGGGCTGATCTCCGGCGGCGGCTCGGGGCACGAGCCGCTGCACGGTGGTTTCGTGGGCCCCGGCATGCTGTCGGCGGCGTGCCCCGGTGAGGTGTTCACGTCCCCGGTCCCGGACCAGATGGTGCGGGCGGCGGCCGCCGTGGACAGCGGGGCCGGCGTGCTGTTCATCGTGAAGAACTACACGGGTGACGTCCTCAACTTCGACATGGCCGCCGAACTCGCCGAGGACGAGGGCGTCCAGGTCGCCAAGGTGCTGGTCAACGATGACGTGGCGGTCACCGACAGCCTGTACACGGCCGGCCGGCGCGGCACGGGCGCCACCCTGTTCGTGGAGAAGATCGCGGGCGCCGCGGCGGAGGAGGGCCGGCCGCTGGAGCGGGTGGAGGCGATCGCCCGCCAGGTCAACGAGAACTCCCGCAGCTTCGGCGTCGCGCTGAGCGCGTGCACCACATACGCCAAGGGCAGCCCCACCTTCGACCTGCCCGACGGGGAGCTGGAGCTGGGCATCGGCATCCATGGCGAACCGGGCCGGGAGCGGCGGTCGATGATGACCTCGGGCGAGATCGCCGACTTCGCGGTGAACGCGATCCTGGAGGACATGAACCCGCGCAACCCGGTCCTGCTGCTGGTCAACGGCATGGGCGCGACCCCGCTGCTGGAGCTGTACGGGTTCAACGCCGAGGTGATGCGCGTGCTCACCGCCCGGGGCGTGGCCGTGGCCCGCACGCTGGTCGGCAACTACGTCACCTCCCTCGACATGGCGGGCGCCTCGGTCAGCCTGTGCCAGATCGACGAGGAGCTGCTGCGACTGTGGGACGAGCCGGTCAAGACCGCGGGGCTGCGCTGGGGCATGTGAGCGGGCGGCAACGCAGTCAACGTACCTACCACGCAAGGAGATCCAGTGCTCGACGCCGACTTCTTCCGCCGTTGGATGACAGCGACCGCCGCGTCCGTCGAACGTGAGGCGGAACGGCTGACGGACCTCGACTCGCCCATCGGGGACGCCGACCACGGCAGCAATCTGCTGCGGGGGTTCCGCGCCGTGACGGCGGTGCTGGAGAAGGAGACGCCGGGTACGCCGGGTGCGGTGCTGACGCTCGCCGGACGCCAGCTCATCTCCACGGTCGGCGGGGCGTCCGGGCCGCTGTACGGCACGCTGCTGCGGCGGACCGGCAAGGCGCTCGGGGAGGACGCGGAGGTGAGTGAGGACCGGTTCGCCGAGGCGCTGCGGGCCGGGGTGGACGCGGTGATGGCGCTGGGTGGTGCCTCGCCCGGCGACAAGACCATGATCGACGCGTTGGTGCCGGCTGTGGACGCGCTCGGCGACGGCTTCGTCGCGGCACGGGCCGCCGCCGAGGAGGGCGCGCTGGCGACGACGCCGTTGCAGGCACGCAAGGGGCGGGCGAGCTATCTCGGTGAGCGCAGCATCGGGCATCAGGATCCCGGGGCCACCTCGGCCTCACTGCTGATCGCCGGGCTCGTGGAGGCCGACGGTGAGTGACGGCGGGCTCGTCGGGATCGTGCTGGTCTCGCACAGCGCGGACGTGGCCGCTTCGGTGGCGGAGCTCGCCAAGGGGCTGGCGGGCCGTGGTGTCGCGGTACCCGTCGCCCCGGCGGGCGGCACCGAGGGCGGCGAGCTGGGCACGAGCTCGGAGCTCATCGCCGCGGCCGCCGCCTCGGTGGACCGCGGTGCCGGGGTCGCGGTCCTGACCGATCTCGGCAGCGCGGTGCTCACCGTGAAGGCGCTGCTCGCCGAGGGCGACGAGCTCCCGGACAACACCCGCCTGGTGGACGCTCCGTTCGTGGAGGGCGCGGTGGCGGCGGTGGTCACCGCGGCGACGGGCGCCGACCTGGCGACGGTGGAGGCGGCTGCCGCGGAAGCGTACACCTACCGCAAGACCTGAACCCACGCGTACCGCTACCGCAGCCCTGACTCAGGCGTACCTCTACCGCCGCCTGAACTCAGGCGAGCCCCTCCGCCACGACCGCGAGGGCGGAGCGCATCGTCGCCGCCAGGTCCGCCTCCGCCCTCGCCCGGTCGGCCTCCGCCTCCGCCGGACGCCAGGCGTAGTGCTCCACCGCCGACCGCAGGGCCGCGTTGAACATCGCGGCCTGGACGGTGGGCCGCAGATCGTCCGCCGGCAGCCCGGCCCGCTCGGCGAGGGCGCGGGCGAACGCCGGCTCGGCCTCGTCGTACGTCTGGAGCCATACGGCGCGCAGGCCCGGCTCGGTGCGGGTGAGGCGGACCAGTGAGCCCACCGTGGCCCGTTCCGGTCCCGCGACGAAGGCGGGGTCGGCCGCGAGGCGCCGGTCGAGGAGCTCCTCCAGGGGCTGCCCGGGGGGCCACTCCCGCAGACAGGCGGCGATGACGTCGATGCCGGCCGTGAACAGCGGCTGGACGCAGCTCTCCTTGCTCGGGAAGTAGCGCCAGACGGTGCGTGCCGAGACGCCGACCGCCTGGCCGATCTGCTCGCCGGTGGTCGCCGCGACGCCCTGGCCGACGAACAGCTCCACCGCGGCCCGGGCGATCTCCAGCCGGGTCTCGGCCTTGCGCTCCTCGGTGAGGGGCGGTCGTCCGGTACGTCCGCTGGCTGCGGTCATGTGGTCCTCCGGCTCCGGTGATCGGTCTCCCGGAATTCTCCACCACGAGTTTCTGTCACTCACAGACATTAAGTCGTAGAGTGAGCCCCCACCGGGTACACCGCCCTCGCACCGCACAGACAGGAACTGCCATGGCCACTGGACTCGACGGACGCAGCGTGATCGTCACCGGAGCGAGCTCGGGCATCGGGCGCGCCGCCGCCTTGGCCTTCGCCGCCGAGGGCGCCAAGGTCCTGGTCGCGGATCTCAACGCCGAGGGCGCTCGGACGGTCGTCAAGGAGATCGAGGAGGCGGGCGGCACCGCCGTGGCCGTCACCGGGGACCTGAGCGACCAGGCCGTCGTCGACCAGGTGGCCGCGACCGCGGTGGAGCGCTTCGGCGGCGTGGACGTGCTGGTGAACAACGCCGGGATCATGGACCGGATGTCGGCCCTTGCGGACGTGGACGACGCCGAGTGGGAGCGGGTCATCCGGGTCAACCTGACCGCCCCGTTCCTGCTCACGCGCGCGGTGCTGCCGCACATGCTGGCGGCGGGCAGGGGCGCGGTCGTCAACACCGCCTCCGAGGCAGGGCTGCGCGGCAGCGCGGCGGGCGCGGCGTACACCGCCTCGAAGCACGGCGTCGTCGGGCTGACCAAGTCCCTGGCCGTCATGTACCGCAAGCAGGGCATCCGGGCGAACGCCATCGCGCCGGGCGGCACCGCGACCGGGATCGTGGTGGACGCCGACCGCGAGGCGCACGGCCCCGCGGCGCTCGGCCCGCACTTCGTCAACGTCGGCAGACTCGCCCGGCCCGAGGAGCAGGCCGCCGCGATCGTCTTCCTCGCCTCGGACGCGGCGAGCAACATCAACGGCGTGGTCCTGCCGGTCGACGACGGCTGGTCGGCGGTCTGACGCTGCCGGAGCTCAGCTGCCGCGCACGAAGAGGCGCGCGAGCCGCTCCCCCGTGGCGATGGCGGCGGCATGGTCCTCGATGGGTTTCACCTGCGAGTCCTTGAAGACGATGTAGGTGACCCCGGAGGCAGTGCCGCCGCCGCGCGGGTCGGGGTCGATGCCGAGCGCCTCGGCGCTGGCGTAGGAGGCCTCACCGATGATGTTGCGCGGACCCACGTCGCCGACCACCGCGTACTGCACCCGGTCCCGGTAGATGACGGCGGCGACCGAGCCGCCGCGGACGCCGCTCGCGCGGTAGTCCCAGACGGTGCTCGGGGTGGGCACGACGATGTACGGGAGGCGTTCGGCGTTCAGCTGGCGGCCGTTGGACTGCTGGTAGGCGGTGGCGTCGGTGAAGGCCGGGTCGGTACCGCGGTTGCAGCGCAGGCCCCGCTGTCCGTCGCAGTCGATGTCCATGTCCGCCTTCCAGAAGACGGCCTCCCGGGTGCCGCAGACGGGGATGGTCGCGGGCCGGCCGTCGTCGCTGCGGTAGCGGCCGCGGGAGACCTGGGTGCAGTCACGCACCTTGGCCAGGAGGTCGGCGGCACGGACGTCGCCCTCGTGCCGAGCGGCCACCGGCTCCTGCCGGGCCGTCGGCTCGACAGCGGGCGACATCGTCGGAGCGGCGAGCAGGGCGGCGCCTGCCGCGGCCAGCGTCAGTGACTGGACACGCACGATGAGGGACCCTCTCCTGGGGGACATTGACGGACACTCAGCCAAATCTGCTGCTGTTCCGATCAAGCGGCCACCGATAGGGGGCCGGACGGTGCACACCCCATGGCCGGCGGCACATGTCCCCGAACTGCCGACAGGGGCCGGGCGCCTGAGCCCACGTCGGCTCCGGCCGCCCGGCCGCCCGCGTCCGGCGCGGGAACAGCGACGACAGCGGCCCGCGCCAACGGCACGAACTCCCGATCCCTCAAGGGGAGTTCGACCGTGAGGAGCTTCAGCATACGTAACCGTTCCGTCCGGTCACCCACGACGGCCCTCTTGATGTTCTCCCACCGACGGCGTCATATTGGTCCGGACCAATACCGTCCCGGGGAGGCCGTCCCATGCGCCGTGCCCTCGCCCTCCGCGGAATGCTCTGCGGGGTGCTCACGCTCCTCGCCTCCTGCGCCTGGAGCGGTGACGGCGAGACCCGCCGGCTCCCCGCGGCGCCCGTGGGCATCACCGCCGCGGCCGGCAGCGCGACCAGCGTGCACGTCATGTGGAACGCCGCCGACGGGGACGTCAAGGCCTACGAGGTGTATCGCGGCACCACGAAAGTGAAGGAGGTACCGGGTTCCCAGCACATGGTGGACGTCACCAGGCTCAGGCCGTCCACCACATACGTCTTCACCGTGCGGGCTCGGGACACCGACGGGCAGGTGGGCCCGAGCAGCCGGGAGGTCCGCACCACCACGCCGGCGGCCGTGACGGCGGACGGTTCGGCGCCGACGGCACCCGGGAGGCCGCGGGGCCGGGTGATCGGCAGCCGGGCCGTACAGCTGTCCTGGTCCGCGTCCTCGGACGACCGGCGTGTGCTGTCGTACGACATCCATCAGGGCGCCACGAAGATCCACAGCGTGGGCGGGAACCAGACGGCGACGGTGGTGACGGGGCTGCGGCCGGGTACCCGCTACGCCTTCACCGTGCGCGCCCGGGACGCGGCCGACAACGTCTCGCCGGCGAGCGACACCGTCCGCCTCACCACCGCGCCGGGCGCCGACGACGGTCGCGGCACGGCACCCACCGACTTCCGCGCGACGACGCGTCTCGGCGACGACGGGGCGTACTACCTCGACCTCTCCTGGATCCCGCCCCGCGCGGACGGCGTGGTCACGGAGTACCAGGTCCACCTGGACGGCCGTCCGGCCACCTCCCTGGTGTTCGGCGGGAACCCGCCGAGCGGCCGGGCGACGTACGACTTCTATGTGGGCCGGGATGCCGGGGTCACCCATCGGGTGCGGATCCGGGCCAGGCTGCCCGACGGGACCTGGGGCGGATTCTCGGCGGAGCGGACGGTGACGACCGCCGCCGGGAAGCCGTGACGGCACCTCACGTCTGGGCCGTACGAAGGAATCCGTCACCTGCCCGGAGGCGGTCCGGGTGCGCGCCGGGCCGCGGGCACATTGGCTGCCCCTGAGGCGCACGGGTGATTCCCGACCTCGGCGGCGCTACGGATGTACCGCCAACCGTGCCGCCGGAGGGCAGTCCATGCGTACTACTCAGCTTCTCCTCCGCTCCGGCCTGACCGCTGCCGCCGCCATCGCGCTGGCCGCCGTACCGGCGGTCGCGGCTTCGGGGATTTCCGTCAGCACCACCGGATCCACGGTGTCCGTCACGACCAGTGCCTGCACCCAGGTCAACGGGAGCTGGGGCACCGCCTCGCTCCTGAACAGCAGCCAGGCGAACTTCGCCCAGGGCCGTCAGGTGACGCTGTCGGGGACGACTTCCCTGCAGTCGGCCGCCTGGTCGAACGTGAGCCCCGGTACCTACACCGTCATCGTCATGTGCTCGAACAACAGCACGGCGGGCACCCAGTCGGTCATCGTCTCGACGACGACCACCCCCACGATCTCCGCCACCGCCTCCCCGTCGCGCGGCGTCATGGGCGGCCTCGGCGGTGCCGCCAAGGACTACGGTCCGCTCACCCTCGGTGCCGGCGCCGCCCTCGTCGGGATCGGCGGTATCGCGGCGGCCTGGTTCCTGCGCCGTCGCGCCAAGCCCTACCGGCTCTGATCGGGCAGCTCGGCGAACTCCTCCAGCGCGTGGGTGAGCCACCGCGTCCAGAAGGTCTCCAGATCGATCCCCGCCCGCAGGATCAGGTGCTGCAACCGGTCCTGCGGGCTGTCCTTCCCGGGCGGGAAGTCCCGCTTCTCGATCTTCTCGTACTCGGCCAGCAGCTTGCCGTGCACCTCCAGATGGCGGCGCAGATCGGCCTCGATGCCCTCGGTGCCGACCACGGCTGCCGACCGCAGCCGCAGAAACAGGCTGTCGCGGTACTGCTTGGGGTCCTGGGACGCGGCGGTCCAGCGGGCCAGTTCGTCCCGGCCCGCCGGCAGCACCTCGTACCGCTTCTTCTGCCCACGCGCCGGCTGCTCCGGTGCCAGGGCCCGGATGTGGCCCTCCGCCTCGAGTTTTCCCAGCTCGCGATAGATCTGCTGATGCGTCGCCGACCAGAAGTAGCCGATCGACTTGTCGAAACGGCGGGTCAGCTCCAGCCCCGAGGACGGCCGTTCCAGCAGGGCGGTGAGAATCGCGTGCGGGAGTGACATGGAGTCATCCTAGGGACGGCCCCCTAGAGGGCGGCCGCTACCTCGGTGCCCTGCTTGATGGCCCGCTTGGCGTCCAGTTCGGCGGCCACGTCGGCACCGCCGATGAGGTGGGCTCCGACACCGGCGGCGACCAGTGCCTCGTACAGGTCGCGGCGCGGCTCCTGTCCGGTGCACAGGACGATGGTGTCGACCTCCAGGACGGTGCTCTCCTCGCCGACGGTGACATGGAGTCCGGCGTCGTCGATCCGGTCGTAGCGCACGCCCGGGACCATGGTGACGCCGCGGTGCTTGAGTTCGGTCCGGTGGATCCAGCCGGTGGTCTTGCCGAGCCCCGCGCCGACCTTGGTGGTCTTGCGCTGGAGCAGATGCACGGTGCGCGGCGGGGCGGGGCGCTCGGGGGCGGCGAGTCCGCCGGGGCCGGTGTGGTCCATGTCGACGCCCCAGAGCCGGAAGTACGTCGCCGGGTCCTCGTGCGCCTTGTCGCCGCCGTCGGTGAGGAACTCGGCGACGTCGAAGCCGATGCCGCCCGCGCCGAGGACGGCGACCCGCCGGCCGACGGGAACGCGGTCGCGCAGGACGTCGAGGTAGCCGACGACGCTCGGGTGGTCGACACCGGGGATGTCGGGGGTGCGCGGGATGACGCCGGTGGCGACGACGACCTCGTCGAAGGCGGAGAGGTCCTCGGCGGCGACCCAGGTGTTCAGCCGTACGTCGATGTCGTGCCAGTCGAGCTGGTGGCGGAAGTAGCGGATGGTCTCGTCGAACTCCTGCTTGCCGGGGACCTGGCGGGCGACGTTGAGCTGGCCGCCGATCTCGCCCGCGGCGTCGAAGAGCGTCACGTCATGACCGCGCTCGGCCGCCGAGACGGCACAGGCCAGTCCCGCGGGGCCCGCGCCCACGACCGCGACCCGCTTGCGCAGCCGGGTCGGCGACAGCACCAGCTCGGTCTCGTGGCAGGCGCGCGGGTTGACCAGGCAGGAGGTGATCTGACCGCTGAAGGTGTGGTCGAGGCAGGCCTGGTTGCAGCCGATGCAGGTGTTGATGGCCTCGGGCTTGCCGGCCGCGGCCTTGGTGACGAAGTCGGGGTCGGCGAGCATCGGGCGGGCCATGGACACCATGTCCGCGTACCCGTCGGCGAGCAACTCCTCGGCGACTTCGGGAGTGTTGATGCGGTTGGTGGTGACGAGGGGGATGCCGACCTCGCCCATGAGCTTCTTGGTCACCCAGGTGTAGGCGCCGCGCGGCACCGACGTGGCGATGGTGGGGATACGGGCCTCGTGCCAGCCGATGCCGGTGTTGATGATGGTCGCGCCGACCGCCTCGACGGCCTTGGCGAGCGTGACGACCTCGTCGTGGGTGGAGCCACCGGGGACGAGATCCAGCATGGACAGGCGATAGATGATGATGAAGTCCTCGCCGACGGCCTCGCGCACCCGCCGCACGATCTCGACGGGGAACCGCATGCGGTTCTCGTACGACCCGCCCCAGCGGTCGGTGCGTCGGTTGGTCTGCGTGGCGATGAACTCGTTGATGAGGTAACCCTCGGAGCCCATGATCTCGACACCGTCGTAACCGGCCTGCTTGGCCAGAGTGGCGGCGCGGGCGTAGTCGTCGATGGTCTGCTCGATCTCGGCGTCGGTGAGCTCACGGGGCGGGAACCAGCTGATCGGCGCCTGGATCGGGCTCGGCGCGACGAGGCCCTCGTGGTAGGCGTACCGGCCGAAGTGCAGGATCTGCATCGCGATGCGGCCGCCCTCGCGGTGCACCGCCTCGGTGATCTCCCGGTGCTGCTCGGCCTCCGCCTCGGTGGTGAGCTTCGCGCCGCCGTCGTAGGGCCGTCCCGCCTCGTTGGGCGCGATACCGCCGGTGACGATCAGGCCCACTCCCCCACGCGCGCGTGCCGCGTAGAACGCCGCCATCCGCTCGAAGCCGCGCTCGGCCTCCTCAAGGCCGACGTGCATGGAGCCCATGAGGACCCGGTTGGGCAGCGTGGTGAAGCCCAGGTCCAGCGGGCTCAGCAGGTGCGGGTAACGGCTCATGGGGCCCTCCGTGCGCGGGTGTCGTGACTTCTGTTGTAGAGGACGGCGGGGGCTTTATGCAACTAGTTGCATAATCGAGGACGCGTGACACGGGACACCCTCGGGCACAGTGGCCCCATGACCGCGGAGATCGTCGAACTCGCCCAGCAGCTGATCCGCCGCCCGAGCCGCGGCGGAATCGACGACTACGCCCCTGTCCTGGGCGTTCTGGAGGACTGGCTGGCCACGCGGGAGCTGCCGCATCGGCGCCTGTACGACGACGGGGGCAGCCTCACCGGCCTGCTGGTGGAGGTCTCGGGCGGCCTGCCCGGACCGTGGTGGGCGCTGGACGCCTGCGTGGACACCGCCCCCTACGGCGACGAGGGCGCCTGGTCGTTCCCGCCGGACTGCGGGGACGTCGTGGACGGCTGGCTGCGGGGGCGGGGAGCGGCCGACTCCAAGCTCGCGGCGGCGATGTTCTGCGACATCGCGGCAAAGCTGCGCGGCCGTACGTTCCGCGGCGGGCTCGCGGTCCTGCTGGACGTCGACGAGCACACCGGCGGCTTCGGCGGCGCCCGCGCCTATCTGGCCGATCCGGCGGCGGTGCGTCCGGCGGGGGTGATGATCGGCTACCCCGGGCCGGATGAGGTGGTGGTCGGCGGGCGGGGGTTCTGGCGGGCGACGATCGCGGTGCACGCGGAGTCGGGGCACTCGGGGTCGAGGCGTACGACGCCGGGTGCGGTGTCCCTTGCGGCGCGGCTCGTACGGCTCCTGGAGGAGAGCGAACTACCGGGCGCCCACGGGGAGTTCCCGTTGCCGCCGAAGCTGACGGTGACCTCGATCCGGGGCGGCGAGGGCTTCTCGGTGGTGCCGGACCGCTGCGAGGTTGGCGTGGACATCCGCACGACGCCCACCTTCGACGCCCGGGCGGCGGAAGCCCTGGTGCGCGCGGCGGCGGCAGAGCTGGGCACACCGGCCACGGTCACTCCGGTGGCCTCCTGGCCACCCTTCCGTCTCGCCGAGCACGAGCAGCCCGCCGCCGCGCTCCTGGACGCGGCCACCCGTGCGGGGCTGACGGTCCGGGCGAAGACGGCGGGCCCGTCGAACATCGGCAACCTGCTGGCGGCGGAAGGCATCCCGGCCACGGCGGGTTTCGGCGTGCGGTACGAGGGCCTGCACGGCACGGACGAACGGGCCTGCCTGGCGGACCTGCGGACAGTTCACGCCGTGTACCGGGAGGCCGTACGGCACCTACTCGCGCCCCAAAGGGGCGCGGGGAACCGCGCGATCAGCCCTCACCGCCCCGCAGACAACTGACAACGCCACACTCAGCGGCTCTCCAGACGAACGTGCAGCTCCCGCTCCTGATCCCCGGACGCCGACGACAGATCACGCACCGTGAACATGGAGTCCAGCGTGGTGCGCAACCGCTCGATCGCCCAGTAGCCACCCTGCGCGTCGGCCTCGACGGAGGACGACAGCCTCGCGGGCGGCGGACACTCGTGCGTGTCGGTGACCTCGAACGTCCCGAGCCACACCATGGGCCGCGTCTCGTGAAGCTGCTGCGGCACCTCGTCGGCACCCCGGTCGGACTCGAAGCACGTGGACAGCGTGTCGAACACGATCCGGGCGTCCTCCTTGCTGCATCCGCTGATCTCGATGGAGACGGGCTCCTCATGCGATCGGTCCATCACGACGGCTCCTCTCGTGGCGGTGGCGCGGTACCCACGGGTTCCCCGCGAACCGCGCCACATCCCCAGAAAAGCACCACTGTGCCGACAGGACCAGTGAAGACTGGTGCCGATCCCGGTGTGGCGGCTGGCGCTGCCGGCCGGGACCTCGACCGAGGTCAGGCCCTGGCTCTCGGTGAGGGGGTCGGCGCGGTCCGAGCCGACCTCGGTCCAGGTGTCGGCGGCCGACGCGGGTGGGGCGGCGCAGAGGACGGCGTGACAACGTTGCCGGGCGCGCCGCCATGGCAGGCGACTCCTCTGTGGGGGTGGGCGTGCTCGGCGGACAGTCCGGCCGGGCTTCGTAGTCATGTACAGACCAAAAAGGGGAGGCGGCGTACTGCTAACGTCGCCGGACGCTCTCCGGCGTGTTGAGGGATGGTGGAAGAGGGCGCCAGAGGCGCTCCGGCGACGGTTGAGCGCGGTACAACAGGGGAGTCGGCACGGGGGACGACGTGCCGTGTGGACGGTCGAAGGCGGTGCGTGCGATGAGTGCAACCGGGTCTCCGGTCGCCGAGGGCGACGGGCCGGTGCGCGGGGCGGTGCGGCCCAGCGGGCTGCTCGACGTGCTCGGTGTGGCCTCGGTGGTCCTGGACGCGGAGGGGAAGATCGTGCTGTGGAGTCCGCAGGCCGAGGAGCTGTTCGGCTACTCGGCACGCGAGGCACTGGGGCAGTTCGCCGCCCGGATCATGGTTCATGAGCAGTACCTCGACCTGGTCGTCAAGCTGTTCGCCGACGTCATGGCCACGGGCGAGGGCTGGGCCGGTGCCTTTCCGATCCGGCGCAAGGACGGCAGCACGCGGCTGGTGGAGTTCCGCAACATGCGGCTCCTCGACGACCGCGGGGACGTGTACGCGCTGGGGCTCGCGGCCGACCAGAACACCGTGCGCGGCCTGGAACGGGACGTGGCGCTGTCGACGCGGATGATCTCCCAGTCCCCCATCGGGCTCGCCGTCCTGGACACCGATCTGCGGTACGTCTCGGTCAACCCGGCACTCGAACGGCTCAACGGCGTCACGGCCGAGGAGCACATCGGCCGGACCATGGGCGAGGTCCTGCCGCAGATCGACGTCGACGGCGTCGAGGCCGCGGCACGCGGGGTACTGGAGACCGGTCGCCCGCTCGTCGACCAGCACACCCTGGGCCGCACCCCGGCCGACCCGGACGAGGACCATGCCTGGTCGATCTCGCTGTACCGGCTGGAGGACGCGGTCGGCACCGTGCTGGGCGTCGCCGCCTCGGTCGTGGACATCACCGAGCAGCACCGGGCGGCCGAAGCCGCGGAGGCGGCCCGGCGGCGCCTGGCGGTCATCGCGGACGCCTCCGCCCGGATCGGCACCACTCTGGAGCTGGACCGCACGGCCCGTGAGCTGGCCGACGTCGCCGTGCCGGAGCTCGCCGACATCGCCGCCGTGGATCTGCTGGACGCGGTGGTGGAGGGCAGGCGCAGCATCCTCGGCCCCACCGAGCCGGCCGTGATCCGTGCCCTCGCCGTCCAGGCGGACCACCCCTCGGAGGCCCTCAGCGCCGCCGACCCGCCCGGACAGGTCGCCCGGTACGGCGCCGACCGTCTCGTCACCGAGTGCGTGCGCACGGGCCGGCCGGTCATGGTGGCCGAGGTCGAGGAGGCCGACCTGCCCCGCATCGCCCGCTCCCCCGAGGCGGCGGGACAGCTGGCCCGCGCGGGCGTCCACTCGTATCTGGCCGTGCCGCTGATCGCGCGCGGCGAGGTGCTCGGCGCCCTCGACCTCAAACGCACCCGCAACCCGCTGCCCTTCAGCGAGGACGACCTGCTGCTGGCCCGGGAGCTGGCGGCCCGCGCGGCCGTGCAGATCGACAACGCCCGCTGGTACCAGAACGCCCGCGACACCGCCCTGACCCTGCAGCGCAGTCTGCTGCCCAGCCATCCGCCGGTGACGGGCGGCCTGGAGGTCGCCTCCCGCTACCAGCCGGCGGGAGCGACCGCCGAGGTCGGGGGCGACTGGTTCGACGTGATCCCCCTCGACGGCTGCAAGACCGCGCTGGTCGTGGGCGACGTGATGGGCAGCGGCATCAACGCCGCCGCGACCATGGGCCGGCTGCGCACCGCGACGAACACCCTGGCCTCCCTGGACCTGGAACCGGCCCGGCTCCTGGAGCACCTCGACCGGATCACCCAGGACCTCAAGGACTCCATCGCCACCTGCGTCTACGCCATCCACGACCCGCATCTGCGCCAGTGCCGGATCGCCAACGCCGGCCACCTGCCGCCCGTCCGCCTGCGCGCGGGGCGCAAGCCGGAACTCCTCGACCTGCCCACCGGGGCCCCGCTGGGCGTGGGCGGGGTCGCCTTCTCCACCACGACCGTCGACCTGGAACCCGGCGACCGGCTGGTGTTCTACACGGACGGTCTCGTCGAGACCCGCCAACACCCCCTCGACGAACGCCTGGACGCGCTCCTGGACCTGCTCGACGGCCCCGACCGCCCGCTGGAGGAGGTGTGCGACCTGCTGCTGCGCACGCTGCACCAGCCGGACAACTCCGACGACGTGGCACTGCTCATCGCCCGCGCCCAGACGCCGAGTTGACCTTCCCGATTCACAGGAACTCGTTACCCGCCTCTTATCGGCCGCCCATCACAATCTCAGCAAGGCGTGGCATCGGAATGCCGGGTGGGAGCGAGCCATGACGCACGGTCCGGATCAGGAAGCGACACCGCCCGAGGTACTCGTCGGGCCGGGCGAGGACACTCCGCTACGAGACCGCTGGCGACGTCGGTCCGTGCGCGCACGGGCGGTGACCGCGGCGGCCGCGGTCGCGGCCCTCACCCTCGGCGGCACGGTGGTCGCCTACGCCGCCACCTCGTCGGGTTCGGACGGCGGGGCGACGCCCGCCGCCTCCGGCTCGCCGTCCTCCTCCCCGCACGCACCGGGTGAACGGCGCGGGCCCGGCTGGAGGTTCGGCGCCGGTGGCGAGGCCGTGCACGGCGAGACGACCGTCAAGGACCGGGACACCGGCGAGTGGGTCGTCCGGGTGTGGCAGCGCGGCACCGTCGAGAAGGTGGACGGCGACGAGGTGACCGTCAAGAGCGAGGACGGGGCCGAGTGGACGTGGACCGTGAACGCGGACACGACCGTCCTGCGTGAGGGCGCCAAGGGTTCCGGGGCCGACGACCTGAAGCGGGACGAGACGGTCTACGTGGCCGGTACGCGGTCCGACGGCGGCACCCGGACGGCCTCCCGTGCCGTCGCCGGCACCTGGGAGCGCAAGGGTCCCGAGAACTGGCGCGACGGGCTCCCGGGCCACGGCCACCGCGAGCGGCCCGAGCCGAGCCCTTCCGGCGACGGCGCTACGACCTGACGCCGATCACGACGTTGGCGTACCACTCCTCGGAGACGACCACCCGCGCTGTCAGTCCACCGCGGGCGAAGGCGTCGACGGCCGTGGAGGCCTGTCGTTCGCTCGTCTCGACGAGCAGACAGCCGCCGGGCGCAAGCCACTTGGGCGCCTCGGCGGCGACCCTGCGCAGCACGTCCAGACCGTCGCTGCCCCCGTCCAGGGCGACCAGCGGCTCGTGTTCGCGTGCCTCGGCGGGCAGCAACGCGACCTCGTCGGAGGGGACGTACGGCACGTTCGCCGCGAGGATGTCGACGCGGCCGCGCAGTCGCTCGGGCAGCGCCTCGTAGAGGTCGCCCGCGTGGACATGGCCACCGAAGGGGGCGATGTTGCGGCCCGCGCAGTCCACCGCGGCCGGGTCGATGTCGGCGGCGTGCAGTTCGGCGCCGCCGAGCGCGTCGGCGAGGGCCGCTCCCACGGCGCCCGAGCCACAGCACAGGTCCACGACGACGGAGGCGTCCGGGGCGTGGGCCAGGGCCTGTTCGACCAGGAACTCGGTGCGGCGGCGGGGCACGAAGACCCCGGGTTCCACGGCGATCCGCAGCCCGCGGAACTCGGCCCAGCCGACGACGAGTTCGAGGGGGGCGCCGCCGGCGCGGCGGTCCACCATCGCCGTGAGTTCGTCCGGGGTGCGGGCGGCGGCGAGGAGCAACCGGGCCTCGTCCTCGGCGAAGACACAGCCCGCGGCGCGCAGTGCCGCCACGACGGAGTCGCGCGAGGAGGCAGAAGTGGAAGTCATGGAAGCAGCAACCCTACCCGCTCACGATCTCCCATGGTCGGCATGCACAACTCCCCAAGTTGTACTATGCAACCAGAACCGTGGAGGAGGTCCCGTGGACGCAACCGAGGCCGTCGAGAGCATCCAGCGCGAGATGACGATCTTCGCCCGGCGGGCCCGGGCCTCGGCGGGCCGTATGCACCCCGAGCTGTCGCTGGTCTCGTACACGCTGCTCGGGCACCTGGAGGAGCGCGACGGCTGCCGGGCCACCGACCTCGCCGCGCACTACGCCCTCGACAAGTCCACCGTCAGCCGCCAGGTGGCCGCGCTGGAACGCGCCGCGCTCGTCGAGCGGCGCCAGGACCCGGAGGACCACCGTGTCCAGGTACTGCATCTGACGGAGACCGGCAGGCAGATCCTCGCCCAGGTCACCGTGAGCCGCCGGGCCGCGTTCCGGGAGCGGCTCGCGAACTGGCCGGAGGAGGATCTCGCGCGGTTCGCCGACTACCTCGTGCGGTACAACGCCTGGACGGGCCCGCAGGAGGACTGAACGCTAGGACACGGCCACCAGCCGTTCCGGGGCCCGTGCGGCGGCGAACGCGGTCTGACGACGGAGCCGGAAGCCCAGGGACTGGTACAGCCGGATCGCGCCGGTGTTCCCCGCAGCCGTGTGCAGGAACGGCGTCTCACCGCGCTCCCTGATGCCGTACGCGACGGCGTGGATCAGCCGGGTCGCCAGGCCCTCGCCGCGGAAGGCGGGGTCGGTGCAGACCGCGCTGATCTCGGTCCACCCGGGCGGGTGGAGCCGCTCCCCCGCCATGGCCACGAGGGCACCCTCCCGACGTATGCCCAGGTAGGTACCCATCTCGATGGTGCGCGGCAGGAAGGGGCCGGGCCGGGTGCGCTCGACCAGGTCGAGGATCTCGGGCACGTCGGCGGGGCCGAGACGCAGGGCTTCCGGTTCCGGTGCGGCGGCCACCCCGTCGTCGACGAGCTGTACGCCGTCGATGCGGGCCGTGATCTCCCAGCCGTCCGGCACCTCGCCCCGGTAGCCGGGCAGCGGGACCTCGGCGCCGGGACCCGCGAGCGCCGCGAGATCGGCCCAGTCGTCGGCGTCCGGCTCGTCGGGCAGCGCCAGCCAGGGCGACACGTCCAGCGGGTAGCGCACGACGCGTCCGCGACGCTCGGCGAAGTGCGCGTGCGGCCCCGTCAGGGAGGCGAGCGCGGGGTTGTCGAGGATGTGGGGTATGCCGGGACGGGGCGTGCCCGCCGACCTCGTGCCGTGGCTCATCCGGCGACCTCGATCACGACCTTGCCGCGCGCATGACCGTCCTCGACGGTGCGCAACGCATCCCCGGCCTCGGCGAGCGGGAACCGCTGCACGACCTGCGGGTCCAGATCGCCCTTCACCACCAACCGCGCCACGGCGTCCAGTACGGCGGAGCTACGGGCCCGGGTCACCCGGGCGCCGCCCAGCCGCTCCACGTCCTGCTCCGACGCCCCCGCGGTGATCAGTTTCGTCCGGTCGGTCAGCAGCTTCGCCGCCTCGGTCAGCACCTCGCCGCCGACGAGGTCGTAGACCCCGTCGATGCGGTCCGGAGCCGCCGCCCGCGCCCGGTCGGACCAGCCCGGTCCCGACGGGACGTGGACGGCGCCCAGCGACTCGACGAAGTCCTTCTTGCCCGCGCTCGCGACGCCCACCACGCGGATTCCGAGCGCCCGGGCGATCTGTACGGCCGCGGCACCGACCCCGCCGCCCGCGCCGGTGACCAGCAGGGTCGCCCCCGCGGGCAGGTCCAGTTGGCGCACCCCGTCGTACGCCGTCGCGGCGGCCACGGGCAGGGTCGCGGCGTCGGCGAAGGCCAGCCCGGCGGGTTTGCGCGCGGCCAGGGCGACGGGCAGCAGCGTGTACTCGGCGTAGCCGCCGGTCAGGGTGTTGCCGAAGACCTCGTCCCCGGCGGCGAATCCGTCGACGCCGTCACCGACCGCCTCGACGACACCGGAGACCTCGCTGCCGAGGACGGCGGGGAACACGCGCTCGCCGGTGTCGGTGGGCCGGCGGTATCCGGTCCGCAGCTTCCAGTCGACCGGATTCACACCTGCGACACGCACGGCGACCAGCAGCTGTCCGGGGCCGGGCACGGGCCGCTCGACCTCGACGAGTGCCTCGGTCTCCGGACCGCCGTACCGCGTGAACACGTACGCCTTGGGCATGGCTCCCACTCTCCTTCGCTCGCGCCGGGCACCAGTCGGAAGGAAGATCGGCGAACAGCTATTCCCAGGGCGGCGGAGTGTTCATACGGCCGCAATGATCGCTGCCCTGACCAGGGACGGAGCACCGCCGGCCACAGCGTACGGTTGAACCATGAACGTCACCCGAGGCTTCACCGGACGCCCCCGCGTCCACAACACCGGGCTGCCTCCCGGCCAGTACGACGCGGGCGACGACTGGCCCGTGCTGTCCGCGGAGGTCACACCGGAGCTGTCGCCGGCCGAGTGGTCCTTCCGCGTCGACGGGCTGGTCGAGGAACCGCACACCTGGGACTGGGACGAGGCGCACGCGCTGCCGGGTTCGGTGTACGAGGGTGACATCCACTGTGTGACGAGCTGGTCGAAGTTCGGGGTGCGGTTCGGGGGCGTGTCACTGGACGCGTTCCTGGACGCGGTGCGCCCCCATGGGTCCGCCACCCATGTCGTGGCCTACTCCCACACCGGCTACACCACCAACCTGCCGCTGGCCGACGTGACCGGCGGCAAGGCGTGGATCGCGTGGGAGTTCGACGGGCAGCCGCTGTCCCCCGAGCACGGAGGGCCGGCGCGGCTGCTCGTACCGCACCTGTACTTCTGGAAGAGCGCCAAGTGGATCGCGGGCCTGCGGCTCCTCGACCGGGACGAGCCGGGGTTCTGGGAGCAGAACGGCTATCACGCGCGGGGCAACCCGTGGGAGGAGCAGAGGTACTCCGGTGACTGAGCGGGCCATGGAAGCGCCTTCCTTCACTCCGCCGACGCGGTTCGCCGTGCCCGGGCGCATCGCCGTGAGCAACCGGGCCGCCGCGCTGTGGCAGACCGCCACGCTCACCGAGATCCGCCGGGAGACTCCGCACGCCGCCACCTTCCGGTTCGCGGTGCCCGCCTGGGCGGGGCATCTGCCCGGTCAGCATCTGATGCTGCGGCTGACCGCCGAGGACGGCTATGTGGCCCAGCGCCACTACTCGATCGCGTCCGCGCCCGAGGATGCGGGGCACATCGAACTGACCCTGGACCTTGTCGAGGGCGGCGAGGTGTCGGGCTGGTTCCACACGGTCGCCAAGCCCGGTGACGAGGTCGAGGTGCGCGGCCCCCTCAGCGGCTTCTTCGCCTGGCCCGGCGACCGGCCCGCGCTGCTGATCGGCGCCGGCTCCGGGGTCGTCCCGCTGATGTCGATGGTGCGGCACCACCGGGCACAGGGCCTGTCCGTACCGCTGCGGCTGCTGGTGTCGGCGCGCAGTCCCGAGGAGCTCATCTACGCGGGTGAGTTCGACGCCGAGACGACACCCGTCTTCACTCGCAGGGCACCGCAGGGGGCGCCGGTGGGACGTATGGCGGCCGCACATGTGGCGCCGCTCCTGGCCGAGCAGCCTCCCGGTGGGTGGGAGGCCTATGTGTGCGGCTCCAATGCCTTCGCGGAGCATGCGTCGCGGTTGCTGGTCGCTGCGGGACAGCCGGTGGAGCGGATCCGGATCGAACGGTTCGGCTGACCCTCGCGGCCATCCCTCCGTTTCACGGCAACACTGCCGGGCACCCCTGTGCAGCGAGGCTGTGGGCGGGTACTGGTTCTGTGCGGGCACTCGCAGGCGTACGCGGTGCGGAGGTCGACATGCGAACCCGGGTGCGCGGCTGGCGGTGGCGGCGGAATCCGCTGCGGCGCCGGTCGGATGTCATCGAGGCGTGGACGGCGCTGGCCGTCGCCGTGCTGCTGCTCGTGGGTGCGCCGCTCGCCGGGGTGGTCGCGGCCGGGTGGGCCCGTTCCGAGGCGCAGGCGACGGCGGCGTCCCAGCGTGCCGAGCGGCACAGCGTGCGGGCCGAGGTGGTCGGCGTGGATCCCGGCTCGCCGCCGACGATGCAGGGCGCCCGACAGCACACGTACCTCACGACTGTCCGCTGGACGGAGCCGGGCGGCAGCGAGCGGACCGCCACGGCGCGGGTCCCGGGCGGTACGCGCGACGGTGAGGTGGTCGAGGTGTGGTTCGACTCCCGGGGCCGTAACGTCAAGCCGCCCCCGGACGGCTTCTCCGTCTGGCAGCACACCCTCACCATGGGCGCCTGCGCCACGGGCGGCGCGGCCGCTCTGATCCTCCTGGGCCGTGCCGCCGTACGGCATGTGGCCACGCGGCACCGGCTGGCGGAGTGGGAGGAGGAGTGGGCGCGCACCGAGCCGGAGTGGTCGCGGTGGCGGTGGGCGTGAGCCGTCCCCGTGAGCGGCCGCGGTCCTGCGTCAGCCCAGCCCCTGCATCCGCCGGGCGATCCGTCCGTGGTCCCGCAACGCCCCCGCCAGCCCCGGCAGCACCGGTTCCCCGCGGTCGACGAGGACCCGCCCGCCGACCACCGTCGTCCATGCCCGGGCGGGCCCGCAACGCAGCCAGGCCTCCACCGGGTCGCTCAGCGCGCCCGCGAGGGCGACCTCGTGGAGGTCCCAGACGACGAGGTCGGCGCAGGCGCCGGGGCGCAGATGGCCGATCTCCTCATCACGGCCGAGGCAGCGGGCCGAGCCACGGGTGGCCATGGCGAGGGCGTCCCTCGCGGTCATCGCACCGGGGCCGCCACGGTAGCGGCCGAGCAGCAGGGCGTTGCGGGTCTCCATCCAGAGGGAGGCGTGGTCCGTGGAGGCCGAGCCGTCGCAGCCGATGCCGACGGGCAGACCGAGTTCGCGCATCTCCCGCACCCGGGCGGTGCCGCCGCCGATCAGCATGTTGGAGCTGGGGCAGTGCGCCACGCCGACGCCCGCGGCCGCGAGGCGGCGCATCTCGTCGTCGTTCGGGTAGATGCAGTGGGCGACCCAGGTCCGGTCGCTCATCCAGCCGCAGTCCTCGAAGTACTCCACGGGCCGGCAGCCGTAGGTCTCCAGGCAGTACGTGTCCTCGTCGTGGTCCTCGGCCAGGTGGGTGTGGAGGCGTACGTCGTGGCGCTCGGCGAGTTCGGCCGTGGCCGTCATGACCTCCTTGGTCACCGAGAACGGCGAGCAGGGGGCGAGCGCGACGCGGATCAGGGCGCCCGGTGCCGGGTCGTGGTGGGCCTTGATCAGACGCTCGCTGTCGGCGAGCACCTCGTCCGTGCTCTGTGTGACGCTCCTCGGCGGCAGTCCCCCGTCCTCGACGGACCGGGTCATCGAGCCGCGCGTCGCGTGGAAGCGGAAGCCGATGTCGCGGGCGGCGCCGATCTCGGCGTCGACCAGGCGTGGACGGGGGTGGACGTAGAGGTGGTCCGAGGAGGTCGTGCAGCCGCCCATGAGCAGCTCGGCCATCCCCACGTACGCGGAGACGTACGCGGCCTCCTCGTCGAGGGCGGCCCACAGCGGGTAGAAGAGCGTGCCGTTCACGGCGGGCGCGTAGGAGCGGGTGAGGTTCTGGTAGATGTGATGGTGCGTGTTGACCAGGCCCGGGGTGACGAGCCGTCCCGCCGCGGAGACGGTCGTCGCGGCCTCGGGTTCGCTTCCCGGAGTACCCACGGCGGTGACCCGACCATTGGCGACGGCGACCCAGCCGCCGCGGATCTCCCGATCCCCGTCCACGACCAGTAGTTCGGCGTCCTTGACCAGCAGATCCACGGCTGACGTCATGGCGTCATCGTAGACAGGTAACCGGCCAAAGGCCTGGCGAGTCGTCCGACGTCACACGTACGGTGTGATCATCACCGGCCCTCTTCAAAGGCGGTCCTGCATGGCCCTGTTCGACCTCCCCCTCGACGAGCTCCACGAGTACCGCAGCGCGTCCGTCGAGCCCGAGGACTTCGACACGTTCTGGTCCAAGACCCTCCAGGAGGCCCGTGGGCACGACCTGGACGCCCGTTTCGAACTCGTCGACACCGGTCTGACGACCGTCGAGGTGTACGACGTCACGTTCGCGGGGTTCGGCGGGCACCCGGTGAAGGGCTGGCTGACGCTGCCCGCCGGGGCCGCCGAACCGGTGCCGCTGGTCGTGGAGTTCATCGGGTACGGAGGTGGGCGCGGGCTGCCGCACGAGCATCTGCTGTGGGCGTCCACGGGCCGGGCGCACTTCGTGATGGACACCCGCGGCCAGGGCAGCGCGTGGGGCGGGGGCGGCGGCACCGCGGATCCGGTGGGCGGGGCGCCCGCCTACCCCGGCTTCATGACGCGCGGCATCGACGCGCCCGAGAACTACTACTACCGCCGGGTGTTCACGGACGGGGTGCGCGCCGTCGAGGCGGCCCGTTCGCATCCCGCGACCGACGCCTCCCGCACGGTCGTGCTCGGCACGAGCCAGGGCGGCGGCATCACGATCGCCGTGGGCGGTCTGGTCCCGGACCTGGTGGCCGTCGCGCCGGACGTGCCGTTCCTCTGCGACTACCCGCGGGCGGCGGTTCTGACAGACCGTCACCCGTACCGTGAGATCGGCCTGTTCCTCAAGACCCACCGCGGCCGCACCGAGGACGCCCTGCGCACCCTGTCGTACTTCGACGCCGTCCACTTCGCCGCCCGCGGCCGCGCCCCGGCCCTGTTCTCGGCGGCCCTGGAGGACCAGACCTGCCCGCCGTCCACGGTCTTCGCCGCGTTCAACGCCTGGGCGCACGACGACAAGGAGATCGAGGTCTACGACTTCAACGACCACGAGGGCGGCGGCCCCTACCAGCAGGCGCTCAAGTTGCGCTGGCTGCGCTCGTACGCCTGAGGAACCGGGTCTTCCCTCCAGTCCGACCAGTCGGTACGTTCATCGGGCCCGGACCGCAGTGTCGCGGTCCGGGTTGTCGGCGGACGACGGAGGCCAGCCATGTCCGAGCACGAAGCCCACGTTCAGGGCCACTGCGACGAGCGTTTCGCGGCGGTGCGTGTCGCGTTCGAGGAGAACTTCCGGGAGCGGGGCGAGCTGGGGGCTGCGGTCGCCGTCACGGTCGGCGGGCGGACCGTGGTGGATCTGTGGGGCGGGTGGGCGGACGCCGCGCGCACGCGGGCGTGGGAGCGGGACACGCTGGTCAATGTGTGGTCGACCTCGAAGGGGCCCGTGGCCCTGTGCGCGCACATCCTCGCCGACCGGGGACTGCTGGACTTCGACGCGCCGGTGGCCGGGTACTGGCCCGAGTTCGCCGCGGCGGGCAAGGAGAACGTGCTCGTACGGCATCTGTTGTCGCATCGGGCGGGGCTGTCCGGGCCGCGGGAGCCGCACTCACTGGAGCAGCTCTACGACTGGGAGTTGACCACGCGGCGGCTCGCGGAGACGGAGCCCTGGTGGGAGCCGGGCTCGCGGTCCGGGTACCACGCGCTGACGTACGGCTTCCTGGTCGGCGAGGTGGTGCGGCGGGTGTCGGGGCTGCTTCCGGGAGCCTTCCTGGAGCGGGAGGTGACCGGGCCGCTCGGCATCGACTTCACCGTGGGGCTGCCGGAGAAGGAGTACGGGCGCGCGGCCGAGCTGGTCCATCCGCCGGCCGCGTCGAGCAGTGAACAGGCCGCGATCTTCAGCCAGTTGGCGCCCCTCGCGCTGGCCGCGCTGGCCAACCCGCCGGCCGGTGCGACCGAGGCGAACACACCCGAGTGGCGGGCCGCCGAGATCCCCGCCGCCAACGGCCACGGGACCGCCCGTGCCGTGTCCCAGCTGTACGGCGTCTTCGCGGGACGTGGCACGTGGGACGGCCGTCGCATCCTGTCGCCCGAGGCGGCCGAGCGGGTGCGCGAGGGACAGGGCAGCTGCCGGGACCTGGTGCTGGGCGCCGGTTTCGAGAGCGAGACCGAGATCGGGCTGGGGTTGTGGCTCAGCGGGGCGAACACGTCGTACGGGCCCAATCCCCGGGCCTTCGGGCACGACGGGTTCGGTGGCTCCTGCGGGCTGGCCGACCCCGAGGCGGAGGTGTCGCTCGGTTACGTCATGAACCGGATGGGGCCTCATATCGCCGACGACCCGCGGAAGATGGCGCTGATCGACGCCCTCTACGAGGCCCTGTGACGGGTGGGCCGGTTTCGGTCGATCCCACAGGCCGCCCTTCCCTTGTGGTTTAGACCAATGCTAGATCTGGTGGCGCAATGAGCCCGCACGGCTACGGCACGTCACCGACTGGAGGCGCGGCATGGCCCGCACCACCCCGCACGAGGACCGACCCCTGTACTGGAGGATCGCCACGGAGCTGCTCGGCGAGCTGCGCGACGGCACCGTCCCACCCGGTGAACGGCTGCCGGGTGAGCGAAAGTTGGCCGAGCACTTCGAGGTCAGCAGGGAGACCGTCCGGCAGGCGCTCCAGGTGCTGCGCCGCGACGGCCTGGTCGCCACCGACCGGCGGGGCAGCCATGCCGCGCTTCCCGCGACGCCGGTCGGGGCTCCGTCCACGCTCGCCTTTCCGGTCGGCGCCGACACCGCGGGCCCGGGTGCGGCCGACCGGGCGACCGTCACCTGGGAGACTCCCCCGCCGGAACACGCCGAGGCACTGGGGCTCGCCCCGCACCGGCCGACCCTGATGCACCGCTACGAGTCGGGCCGGCGTACGGCCGTGACCTCCTTCTCCGCCGTGGCACTCGCCGAGGTCGAGGAGCTGGCCCGGTATCGCGGACGGGCCGACGGCAACGCGTCGGCACAGCTGCGGCGGGCCTACGACTGGATGCGCAAGGCGGGCCTGACCCTGCACCACCGCGACTCCATCACCCCGCTCGCGGACACCCCCTCGGTCCGGGTCACCCGCCGGGTGCACGACCAGTACGCCCGCCCCCTGGAGATCACCGACCTCGTACTGGACGCCCGACAGGAGGCACTGGTCTACGAGTTCACGCTGCCGGCCGACGGAAGTACAACTGCACGGCCGAGCCCGTCGGGTCCAGGTCCTCGGTGACCAGGTCCGTCAACTGCCGTACGAGCCACATCCCGTGACCGCCCGGGGCGCGCGGCTCGGGCGGCAGGTGGCCGGGGAAGGCCGGTCGGGGCGCCGAGGTGTGCGTTCCCCCGTCCCGGATCTCGCAGATGACGTACTCGGGGTCGCTGCGCAGTCGTACGACGCCCCGTCCGCCGCCGTAGCGCAGGGCGTTGACGACGCTCTCGTGCACCGCCGCCACCAGGTCGTACGTCCGCTGCTCCGGCAGGCCGACGCGGCGGGCGTACGCCGCGAGCCCCTGGCGCACGGCGGCCGAGCCACCGCGGGTGAAGGGGAGGTCGTCCGGGCCCGGGGGCAGGCGGGCGGGCCTTGGCTCGTCGCACTGCGCGCAGAACTCCGTGGGCTCGGTGAAGTCGGCTGTTCCGTCCGTGAGTTCGGGGTGGGTGCGGGCCGCGGTGCGGACGATGTCGGCGGGCAGTGCGTGGATGTCGTACGGGCAGAGGATCCGGTGGCCCGAGCCGGCGAAGGCGACGTTCAGGAGGGACTCGTAGCGCATCCACTCCCGGGTCTCGAAGGCGCTGCGGCCCGCCCAGACGGGTTCGCCGATGACGCGCACACGTCGGGCGGTGCCGTGCCGGTCGCAGTAGGCGTGATAGCGGCCCAGGGTGCGGGACGGGTAGTCGTACCAGTCGTGGGCGTCGACGAACTCGACCTCGCGGGCGCGGTCGCCGAGTGCCTCGGCGAGCAGGGTGATGTTGTGCGGGCTCACCACCGCGAGGACGGCGTCTCCGGCGTCGAGGCCCTCGGTGACGAAGTCGGCCGTCACGGCGAGGAACTCGCGGTCCGAGCCGTAGCGGAGGGCCTGGTGGACGAAGCGTGTGCGGGTCATGGTGTGTCTCCGTCCGGTTCGAAGCGCAGGCCGGGAACGCGGTCCCAGCCGGTCACCCGCATCACCCGCTGGATGTGCGGGGCGACTCCCGACAGGACGAGGGTGCCGTCCTCCGCGGAGAGGGCGAGAGCGGAGAAGACCAGCAGGCGCAGTGCGCCGACGTCGATGAAGTGCAGTTCGTGCAGGTCGAGTCGGATGCGGGCGCCGCTCGCGGGGCGGGCCCGTTCCGCGTGCAGGGCGCGGGCGACGGCGGTGACGTTGGTGTCGTCCACCTCCCCGGCGAGGGCGAGTCCGGGGGGTGCGAAGGTGCGGGTGATGGACAGCAGGTCGTCGCGCCACACGTGGTCGGCGCCCACCAGGCCGTGGTGGAGCCCGGCGAGCGGGGCGAGTTCGGTCTCGTCGAAGACCCGGCTGTCGTACTGGCAGATGCCGAGCACCGGCAGTGCGGCGAACACGGGGTCGAGCAGTAGTTCGCTGTCGTGGAGCGTCTTGAGCCCCTTCCCCGCCTGCGCGCGCAGGATCTCCGTGCACACCCGCAGCCCCAGGAAACCGTCGCCGACCGCGCGGCGCGTCTCGCGGCGGATCATCTCGTCCAGGTCCCACAGCCCTTCGGGGGTCGCGAGATGGGCGTCGACGCACAGCCGGCCGGCCGCGACCTCCTCGTCGACCCGGCAGCCGTGCGCCTCCAGGAAGGACAGGGCGACACCCGCGGGCATGTCGGCCGGCGGCAGGAGCAGTCCGCGATGGCCGCTGGCCAGGCCGTCGAGCAGGAACGCGGCGAGGACGGTCTCGCGCTCCTCGTCCGTGTCGTAGCCGAGGAGCAGATGGTCGCCGTGGCGCATCTGACCCACGGTCGTCACAGCGGATCCGAGGGCCATCGCAGGCCTCCCTCGACGGGGCGACACCGCTTCCACGCTACGCCGGATTCCGGTTCCCCGTCAGGGGCTAGGGTGACCTACCGTCGGGTTGCGGTGAGGGGGGACGATGGCGGCCTCTGTGCAGGGCGGCAGGACCGGCAACCTTCCCGCCGAGCCGAACGAGTTCATCGGCCGCAGGCTCGAACTCGCCGAAACGGCGGGGCTGTTGGGGGCAGCGCGCCTGGTGACGCTGACGGGGCCGGGAGGTGTCGGCAAGTCCCGGCTCGCGCTGCGTGCCGCGCATGTCGCGAAGCCGGCCTTCCGTGGCGGGACCTGGCTGGTGGAGCTCTCGGAGCTCAGGAATCCGGACCTCCTGACCAACACGGTGGCGCAGACGACCCGGCTGACCGAGCAGACCCTGCGGCCCCTCCTCGGGGCCGTGTGCGAGCACCTCACCGGGCCGCCGCTGCTGCTCGTCCTCGATACCTGCGAGCACGTCCTGGAGGAGTGCGCGCGCGTCGTGCAGAGACTCCTGGCCGAGGTACCGGAGCTGCGGGTACTGGCGACCAGCCGTCAGGCGCTGGGGGTACCGGGCGAGCAGTTGCTGGCGGTGGCGCCGCTGCCGCTGGGCGAACGGGACGACGCGGTGGCGCTGTTCGCGGCCCGGGCCGCTGCCGCGGTGCCGTCGTTCGCGCTCACCGAGGCCAATCGGGCCGGTGTGGCGGCGGTCTGCGCCCGCCTCGACGGGATCCCGCTGGCCCTGGAGCTCGCCGCCGTACGGCTGCGGGGCCTGCCTCTCGACCGGCTGCTGGCAGGGCTGGGCTCGCGTTTCGACCTGCTCGTCTCGTCCGCCCGGCCACAGCCGGCCCGGCACCAGACGCTGCGCACGGCCATCGGCTGGAGCCACGAGCTGTGCACACCGCTGGAGCGGCTGCTGTGGGCCCGGCTGTCGGTGTTCGTCGGCGGCTGGGACGTGGAGGCGGCCGAGTTCGTGTGCCACGGCGGCCCGTTGAGCGCCGAGGACGTCCTCGCGCTGCTCGCCTCGCTCAGCGAGAAGTCGATCGTGACACGGGACGGCGAGGGCGTGGCGGGACGCTACCGGATGCTCGACACCGTCCGCTCGTTCGGCGCCGAGTGGCTGGCCGGGCTCGGCGAGGGGGAGTCGGTCCGGCGCCGCCACCGGGACTACTTCCGGTGGATCGCCCGTCAGGGCGAGGCGGAGTGGCTGGGGCCGGGCCAGCGGATGTGGGCGGAGCGGCTGACCGCGGAGCACGCCAATCTACGGCTGGCGATCGAGGAGTGCCTGGCGGCGCCCGAGCCGGAGACCGCGCTCGAACTCACGGGCAGCCTCTGGTACTTCTGGTTCGCCTGCGGGTTCGCGGAGGAGGGCCGGGGCTGTCTGGAGCAGGCGCTCCACCGCGCCTCCGAGGGCGGCGGGCCCGAACACACCCTCGCCGTGTGGGCGCACCGGCTGGTCACCCTCGTACCGGACGACCTGGAGGCCGCCGAGTCGGTGAGCACCGCCTATGTGTGGCTGGCCGAGGAGCGGCATCTCCCCGTTCCCGCACTGCCGTTGACCGGGGCGAGCCTGGCCGTGCGGGGCGAGTCGGCACGCTCGGCGGTGCTGTACGGGAGCGCCCGGCAGGCCCCGGCGGGCGACGGTGGCGCCGAGTTCTTCCAGCTGATGACGCTCGCCCTGCAGGCGTATCTCCTGGCCGGGCAGGCCGCGTTCGAGCGCTGTGCCTCGGTCGCCGAACGGCTGCGCCAGGAGTGCGAGAAGCGGGGCGAGTTGTGGATGCGGGCCTGGGGTGACTTCTTCGTCTCGCTCGCCGGGATCGGCCTCGGCCGACCGGACGAGGCGCTGCGCCCGGCCCGCGAGGCGCTGACCGCGAAATGGCGGGTGCACGACCGGCTCGGCGCCGCCGCCGTCGCCGACCTGCTGGTCGCCGCGCAGGCCGCCCGGGGCGAGGACGAGCTGGCGGCACGCCTGCTGGGCGTCAGCAGAAGCCTGTGGCGCACGGCGGGGCTGCCGCAGTTGGGCAGACCCGACACCACCGTCTTCCACCGCGAGTACGAACGCCGGCTGCGCGCCTCCCTGGGCGACTCCCGGTTCGCCGAAGCGGTGCGCGAGGGCGGGGAGCTGGGGCCGGAAGCGGCGATCGGACTGGCACTGGGTGGAGTCGGTACGGGGGAGGACGTCTAGCCCGAGGAGGCCGCCGATATCGGCCTCCTCGCCTGCGGACGAGGGCCGAGCCGACGAGCGGCGGGGCCCCGCAGCAGCTCCGCCCTTCAGTGCGGCAGCCGCGCCACGACCATGCGGACGCGCGGGCTTCCGTCGCCCCGGCGGCCGAACTCGGGCAGCGCCGTCAGCTCGACGCGGAAACCGGCGCGCTCCAGCTCTCCACGCACATCCCGCAGCCGGAAGGCGCGGTAGTACATGACGAACGGGGGCCGCCACACCGCGTTGCGCACCCGCATCACCATGTCGAAGCCCAGCAGCATCCAATATCCGAGCGAGCCGGGCCGGGGCGGCGCGACGACCGGGAAGGCGAAGCAGCCGCCCGGCCGCAGTACGGAGCGGACCTGGCCGAACAGTCCCGGCAGCTCGCCCGGCAGGAAGTGCCCGAAGGCCCCGAAGCTGACGACGAGATCGAAGGCGGGCCGGAAGGGCAGCGCGCGGGCGTCCGCTCGGACCCAGTCGACCCGGGGCCCGGCGGGCCGCACCCGCTCGCGGGCGACGTCCAGCATGCCGGCGCTGAAGTCCACGCCGGTGACGCTCTCCCGGCAGACCCGCGCGAGCACATCCACCCCCGCCCCGGTGCCGCAGCACAAGTCGAGCCCGGCATCGAAGGACCCGGTCCGCTGCAGTGCCCGCGCGACGGAGTCGAGCACCGATTCCGGGGTCCGGAAGGGCGTGTGGTCGAACTTGGGGGCGAGGAGGTCATAGCCACGCTCCACGGAGGACAGGGCCTGGACGGCGAGTTCGCGGAGGCTCGGGCCTTCTGGGCTGAACATCGCGTCAGCTTAGGGGAGCACCCCCATGGACACACCGCGTGCCGAGGCATACCGTAGGACACGAATACTCAACTAATTGACTATGGGGTGAGCTCGAATGCGCGCTTTCCGTGAGGCCGTCGAGGCGTGGGACTTCGATGCGGTCGAGGCGCTGCTGGCCGAGGACGTCGTCTTCACGAGCCCGGTCGTCTTCAAGCCGTACCCCGGCAAGGCGATCACGGCGGCGATCCTGCGGGGCGTCTCCCGGGTCTTCGAGGACTTCCGGTACGAGCGCGAGCTCACCGGGGCCGACGGCCGCGACCACGCCTTGGTGTTCGCTGCCCGGGTGGGCGACCGCGCACTGACGGGCTGCGACTTCATCCACGTCAACGAGGAGGGTCTGATCGACGCACTCACCGTCATGGTGAGGCCGTTGTCGGGCGCCCAGGCCCTCGCGGAGGCCATGGGCGCCCAGTTCGAGCGGATCGCGAAGGAGGCGGAGGCGAGCTCCGCCTCCTGACGTCACGCCACGGTGAGGGTGAGGGCACCCGTGCAGGTCACGCCGGGCGTCAGGGCCGTCCGCATCCCGTCGACGGTCAGCGTGACCGTCTTCCCGCGCGGTGCCTTCACGGCCGCGTCGGCGGCGAGCGTGAGGGAGGTCAGGTACGAGGTGCCGGTGACCGTCCAGGTGGCGTCCAGGTGGAGCCGCTGTTCAGCGTGACGACGACACCGTTGTTGACGGCGGCCTGCGCGGTGTTGGCCACGATGCCGAGCTCGTAGAAGGTGGACGCGTCGATCGTGGACACCCGGTGCTCGGTCCGCGAGGAGATGATGACGCCCTCGACGGTGGACTCCTCGAAGGTGAGGACCATGTTCTTGCCCGTGCGCATGCCGTTGCAGAAGTCGCCCTTCAGCTTGATGGAGGTGAAGGTCGCGGCCCCGTCGGTGGTGTGCGCGGCGGTGACGTCGAAGGTGGAGTCCTTGGCCGGGTCGCCCGTCGGCTCGGTGTAGACACCGGTGTTGAGCATCTTGCCGTCGACGCGTACCGGGCCCGGGTCGTCCAGCTCGATCATCTGGAGGATGATCCCGTCGCTCGGGTTGAGCCGGGTACCCCCGGAGCCGTCGACGGCGATGGCGGTCTGCTGACCCTTGTTGAGGAAGGTCGCCCGCTCGGAGTTGATGACGGTGCCGCCGTCGACGGTCAGGGTGCCGGCGCCGAAGAACATGTAGCCGAAGTGCCCTGAGTTCACGACCGTGTTGCGCACCGGAAGGGCCTTGAGCTCGGCGGCGGACAGTCCGAGGTCGAGCTCGGTGTTCAGCGCGGCCACGGCCGCCCGGGTGCTGGCGCCGTAGTGCACGACCGCCGCCGGTCCCGCGATGATGGTCGCGTAGCTGCCGACGTCGAAGCGCGAGCCGAGCACGCGGACGACGGCGTCGCCGATGGCGTAGGTGCCGTAGCCGTACTCCCCGGTGTTCCCGACATGGCTGTCGACCACGGTCAGCTTGAGCCCGCTGCCGCCCTCGACCGACAGGGCACCCCATGTCTGCGAGAACACCGTGGAGTTGAGGTAGGTGGCCTTGCTGCCCTTGCCGATGAGGTTGGTGGCCCGGACGTTGCCGTCGAGACCGAGCATCCACGGCACGGACTGCATGTACGGGGTCTCGTGCGGTCAGACCGACGGCGATGGTGATCTGGCCGGGCCAGTCCAGCGTGCGGCCCTCGGGCGCCTTCGAGTCGGTGACCAGGACCATGCTGGAGAAGCCGACGACGAGGCCGAGGACCACCGGCGGCACGAACCGCCCAGCGGAAGTCGGCGACGGTGGCCAGCACTCCGGAGGACAGCGGGCCGAGCGCCGAGGCGAGGGAGATGCTCAGCGCCCCGGTGGACACGGCCTTCGCGCGGTCCTTCTCCTCGGGCGTGGCGGCCGCGATGACGGCCAGGGAGCTGGGGAAGAGCGCGGCGGCACCGATACCGGCCAGGGCCTGCCCGATCCACAGCATCTCGATGTTCTGGGAGAGCGCGTTGATGAGTTCACCGAGGGCGAGGACGAACCCGCCGAGCACCAGGAGGCGTTTGCGTCCGAAGAGGTCGCCCAGCACACCGAAATTCAGCTCGAGAATGGCGGTGGTCAGAATGAAGGCGGAAGTCACCCAGGCCACTTGGGATCCGGAGGCGCCGAATGCGGCCTGTATTTCCCCGTTGATGGGCGAGGGCACGGTGACGCTCTATGAGTTCGATGAGATTTCCCTCGGGGTCGGTGACCCAGGCCATGCGCACACCGGGCTCGGGGGACGGTCCCGGTCCGAGGGCCTCGCCCGCTCCATGGGCCACCAGGGCCGCGTGGACGGGGTCGAGTTCAGGGGTGGTGACCGCGAAGTGGCCGTATCCCTCGGTGAGGGCCGCGGTCAGCGGGTCGGGGGCCCGCAGGCCCGGTGCGGAGCCGGCGCGGGCGAGCAGTTCGATGCGCCAGCCGTGCGGATGCTCCAGGACGACGCCGGTGAGTCCGGGCCCGTCGAGGTGGAACTCGAAGACGCTCTTCAACCCGAACGCCCCCTTGTACCAGGCGGTCTGAGCTTCCAGATCCCGTACGTTGACGCCCACGTGGTCGAGTCGGGTGGTCACCGGCGCTCAGCCCGCCATCGCGCTGTCGCCGCCGTCGACCATGAGGTCGGCGCCGTTGACGAACGCCGCCTCGTCGGAGCAGAGGAAGACGGCGGCACGGGCGATGTCCTCGGGCTCGCCGACGCGTCCGACGGGGATCCGCGCCTCCAGCTGCGCTTTCGGTCCGTCGGGATCGTCGAGGAAGGGCGCGGTGGCGGAGGTCCGTGTCATGCCGGGGGCGATGGTGTTGACCCGGATGCGGTGCGGGGCGCCGGCGGCGCACAGGTGCTTGCTCATCGCCAGCACCCCGCCCTTGGCGGCGCCGTGCGGCACCATCGGCATGAAGGGGGCGCCGCGTACGGCGGCCACGGAGGCGACGTTGAGGACGGCGCCGCCGCCGCGGGCGATGAGGTGCGGCCAGGCGGCCCGCGTGCAGAAGTAGGGGATGCCGAGCTCGTTCCTGATGGTGAAGTACCAGTCCTCGGCGGGCATGGTCTCGAACGGCCCGTTCCGCAGTGCCGAGGCGTTGTCGTAGAGGATGTCGATTCCGCCGAAAGCCTCGAATCCGGCATCGATCCACTCCCGTGCGCCGCCCTCGGTGGAAAGATCGACAGGGGCGAGGGAACGCATGACTCCCCCGGCCCTCTCGACGAGCTCCACGGTTTCAGCCGCACTTTCCTCATCGATGTCACAGCCGAATACCAGGGCGCCCTCATCGGCGAATACCTGAGCGGCGGCGCGGCCTATTCCGGCTCCCGTCCCACTGATGAAGGCGATTTTTCCGGCCAGTCGACCCATGATTTTTCATGCCCCTTGTCCCATCCCGCCGGAGTGCGGTGGTGGAAGCGTAGGGAGGGGTTTTGGCCGGAACAAGAAATACGTCAGCGAACCGCCATCGGGGGTTCGTATGGCTGGTATACGGCTCAGGGTGCGGGCTCTTCCGGTTGGATGGCCTCATGACCACCGACGAGCACGCGCGGTTCATGCGGGCCAACCAGGCGAACTGGGACGCCCGTACCCCCGTCCACCTCGCCAGCAGCTTCTACGGTCTCGACCAGGACCTCGACCCCGCCCGCTGGTTCGCCGGCTTCGAGTGGGACGACCTCGGTGAGCTCGGCGGCCGCGACGTGCTCCACCTCCAGTGCCATCTCGGCACCGAGACGATCGCCTTCGCCCGGCGTGGGGCCCGGGCGACCGGCCTGGACTTCTCCGCGGCGTCGGTGGCTGCCGCGCGGGACATCGCGGCGAGGGCGGGTCTGGACGTCGCGTACGTGCAGGCCAATGTGTACGACGCCGTCGAGGCGCTCGACGGGCGGCAGTTCGACGTCGTGTACACCGGGAAGGGCGCCCTGTGCTATCTGCCCGACCTGGAGCGATGGGCGGGTGTCGTCGCTCAACTGCTGCGGCCGGGCGGGCGGTTGTATGTCGTGGAGTTCCATCCGCTGCTCAACTCGCTGGGACCGAAGCCCGCCCCGGGCGAGGCGCCCGAGCTGCTGCTCCGGCACGACTATCTGGGCGGGGGCGACACCGTGCACCGTGACGCGACCCACACCTACACCGACGGGCCGGCCGTGGCGGACGCCACCGACAGCTATGAGTGGATGCACGGAATAGACGAGGTCATCAACGCGTTGACCGGGGCAGGACTGGCCATTCGGCGGCTCCGGGAGAGCGACGAGCTCCCCTGGCCGCGCTGGCCGCAGATGGTCCGCACCCCGTCCGGCTGGTGGCGTCTGCCCGAGCCGCGGATCCCGCTTCTCTACGGGCTCCTCGCCACACGCTGAACCACCGTGGTACGGTCCCTTTAGCACTTGTGTACGCCCGGTCCTGGGCGCCGGTGCCGATTCACCTTCAGTTCGCCGGTCGTCGTACCGGCTCTCTCACCACCTCGCAGTCGACGGTCATCGCCGTATCCGAGGTGCTGTTTCCCGCCGCTCGAAGGCCTTCTGTCGCCTTCCCGAACTTCGCGGCCCTCCCCTTCCTTCCGCATGTCCCATGCCTTGTGTCCTCGAAAGGACCGACCACCATGACCACCACACTCGAACACCCCCCTGTCCAGCAGCAGCTCCCGGTCCGCGCCGCCACCGGCGTCCTCGACATCGACGCGAACGGCAAGGGCCACCTGCGCGCCGAGAGCATGCTGCCGCTGCCGTCCGACCTCCAGGTCTCCCCCGCGCTGATCCGCAAGTACGGTCTGCGCAAGGGCGACACCGTCGACGGCGTACGCGGCACCCAGCGCGCCCTCACCGAGGTCGCCCGGGTCAACGGCCGCACCCCCGACGAGATGCGCGGCCGCCGCCACTTCCGCGACCTGACACCGCTGCACCCGAGCGAGCGCATCCGCCTCGAACACCCGGCGTCCGGTCTCACCGGCCGGGTCGCCGACCTCATCGCCCCCGTGGGCAAGGGCCAGCGCGGACTGATCGTCGCCCCGCCCAAGACCGGCAAGACGGTCCTCCTCCAGCAGATCGCGGCGGCCGTCGCCGGCAACCACCCCGAGTGCCGGCTGATGGTCGTGCTGCTCGACGAACGCCCCGAGGAAGTCACCGACATGCGGCGCTCCGTGCGCGGCGAGGTGTACGCCTCCACGTTCGACCGCACGCCCAAGCAGCACATCGCGCTCGCGGACCTCGTGATCGAGCGGGCCAAGCGGCTCGTCGAGGACGGGGAGGACGTCGTGATCCTGCTCGACTCCCTGACCCGGCTGTGCCGGGCCCACAACAACGCGGCCGCCGCCGGTGGCCGCACCCTCAGCGGCGGCGTGGACGCGACCGCGCTGATCGGCCCCAAGCGGTTCTTCGGCTCCGCGCGGTCGGCCGAGGAGGGCGGCTCGCTCACCATCCTGGCCACCGCCCTGGTGGAGACCGGCTCCCGTGCCGACGACTACTTCTTCGAGGAGCTCAAGAGCACGGGCAACATGGAGCTCCGCCTCGACCGCGAACTCGCCAACCGCCGTGTCTTCCCGGCCGTCGCCATCAACCCCTCCGGCACCCGCCGCGAGGAACTGCTCCTGCCCCCGGCCGAGTTGACCGCCGTACGCGGTCTGCGCCGGGCCCTGCAGACCCGCGACGGCCAGCCCAGTCTGGAAACCCTCCTGGAGCGCATGCGCGAGACCCCGGACAACGCGACATTCCTGCGGCGCGTCCTGCCGACACTGCCCGCGGGCTGACGTGCCGTGTCCGAATCGCCCGAAGGGCATGCGGAGTTGAGGGGCGGGCGCTAGCTTGTTGGCCCGGCGGTGGGCCGCAGGTCAGCAGGGGGAGACATGGTCGCGATCGGTAACGCCGTCCTCGTCGGGGCGCCATGAAGGAGTCCCGGGCGAGCGGGGACCGGTCGGTCGCCGTCGGAGGGAACGCCGATACGGTCGTCACCGGCGACGGGAACACGGTCCAGGTGTTCCGAGCCCCACCGGCCCCCGCCCGGCCGTCACCGGAGGAAGTCGACGTCGCCGTGGCGCAGTACGCGCGGCGGATCGCACAGGTCTACGGTCGTCTGGATCTGGAAGTCCTCACACCGCTCTCGGAGACGGAACACCCGACGGTGGAACTGCGCGAGGTGTTCGTCACGCCGACCGTACGGGCCGATCTGCCGCCCGTGGAGCTCCCTCGGGAACTGCTCAAGCGCCTCGTGGAGTCGGGCGAACTGCCGGACGAGGACCACGTTCCGCCCGGCGTCGACAGCACGTCCCTCATGTCTCTGCGCGATTCCTATCTACGTCGCCCCGCCCAGCCGGTCCTGGAAGTGCTGGCCGTACCGGCGAACCGTCTCCTCGTGCTCCTCGGAGATCCAGGAGCCGGGAAGTCCACCCTGGTCCGCTACGCCGCCCTGGCGCTGACCGGAGGCCCGGCGGACCGACCGCTCGCCGATCTGGCGGGCCGGGTGCCGCTGGTGGTGGAACTGCGTCAGTACTCCGAGGAACAGTGGCGGCACAGCAGCTTCGAGGACTTCCTCGCCCACCTCCACGAGGCCTACACCCTGTCCGTGCCCCGGCCGGTCCAGGAGGAACTGCTCACGAACGGCCGGGCCCTGGTCGTCTTCGACGGACTGGACGAGTTGTTCGACCCCACGGTGCGCGCCAGGACCTCCCAGCGCATCGCCGCCTTCGCCGCCCGGTACCCGTCCGCGCGGATCGTGGTCACCTCCCGGGTCATCGGCTACCAGCGCGGGGTCCTGGAGGCGGCCGGCTTCGCCCACTTCATGCTCCAGGACCTGGACGCGGGCCGGATCCGCGCGTTCATCCGCAGCTGGTACGACGTCGCCTGCCCCAACGCCCCGGCGCAGGCCGGGCAACTCGTCGAGAGGCTCACGTCGGCCGTCACGAGCTCGCGGCCGCTTCAGGACATGGCGGGCAATCCCCTGCTGCTGACCGTCCTCGCGATCATCGGCCGCCGGCAGACCCTCCCGCACAACAGACGCAGCGTGTTCGAGCACGCCGTCACGGTCCTCGTATCCCACTGGGACCGGGCTGCCAAGCTCCTCAAGGCCCCGCTCAGCCCACCGGTCGCCGAGGCCCTCGACGTGCTCGGTCCCGACGAACGCCTGGAACTGCTGCGCCTGCTGGCCCGCACGATGCAGGAGGGCCACAGCGGCATCGCCGGCAACCACATCCACGCCCCCGACCTCGAACGGGTCTTCCGCGAGTACCTCCAGAAGTACGAGCTGCCGCCGGTCCACGTCACCGCGGCGGCCCGCGCGATGGTCGCGCAACTCCACGAACGGAACTTCATCCTGTCCCGCTACGGAGGCGAGGTGTACGGGTTCGTGCACCGGGCGTTCCTGGAGTATCTGGCGGCGACGGACATCGCCCAGCGGTACAACGACCGTGAGTGGGCGACACCGGAGGAACTGGTCGAGCAGGTCGTCGTCCGGCGGGCCGCCGACCCGGCGTGGCACGAGGTGCTCCTGCTGCTCTTCGGCCAGCTCGGGACGGCGCCGACAGGAACCGCCGTGGACCGCCTGCTGGAACTGCACGCCGCGGCACCCGACAGCGACGCGTCCCATGTCGCCCTCGCACTGCGGATGCTGGCCGAGACGAACAAACTGGGCGAGCTGTCCGCGCGCAGCACGGCCGTCGTCGAAGCCGCGACGCGGGCAATGGACCTGCGAAGCCGGAAGGGGCCCTGGCTGCTCAACGAGGCGATGCCGGCGCTGTCCACGTTCAGCCCTCATTGGGCCGGACAGCGGAGCTTCCTGCGCTGGTTCTGGATCAGCGGACAGTTCGCCTCCAGTCACGAACCCATCTCCGTCGCCTGTACGTTCCGCCTCGGCATCGACGAACTCTCCCGCCTGTCCCGCCTGAGCTACTACAGCGGCGACCGGCTCCGCTTCCTGCACGCCTGGGCCCGACAGCAACCGGAGGACCCCACCGTGTACGCCGCACTGCGGCACTCGGCGGAACACGACACCGATGGCCGTCTGCGCTCCCTGGCTCTGGAAGTGATGGCCGATGTGTGGTCCGAGCGCGAAGATGTCCGTGCCCTGACGAGGGCCCGCGCCGAAAAGGACCCGGTCGAGCGCAGCCGCCACGCCGCCCTGTCCATTCTGGCGCGCTTCTGCGCGCACGACCCTGAATCGCTCGACCTGCTCAAGCGCACCGCGGTCGAGGATCCGAGCGGTTGGTCCCGGGGACACGTGGTCCGTGCCCTGGGCGACGCGGCGGCCGAGAATCCCGGCATCCGTCGCTTCCTGACGGAGCGTGCCGTGGCCGACTCGGACATCTTTGTCCGTGGGCGCGCGGTGAAGACCCTGGGACGTCACTGCTCGCAGTACGAGGAGGTCTTCGAGCTGATCGGTCGGCGCATGGTCGAAGCGGATCTCCTGGAAGAACGCGAGACCGCGATGTGGGTCATCGGTACCTACTGGCCCGCCGACAGTCGTGCGCGCGCACTGCTCCTTCAGCAAGTGGGCGACGCGGTGCGGCGGTATGACCTCGTGACCGTCCTGTTCGCGCTGGGCAACCTGGGTCCGGCCGATGCCGAGGTGGGTCGGGTGGTCGTCAAGGCCGCGGCGGACCCCGATCCGGCCGTCCGCAGGGCCTCCCTCGACACGCTGCACGGTCACCCGGTCGTCCAGGAGGAGCTTCAGGACCTCGTCCTGCGTCTCGCCGCCACCGACCCCGACGCGGGGGTCCGGTACACCGCCGTGGAGTTGATCGACCGCGACCGCTTCGGCCACGATGCCGCACGCGGTGTGCTGACCGCCGCGGCAGTCGACGCCGACGGCTTCGTCCGAGACCGCGTCCACCTCCGGCTGGCTCAGCATTGGCTGGACGACCCCGCGATCCAGGAACTGCTCATCGACGCGGTCGCGACCCCTGGCACGCTGACGGGGCGTGCCCGGTCCTCAGTGCTCAAGGAGCTGATACGGCACTGCCCGGACCGCAAGGACATCCATCCCCTGGTCCTCGACGCGCTCGACCTGCCACCCCAGATCGAGCGAGGCCTCGTCCCGGACCCGTCCCAGGACGACCGGCCCGGCCAAGAGCAGGAATGGGCGGCGCTCATCCGCCTGGCGACGGGGCCCTTGGACGGCTACGACACACGCGAGTACGCCATCAGGACACTCGGCAGGCAGTCCATCGACCGCACGGATCCCCGAGACGCCCTGTGGAATGCCGCCGCGAAGTCGACCGCCACCGGACCGGCCCTGGCCGCCCTCCGCACACGCTGGGCACAGGACGGCGACATGCGCGACCTCCTCATCCATGTCGCGCGGCATCATGACGACAAGGACGCGCGACACGACGCCGTGAAAACCCTCGCCCTTCACCAGCCCCACCACCCGGACGTCCAGGCCTTCTTCCTCCGACTGGCCACGGACGACCCGGCCACCGACGTCAGATTCACCGCCCTGCGCCGCTGGGCACTCACCGCCACCGACGAAGAGGCCCTGCCGGTAGCGGCGGCCCGTGCCACGTCGGACCCCGATCTCGGTATCCGTCGCCGCCTTCTGCATCTGGTCGCCCTGACGTGGCCGACCTCCCCGGAAACCACCTCCACCCTGCGGGAGTGTGCCCGGCACGACCCCGACGAGGAGACCCGCGCGGTCGCCGCCCACCTCCTCAGCCGGCTCTCCGGTTGACCGACACGAACCGGCCGTGTGGCATCCGGGTGCTCGCGCACCCCGCACGGCCCGGCCAGCGGGGTGCAGGGCGGGTCCATTCCTAGGTTTGCGGTATGACTATCGGATCTACCTCCCGGGTTGCCGTGTCGGCCTGTGCCCTGTGCACGGCGGGCCTGCTGGCGTTCGCCCCCGTCTCGGCGGTCGCTCGCACGGGCTCCGACCCCGATGCGCCCGGCGGCCCGCGGGCCGCGGCCGCGCAGCCCGCACTGCTGTATCGCACCGGCACACAGGTCCGCCCGCACCGGGACGCGCCCCGGGTGCCGGGCGTCTCCGCGCTGTCGTGGGTCGTGGCCGACGCGGAGAGCGGGGAGGTGCTCGCCGCGCACGACGCGCATCGCAAGCTGCCGCCTGCCAGCACGCTGAAGACGCTGTTCGCGCTGGCCGTGCTGCCCACCCTGCCCGGTGGCATCCGGCACAAGGTCGGGGGCCAGGAGCTGGCGGACGTCGGGGCGGGCAGCAGCCTCGTCGGGGTGCGGGAAGGGCAGACGTACCGGGTCGCCGATCTGTGGCGCGGGGTGTTCCTCAACTCCGGGAACGACGCCGTGCACGTGCTGGCCCGGCTCAGCGGCGGCTGGCGCTTCACGGCCGCCCGGATGCAGGCCAAGGCCCGAGCGCTCGGCGCTCTCGACACCCACGTCCGCTCGCCCGACGGCTACGACACGCCCGGCCAGGTCTCGTCCGCGTACGACCTCGCCGTGTTCGGGCGAGCGGGGCTGCACAACCCGGACTTCGCCCGGTACTGCGGCACGGTCGAGGCGAAGTTCCCCGGTGGCGGCGGCTGGTCGTACGACATCCAGAACACCAACCGGCTGCTCACCGGCGCCGACGGGGTGGAGCCCTACGCCGGGCTGGTCGGGGTCAAGAACGGGTACACCAGCAACGCGGGCAACACGCTCGTCGCCGCCGCCGAGCGGGGTGGCCGTCGGCTTGTCGTCACGGTGATGAACCCTCAGGCGGGTGGTGGCTTCGCCGTGTACGAGGAGGCGCGCGAGCTGCTCGACTGGGGTTTCGACGCGGCGGGCCGGGTGGATCCGGTGGGTTCGCTGGACGCGCTGCGGGTCAGGCCGCGGCCGGGGCCCGACACGGCGCCCGCGGCCGCCGCGCCCGTCCCCGACGACGGGTCCGGCTGGCCGCGGACGGGGGCGATCGCGGGCGCCGCCGGGCTCGGTGCGGGCGCCGTCGCCTTCGTTCTGCGGGCCAAGGCCGGGCGGCCGCCCCGGGGTTGACCGGCAGGCAGGCACAGCAGCAGACCGAGGGTGATCCAGGTGTAGGTGTTGCCGCCGAGGAAGCCGTCGACGCCGGACGCGTCGTCGAACCACAGCCACACCACGCTGGTGCACAGCACCGCGTACAGGGCACCCGCCACGCGCGGGTGCCCTGCGCGCACCAGTACGGCGAACGCCGGCAACAGCCACACCAGGTGGTGCACCCAGGTGATCGGGCTGATGAGGCAGGCGGTCAGCCCGGTGAGGGCGATCGCGGCCGGCCAGTCCCCCGCGGCCGTCGCCCGGCGGGCCCGCACGGCCCAGACGGCCAGCACCAGCAGCACCGTGGCCGCCCACGCCGCGCGGTCCGGTTCGCCCAGCCGGGCCAGGATCCCTTGCAGCGACTGGTTCGAGACGTAGTCCAGGCGGCCCACCCTCGTCGTGTCCCACATCGCCTCCGTCCAGTAGAAGCGCGAGGCGTCGGGCGCCACCGAGGCGGCCAGCGCGGTCACACCCACGGCCACCGACGTCGCCACGGCCGCGGCCCGCCGCCGCCCGGCGAGCAGCAACAGCGCGATGAAGAGCGCGGGCGTGAGTTTGACCGCCGCCGCCAGACCGATTCCCACGCCGGCCCGGCGCCCCCGCCCCGTGGCGAGCAGCCATCCGTCCGTCATCACCAGGGCCATCAGCAGGAGGTTGACCTGGCCGAAGCTGAACGTGTCCCGCAGTGGCTCGAACAGGGCGAGCAGACAGGCTCCCAGAGCGCAGCCGAACCAGCCGTGGCGTCGCCAGGACCGTCCGGCCAGGAGTCGCACGATCACCGCGAGAGCCGCCAGGTTGAGCAGCAGCGCGACGACGATCACGACGCGCAGCGGGAACAGGGCCATCGGCCGCATGGCGACGGCCGCGAAGGGCGGGTAGGTGAAGCCGTAGGTCGTGCCGGGCACCCGGTAGTCGTAGATCCGGCCGCCGTGGTGGACCCAGCTGTCGACGGTGCCGTAGTAGACGCGCAGGTCGAACCAGTCGCGCAGCAGCGGCACGGTCGCCGTGAAGGCGGTGACGGCGGCGGCGAGGGCGAGGACCAGCAGGAGTCGGCCGCGGTCGGTGCGGGGCGCCTTCACGCGGTGCGGCCCGACGCCGGTGCCTGGGCCGTCTGGTGGGCCTGCCACAGGACGACCACGGCGAGCGCGCCACCGCACCCGGCCAGGACCAGTTGCCCGGTGTCCGCCGGCCCGCCGCTGGGCAGGGTGGCCAGCGCGAGCACACCGGTCACGACGGCCGTCCGGTGCCGTACCGAGGTGCTGGGGGCCGCCGCGGCGATGAGGAACAGCCCCCACAGGGCGTACCAGGGTCGGATCGCCGGGCCGAGGGCGGCGACCGTGACCAGGCTCAGACCGAGCGCGTACACCGGGCGCGGGCGCAGCCGCAGCCATATGACGAGGATGGTCAGTCCCGCGACCGCGATGCCGAGGGCGTGCCAGGCGGGTATCGCCAGGGGCGCGAGGTCGCTGCCGAGGTGTTCCAGGAGGGCACGGGTGGCGCGGCCGAGGAGGCTGGTGAGGGCCCAGTTCTGCGGGGACACGGGCGTGTTCAGGGCTCCGATCCAGCCGTATCCGGTGCCTGCCACGGCGGTCGCCGCGACGGTCGTGGCGGCGGCAGTTGCCGCTGTCGTGGCGACCGCGGTCACCGGGCCGCGGCCCGCGCGGACCTGGAGGACGACGACCGCGGCGAGGCCGAGCGCGGCGGGTGCCTTGACCAGGGCGGCGAGGGTGACGAGGACGGCACCGAGCGCCGGCCACCGGCCGAGCGCCGCGACCAGACCGGCGCCGAGCAGACCCAGCATGACGGCGTCGTTGTGGGCTCCCGCCACGAGGTGCAGCAGCACCAGCGGGTTGAGGGCGCCGAGCCAGAGCGCGGCGGCCGGGTCGGCGCCGCTGTGCCGGGCCAGGCGGGGCAGCGCGGCCGCCATCAGGGCCACCCCGCACAGCGCCACGAGCCGCATCCCGAAAAGGCCGGCGGGGAGTTCGCCCCGGGTCAGTCCGGCCAGCGCGGAGGCGACGGCGAGGAACACCGGGCCGTACGGCGCGGCGGTGTTCCGCCAGATCGGGGCGACCTCGTCGGCGAGCGGGCCGCCGAGCTGGGCGGGGCCGTGGGTGTACACGTCCATGTGGGCGTCGACCATGGCGCCTTGGGCGAGGTAGCTGTAGACGTCGCGGCTGAAGAGGGGCGGGGCCAGCAGCAGCGGGGCCGCCCAGATCGCGAGGACCAGCAGCAGGGCGCGCGGGCTGGGTGGTGCCGCGCCGCGGACGAGGCGTCCCAGCAGCAGCCAGGCGGCTATCAGCAGGACGACGCCGAAGTAGACGCCGACCAGGCCGAGGGCGACCCGTACGGTGGCGGGGGCCAGGAGCTCCCGTACGGGCAGGGCGCCCGCCGTGTCACCGCCCAGGGCGAGGAACGCGGTTCCGGCCAGGCCAAGAACCTGACAGCGGCGGAGATCGACGGGGAAAGCCATGGCCAACACTCGGGAAGCGTGTCAACGTCGGGTGGCCGGAAACTGACGTGGCGCCCTCGGCACGACGGCGGCCGTGTGACCGCCGTGTGTTCAGAACACCGACAGCCCCGTGAGCGTCGTGAACCTGTCCAGCGCCGCCACTCCCGCCACCGAGTTGCCCCGCTCGTCCAGCCCCGGACTCCACACACACAGCGTGCAGCGGCCCGGCACCACCGCGATGATCCCGCCGCCGACCCCGCTCTTGCCCGGCAGGCCGACCCGGTAGGCGAACTCCCCCGCCGCGTCGTACGTCCCACAGGTCAGCATCACCGCGTTGACCTGCTTGGCCTGGCTGCGGGTGAGCAGCCGGGTGCCGTCGGCGCGGATGCCGTGGCGGGCCAGGAAGGAGGTGGCGAGGGCCAGGTCGGCGCAGGACGCCAGGAGGGAGCACTGGCGGAAGTACTGGTCGAGCAGGACCGGGATGGGGTTGTCGATATTGCCGTACGCCGCCATGAAGTGGGCGAGGGCGGCGTTGCGGTCGCCGTGGGCGGATTCGGAGGCGGCGACCTCCTCGTCGAAGTCCAGGCCCGGGTTGCCGCTCTCGGCGCGAAGGAACGACAGGAGTTCTCCGGCGGCGTCTCCGGTACGGGTCTGGAGGCGGTCGGTGACGACGAGCGCGCCCGCGTTGATGAACGGGTTGCGCGGGATGCCGTTCTCGTACTCCAGCTGGACCAGGGAGTTGAAGGGGTTGCCGGAGGGTTCGCGGCCCACGTGCTCCCAGAGTGCGTCGCCCTCGCGGGCCAGGTCGAGGGCGAGGGTGAAGACCTTGGTGATGGACTGCGTGGAGAACGGCTGCCGCCAGTCCCCCACGCCGTACACCGTGCCGTCCAGTTCCGCGACGGCCATGCCGAAGCGGCGCGGGTCGCAGGCGGCGAGCGCCGGGATGTAGTCGGCGGGCCGGCCGCGCCCCGGGGTGCGTTCGATCTCCTCGGCGATGCGTGCCAGGACCGGCTCGAAGGGCAAGGACGACGTCATGATCACCATTGTGCCTCCGGGCCGGTCAGGGCGCGCATCAGCGTGTCGGGACGGGTCAGGCCAAAGCCTGTCCGGTGCCCGCGACGACCTCGGGGCGCAGTAGGTCGGCGAGGGTCTCGGCGGGCAACAGCCCCTTCTCCAGGACGAGTTCGGCCACCCCGCGGCCGGTGACGAGGGCCTCC
>NZ_JBSFUY010000041.1:0-76859 GCF_053592055.1 Streptomyces sp. NPDC002817
ACGGCGAAGAGAGTTGCCGAGGGTGTAGCCGAAGCCCGGCTCCAGCGGCTCGATCACGAACCGGGAGCGGAACTCGTCGACGACCTCTTCGGTCAGAGACGGACGCTGAGCAATGAGCACGAGGTGTGTCCTCCAAGGTTTGACGCCCGCTATGTGACGCCGTTAGACCCCAGAAGCCTACGGGCGATCCGGCCATCGATGACACCGAACCCCCCGACTCCGGCTGTCTACCAGCCAGTCGGCGGCCTCGATCCACCTGGCGTGGACCCCGACGAACTGCTGCTTCTGCCCCGGAGAGTCAACGCGCAGCCGGATCCCACGCAGCAAGAACGGGTTACCTCGTCCCGTGTGTCGAGCGATGACAGGTGGTTGTCTGTCTCGTTCATCACACGGTCAACGAGAGCGGGTGGTGCACCACGAGGGCGCACCACCCGATTGACAGGTGACGACGCGGCGCGCGATGCACCGCATCGCCCGTGGATCAGTGGATCACGGGAACGAGGTCACCTTCGACGGCACGGTGTCCGTCCCCGAGGTCGGGGCGCCGGTGTCGTTGATGACGTGGGCGTACTGGCCCTTGCCTCCCAGGGAGATCACCTGCAGGTGGTGCATCTTGACGCCTGCCTTGACCGGGACCTGGAAGCCGTGGTGCTGCACGATCGAGGGATCGGAGGTGTAGTTGCAGTAGCTGCCCAGACCCCACGCTTCGTGCACGGCCACCGTGTCGGCGACCTTGTAGGCCGCCCAGCCGACCATGCCGTCGTGTGTGATGGCGGCGGCGTCGGGGGCGTCGTAAGCCTTCTCGTTCTGGAAGAAGATCGTGCGCCCCCGCTCACCGCTCCATACGACGTCGTACTTGTTGAAGTGCTCCACGAACAGGCCGGTGGCCAGGACGTCGTCGCCGTTGACGCGCAGTCCGTAGTCGGCCCGGTTGGTCTCCCAGCCGACGCCTTCACCATGGTCGGCTCGCCATATCCAGGTGTGGTCGATGACGACGTCGTCGCTGTTGACGACGACGGAGTCCGTCGCCAGGCCGGGGCCGGCGCCGCCGATGCGGATGAACACGTCCTGCATGGTGGTCGGGTTGGCGGAGTGGTCCGCGCCCGCTCCGGCGGGGCCGATCCGGAGCAGGGTGTCGGAGCGGGTGGCGCCGGCGTCGATGAGGAAGCCGGCCAGCCGTACGCCGTCGACGTCCGCGACGTGCAGGGCGTCGATGCCGCCGTCGGGCACGATGGTCGCCAGGCCGAGCCCGAGCACCACGGTGTCGGCGCGGTTGACGTTGATCGTCTGGTCGAGGTGGTAGACGCCGGGCGTGAACAGCAGGTTCAGCCCCTGGGCCAGTGCGGTGTTGATGGTGGCGGCTGTCGCGCCGGGCTTGACGACGTAGAACTGGCTGAGCGGCAGCGAGGTCCCGGCGTTGGCGGGCCAGGACACACCGCGGGCGTCGGTGCGCTTGGCGGGGACGAAGACCTTGTAGTCGTTGCCGTCGAGATACAGGAACGGCTTCTCCCGGGAGATCGGGGTGGTGTCCAGCGTGGTGTACGGCCCGGTGTCGAAGTTCGTCGCCGGGGCGCCCTGGACGCCGGTGAACGTCATGTTCCACACACCGTTGGTCCAGCCGCCCACGGAGCTGTCCCGGGTGTACCACTGCTGCTGGGAGTACGGGCCGACCGTGCCGTCGATCTTGGAGTCGGCGATGTAGCCGCCGGAGGCCCATCCGTAGCCGTTGGGGGCGAGATTGAGACCGCCCCTGACGTGGATGCGGCGGAACGGCGCGGCCTGGGCCACGGCCCAGCGGTCGGTGCCGTTGGACGGCGTGATCGCGAGGTTCTCCGCCGAACGCCAGAAGTTCTGTGTGGCGTTGCCGTTGAACCAGCCCGCGTCCACGGTGATGTCGCCGTTGATCTGCGTGTCGTCGGGGTTGATTCCGAGGCCGGAGACGGAGGTGTAGAAGCCGAGTTGGGCGTTGATGCCGTTGTAGGTGCCCGGCTTGAGCAGGAACTGGTAGCGGCCGGAGCCGAACTGGGCGGACTCCTGCTGGGCGAAGACCTGGTCGAACTTCTGCTGGAGGTTCGGCGTGGACGGGTCGACGACGATCACGTTCGGGCCGAGGTCACCGCCGCCTTCGACCGGGCCTCCGGTGCCGCCGGACGTCGCATGGACGGCGACCTCCCACAGCGAGTATCCGTAGACCGTCCCGCGAGCCGTCCCCAGGACACGGACGTAGCGGCCCGTGCCGCTCACGTCGTAGGAGGCGCGGCCGCCGGTGGCGCCCGTGACGCTCTTGAGAGTGATCCAGTTCTGGCCGTCGGCGGAGGCCTGGAGCTGGAAGTCCTTGCCGTACGCGGCTTCCCAGTTCAGGTCGATCCCGCAGATGTCCTGGGAGGAGCCCAGGTCGACACGCAGCCACTGCGGGTCCGAGGCCTGGCTGGACCAGCGGGTGGAGTCGTTGCCGTCGACCGCGGCGGAGGCGGGGGTGCCGGCGTTTTCCGTCGAGGACGCGGAAGCGGTCCTGCCCTGCGCCGAGTCGGCGGTCGAGCAGGTGCCCGGCTGAGATGTCCCGGTGGTGCCGAACACCTGGAACTCCCAGACGGAGTAGCCCCATTGCGTCGCCCGGTGGACGCCCTGCAGACGTACGTACCGGCCCTGGCCGGAGACGGCGAGCGTGTCGGTGCCGCCGTCCGAGCCGGTGACCGTGTGCAGATCGGTCCAGGTGCTGCCGTCGGACGAGGACTGGATCTTGTAGTCCTTGCCGTAGGCCGTCTCCCAGTTGACGACGACCTGGTTGATCGTGGCGCCGGTTCCGAGGTCGACCTGGATCCACTGATCGTCGGTGGCGGCCGAGGACCACCGGGTGCCGGTGTCGCCGTCGACCGCGTAGGGCGCGGGGGTGCCCGCGTTCTCGTCGGAGGACGCCGTCGCCGTTCTGCCCTGGGACAGGTTGGCGTCGGCGGCCGCGGCCACCGGTGGCTGGATGGTGGGCAGGGTGATCAGCGCTGCCGTGGCGGCGAGCGCGACACCCAGGGATCTGAGTCTCATGGAGGTCCCTGCGGGTGCGTCGGGAAAGGACATGAGGGCGCGCCGACAGCGGGCGTGGCTGCATACCGACGCCACCGCCTCGACGCTTAGTTCACGTCTTGATTTAACTGATGAGTTCCAAGTCTCGGCAAGCCTTCGAAACTTGAAATCTTTCCGGGCCCATCTCCGCCGTATCCCTTGACAGGTTGACGACAAGCCCCGAGCCGGGGTGGGCTCGTTCGGGTCCAACACGGGCGTCTGCCCCGACACCCGTTTCCTCGCGCACGACTATGGGAAGTTTTGGGGTGCCTCGTTACCCTCCGCCCATGATTCCCACGGTGGTCTGGGGCACAGGCAACGTCGGGCGCGCCGCCATTCGGGCCGTCGCGGCGCACCCGGAGCTCAGCCTTGTGGCCGTACTGGTGTCCAACCCCGCCAAGGTCGGCAAGGACGCGGGCGAGCTCAGCGGACTCGGCCGGCGCCTCGGGGTGGCGGCAACGGACGATGTGGCCGCGGCACTCTCCCGAGCCCCTCGCGCCGTCGTGTACGCGGCCTCCGGTGACGTGCGCCCGGACGGCGCGATCAAGGACATCAGCCGTGCGCTGCGCACCGGCGCGGTGGTGGTCACGCCGTCCTTGTACGGCATGTACGACTGCACGCACGCGCCTGCCGAGATTCGCGACGTGCTGCTGGAGTCCATCAAGGCCGGCGGCGGTTCGCTGTTCGTGTCGGGCGTGGACCCGGGGTGGGCCAACGACGTGCTCCCGCTGCTGGTGAGCGGGCTGGGGTCCGCCATCGAGGCCGTCCGCTGCCAGGAGATCTTCGACTACTCGACCTACGACCAGGAGTCAGCCGTCCGCGATCTGATCGGTATGGGGCATCCCCTCAACTACCAGCCGCTGATGCTCGCCGAGGGCATTCCGACAATGATCTGGGGCGGACAGCTGCGCATGATGGCCCGGGCCCTGGATGCCGAACTGGACTCCATCGAGGAGACCTTGGAACGCCGCCCCCTCGACACGGCCGTCGTCACCGACGCGATGGGCGAGTTCGCGGCCGGCACTCAGGGAGCGGTGCGCCTCGAGGTGCAGGGCATGGTGGCGGGCGAACCCCGCATCGTCATCGAGCACGTCACCCGCATCCATGCCGCCTGTGCCCCGGACTGGCCGGCGCCACCCGACGGTGGGGCGGGCGCGCACCGCGTGATCATCGAAGGCCGCCCCCGGATCGAGGTCACGGTCGAGGCCACGGACGAGGGGGACAACAGAGCCGCCGGCGGCAATGCGACGGCGGCCGGCCGTCTGGTGAACGCCATCGACTGGCTCGTCGAGGCCGGACCCGGCCTCTTCGACGCGCTCGACGTCCCGCTGCGCCCCGCGGTGGGCAGACTGGGAAAGAAGTGATCATGCAGATCGACATCCCCCAGGGCGCCGACCCCATCCTGCATGTCTGGGGCGACCTGGTGCCCGGGATCGGCCCGGCAGCCAGCGCGTTCTCCCTGGCCGTCTACGAGAACACGACCCTCGGACTGCGCGAGTTCGAGGCCGCCCGCCTGCGTATCGCCCAGATCAACGGATGCCTGTTCTGCCTGGACTGGCGCACCGAACGCGGCGGGGAGAAGGTCGAGGAGGGCTTCCTCGACGCGGTCACGCAGTGGCGCACCACGGGCGCCTTCGACGAACGGACCCGGCTCGCCGCCGAGTACGCCGAGCGCTATGCCCTCGACCATCACGGCCTGGACGAGGACTTCTGGGCGCGGTTCAAGGCGCACTACAGCCAGGCGGAGATCGTGGAGCTGAGCATGTGCATCGGCTCATGGCTGGCCTTCGGCCGACTCAATCACGTCCTGGGGCTCGACACCGCCTGCACACTGCCGTCGGTTAAGCATCCCTGACAACTGTGGCCTCCGGCCGGACCGGAACAGCCACAGCCGACCGCGTCGGTCCTCTGTGACACGCGCTCAGTCGAGGACTGCGGTGGCTTCGATCTCGACCAGATGCTCGGGAACGTCCAGAGCCGCGACGCCGATCAGTGTGGCCGGCGGCACCGGAGTGAGTCCCAGCGTCGCGTTCGCCCGGGAGATTCCCTCCAGGAGCAAGGGCATCTTGTCGGCGGTCCAGTCGACGACGTAGAAGGTCAGTTTCGCTACGTCGTCGAAGGAACCGCCGGCCTCGCCCAGTGCGGCGGCGACGTTGAGGTAGCACTGTTCGACCTGCGCGGCGAGGTCGCCCTCGCCGACCGTGACCCCTTCCGCGTCCCACGAAACCTGCCCGGCGACGAAGACCAGCCGCGAGCCGGAAGCGATCGCCACCTGCCGGTAGACATCGATCTTCGGCAGGCTCTCGGGGTTCTTCAGCGTGATGGTCATGCTGTCCGTCTCCTCGTCCGGGCTCCTGCGAGCCCGTGTTCGCCAGACCGGCCCGATGCGGTCTCTTGTAGTTACTAAGGAACCGTAGGAGAGTGAGCGATGACATGGAAGAACGCACTTTTCGGTGACTGGGGAACCTCATGGTGACCAAGCAGCTCAGCGGCTCGACGGATGATGCCAACCTGCGTCTCGCCGACTCCCTCGCGCGGGAGATCTTCTCCGACGTCGCCAACAAGTGGGCACTCCTGATCATCGAAGCCCTGGGGGAAGGCACCCTGCGCTTCAGCGAGCTGCGCGACCGGGTCGAAGGCATCAGCCACAAAATGCTCACCCAGAACCTGCGCATGCTGGAGCGCAACGGCCTGGCCGAGCGAACCGTCCACCCCACCGTCCCGCCCCGTGTCGAGTACACGCTCACCGAAGCGGGCCACGGACTGCGGGCGACGGTCGACGGGATGTGCGAGTGGACCTACCGCTACTTCCGGCACATCGAGTCCGCCCGGCAGCGCTTCGAAAGCTGACGGTCGGTAGCCGGATCAGGTGAGGCTCCCCATAGGACCAGCAATCAACCAAGGATGAGAAGCGCCCAGCCCTGCCGACCGACCCTGGTGATGAGTTTTCGTGACCGCACCCGTCACACCTACGTCGGGACACGACGAGGCGGAAGGATGACGTGATGAGTGCGGACACGCGGCCGGAGGAGCTGGGCGGGAGCGGGCTGGGCGAGGTCGACGAGCCGGCCTTCTCTGGGCTGGCGGAGCGGCACCGGCGGGAGCTGCACGTGCACTGCTACCGGATGCTCGGCTCGTTCGAGGACGCCGAGGACGCCGTGCAGGAGACGTTCCTGCGTGCCTGGCGGCGGCGGGAGACCTACGAGGGGCGGTCGACATTCCGGGCCTGGCTGTACCGGATCGCCACCAACGCCTGCCTGGACCTGCTCGCCAAACGCCGCCCGGAGCCCGCGACCGGCGGCGAGGTGCTGTGGCTGCAGCCCTACCCGGACCGGCTGCTCGACGAGCTGCCCGCGGGCGACACGGACGAGCCGGAGAGCCTCGCCGTCGCGCGGGAGACGATCGAACTGGCGTACCTGGTCGCGGTCCAGCACCTCGCCCCGCGCCCGCGTGCCGTGCTGGTCCTGCGGGACGTGCTCGGCTGGCCCGCGAAGGACGTCGCGGAGATCCTCGGGGACTCCGTCAACTCCGTGAACAGCGCGCTGCAGCGAGCCCGCGCCGGCATGCGGCAGCACCTGCCCGCCGAGCGGCAGGACTGGACCGGCGGCGAACAGGACGCCGCCACGCGCGAGCTGGTGCGCCGCTTCACCGACGCCAGCGTGGCCACGGACATCCCGACGCTCGCAGCGCTGCTGCGGGACGATGTCCGCTGCTCGATGCCGCCGACGCCGGGCCTGTACGTCGGCCGCGACGCGGTGGTGAACGACTGGGTCGAGAGCGGTTTCGAGGGCATGAAGGGCCTGCGCGCCGTCCTCACGTCCGTGAACCGGCAGCCCGCCGTCGCCTTCTACCTCTGGCAGAAGCGTGAGGGCGCGTACCTGCCACTGACGCTCGACGTCCTGCGCATCACCGGAGGGGCGATCGCCGAGATCGTCACGTTCCACGACGACCAGTTCCCGCGGCTCGGGCTGCCGGAGCGCCTGCCTGCGGACGGTACGGAGTAGTCCCGGTGCGGACGCTCACGCTGCGCGGTGGCGCGCGTGTCACGGTGGTCGCGGCGCAGTGGTACGACGCGTTCGGCGTCGTCACCCGCGGGCGGGTGCAGCTGGAGCTGCGCGACGGCGAGCCCGGGCCGGTCCTGGGACGCGATTCCGGTTTCTGGCTCCGCGGCACCGGCGTCCGCGCCCTGCGGAACCCCGGCCGTCGCACGGCCAGGGTGCGCGTCGTCACCTCTGGACCAGGACCGTCGCATGCCAGTCGGCACCCCCGTACGCCGGCCACCGAAGGATGGAGGAGAAGCGTGAACAGCATGGATGACACCGGGGTCGTCGCAGGCCCGGCGGCGGGCCCCACCAGCCACACCCACCGACTCGCCAGGCTCGCGGGCATCGGCTCCCTTGCCACGCTCGCGGCGATGGTGGCCACCGCACTGGTCGCAGCGCTCGCCCAGGCCGTCGGCGTCGACTTCGAGGTCCCCGATGGTGGCGAGAGGATCCCCTTGTCCGGGTTCGCGGTGGTGACCGGCTTCTTCTCGGTCGTGGGCATCGTCATCGCCGCCGCTCTTCTGCGTTGGAGCGCTCGTCCCGCCAAGCGATTCGTCTGGACGGCAGTGCCACTGACCGCGCTCTCGTGGGTCCCGCCCCTCCTCGCCGGGGCGGACACCGCCACCACCACCGCCCTCATCGGGCTCCACCTCGTCCCTGCGACGGTGATGATCCCCGCCTTGGCGCGGAGCCTCCGCGCCCTGCACCGTTGACCCGTCACGAACACCTCGAACTCTCCGGTACGTCGGTTCGCCACGACCGGTCGCCGCAGGGCGTTGGCGGCCCTCTGGCTCCACACCGCGCGGCACGCGGCGTCGCTGGTCAGCCGGGACGCCGCCCGGAGACGGGCAGCTTGGATCAGCCCACCCGCCGCACCCGTGCCGACCGGAATCCCCCCGGGCAGGGCACCCGGGGAGCCTCATCGGTCGGGTCGCTACGGTTCGGCGACGACCAGGACTTCGACCGGGTCGCAGTCGGGTGCGGACGCGAGGAGGCGGATCTTGCCGGGGCCGGTCGGGCGGAGGACGGCCAGGGCGCGGCCTTCGTAGGTACGGCGTTCGGTGGCGTCGAAGCGTTCGTCGGTGGACGGGTCCGCGCTGCCGAAGCCCGACAGGACGCCCGTGCCGGTGACTTCGAGGCGCACCGGGCGGTCGGCGGCGGTGTGGAGGGTGCCGTCAGGGTCGGTCAGGGTGAGGGTGACGTATGCGAGGTCGCGGCCGTTCGCGGTGATGGCCGGGCGGTCGGCGTTGGCGCGCAGCCGTATCGGGCCGGTCGCGGAGCGCAGGGTGTGGCGGCCGGTTTCGATGCCGTCGCGGTAGGCGATCGCGAGGAGTTCGCCGGGCTCGTACGTCGTGTCGAACTCGGTGCGGAATCGGTGGTCCTCGCCCACCGGCTGCCGCCCCGACGAGCGGCCGTTGACGAGGAGTTCGACCTCGTCGGCGTCGCCGTAGACCTCGACGGCGACCGGCTTGCCCTCGGACCCGGGCCAGGTCCAGCTGGAGACCGAGTCGCTCCAGGCCCATGGCGTGCCGGCCCAGGTCCTGCCGTGGTGTTCGGGGCGGCGGACCGCGAGGTAGGGCTCGGCCCGCAGACCGTAGACGATCTCGCGGTAGTAGGAGGCGGGGCGGCGGTGGCCGGTGATGTCGAGGTCGCCGCAGCCCGCGACCAGGTAGGGGTGGGCAGCGGTGTGCGAGGGTCGCGGGGCGCCCGGGGTGAGGTACTGGGGGCGGCCGATGCCGACCTCGCCCAGGTAGTCCCAGCCGGTCCAGGTGAAGTCGCCGATGACATGGCCGTGTTGCTGGACCAGGCGCCAGTTGCCGTCGATGCGGGTGGGGAAGGTCTCGGTGCCGAGGATGATCCGGTGGGGGAACAGGTCACGGTCCAGGGCGTAGCGGGCTTCGGCGTAGTTCATGCCGGCGACGTCGAGGACGGCGAAGGACTCGGCCGTCTTCCGCGTGACGAGGTCGGAGGCGCTGATCGCGTTCATCATGTCGCCCGCGTCGGCCATCAGCGTGTTGATGCCTTTGTCCGCGTCCTCGCCCGTCCTCTCCTGTGACTGCCCGCGCAGCTTGCCCAGGTCGGACATGACGGCGAGCATGCCGTTCACCGCGTTGGTGACGTAGCGCGTGCTGTCCAACGATCGGACCTTCTCGACGAGTCGGCGCCCCCACGCGGCACCGAAGGGCGTGCCGGTCTCGGGGATCTCGTTGCCTGTCGAGTACAGGATCACGCTGGGGTGGTTGAAGTCCTTGGCGACCATCGCCTCGATGTCGCGCTCCCACCAATCCGGGAAGCTCAGGCTGTAGTCGAACTCGCTCTTGCCGGAGGTCCACACGTCGAACGCCTCGTCCACGACGAGCATGCCGAGGCGGTCGCACGCGTCCAGCATCGCCTTGCTCATGGGGTTGTGGGACATGCGGATCGCGTTGAACCCGGCCGCCTTGAGGAGCTGGACCCGGCGTTCCTCGGCACGCGCGAAGGTCGCCGCGCCCAGCACTCCGTTGTCGTGGTGGACGCAGGTGCCGCGCAGCTTGACCGTCTCGCCGTTGATCCGCAGGCCGCGCTCGGGGTCGAGACGCAGGGTACGGATGCCGAAGGTGACGGTCTCGGCGTCCAGGTCCTCGAGGGTCACGGTGGCGTTGTAGAGGGTCGGGGTGTCCGGGCTCCAGAGCAACGGGGCGCGGACGTACAGGCGTTGGCGTACGGTCGCGGGCTCGCCCGGCAGCACCGTCACCTTCGACATGCCGCTCGCGACGACGCTTCCGCCGGCATCGCGGATCTCCGTGACGACGTCGGCCGTGCGGACCGCGATCGAGTCGTTCTCGACCCTTGTCGCGACCTCGATCACCGCCCGCTCGTCGTCGACGTCCGGGGTGGTGACACGGACCCCGTCGGGCGCGATGCGGACCACGTCGCCGACGAGCATCCACGTGTCCCGGTAGATGCCCGCGCCGGTGTACCAGCGCGAGTCGCGATGGGTTCGCGCCTCGACGCGGATCTCGTTGTCCTCGCCGAAGCGCAGGAAACGGTCCGCGTCGATGACGAAGTGCGAGTAGCCGAAGGGCCGTTGCCCGGCGTAGTCACCGTTGACGAACACGACGGCATCCCGTTGGACGCCCTCGAACTCGAAGAGGATCCGCTTGCCCCGCTGTTCCTCGGGCACGAAGAACGTCTTGCGGTACTCGTACGCTCCGCCCGGGAAATACGCGCCGGCACCTCCCTCCATCGTGGCCTCGCCGCCCCGGGCCACGCGATCCCGCTCGATCATCGCGTCGTGCGGCAGTGTCACCGGCCGGAAGGGCACCTTCGTGCCGGACAGTTCGGCGAAGGGGTTGACCTTGGGCCGGGTCTGCCAGCCGTCGTTGAAGGACGTGCGGATCATGCGATCTCCCCTCCGGGGATCTGCGAGGCCGCCCCGGTCAGCTGTGCGCCCAGCCAGGCGCGGCCGCGCCCCAGCAGCGCGCGGGAGACGCGTGTGTCGGGAGCCCACGTCTCGAAGCCGTGGGGAGCGCCGGGGACGAGGTCGAACGTGCAGTCCACGCCCGCGGCGCGCAGCCGGTCGGCGTAGGTGCGGCACTCGTCGGCGAACAGGTCGATGTCGCCCACGCCGATCCAGGCCGGGGGCAGACCGCCGAGGTCGGTGCGGCGGGCCGCGACCGCGTGGTCGGGCGTCCGGGGGCCGCCGGGCTCGGCGCCGAGGTAGGCACCCCAGCCGATCCGGTTCGCGGAGTTGTTCCACACCCGGTGCCGCATCCGGTCGAGCTCACGACGCCCGGCGGTGCGGTCGTCGAGCATCGGGGAGAACAGCCATTGCGCTGCCGGCCGGCGCCCTCCGTCGTCGTACAGCCGCTGGACCAGGCAGGCGGCCAGCCCCGCGCCGGCGCTGGAACCCCCGACAGCGACACGCTCCTGGTCGATCCCGAGGTCCCCGGCCGATGCCAGCAGCCACTGCCACGCGGCCAGGGCGTCGTCGAGCGCGGCAGGGAAGGGGTGTTCAGGTGCGAGGCGGTAGTTCGTGGAGACGACGAGCACGCCGAGCTCGCGGGCCGTCGCGGCACAGAAGGCTTCGTCCTGGACGACGTCGCCGATGAGGTACCCGCCGCCGTGCACCCACAGCAGTGCCGCCCCCGAACCACCGCCGACCGGGGTGTACACGCGCAGGCCCTGGCCTTCGCCGAGGATGCGCACGTCGACACCCTCGACCGGCTCGCCCGTCCCGTGCCGGACCACCAGGGCGCGCACCAGGCGCCGCCCCCACTTCCGGCGGACGGGCAGCCGTGGCATCCGCGCGACACTGCGGCGCAGCTCCGGGTCGACCAGGTCGAGCTTCATGGGCGCCTCTCCTCGCATGCGGTCCGGGGCACGCGTCCCACAAGTGGTAAATCGTATTACCAACTGTCTGCGGTACGGTATCCAGCGCATCCCGCGCCGCACAAGCCCCAGACCAGACCGCACGCAGGAGGCCCACCGCCGGCCTCCGCCCCGAGGAGCGAGTCAGTGAGCAAGTCCACGCGCGCGACGGCCAAGGACGTCGCCCGGGCCAGTGGCGTCTCTCAGACCACGGTGAGCTTCGTCCTCAACGGCGCGGCCGGGCACGTCTCCCAGGAGACGCGGGAGCGGGTCCGGCAGGCCGCTCGCGACCTCGGATACGTCCCCAACGGGTCGGCGCAGGCGTTGCGCAAAGGGGCGTCACGCATCGTCCTGCTCAACGTCGAGGGCATTCCCACCGGCAGCAGCCTCGGCAACTACATCCGCGGCCTCGACGCGGAGCTCGCCGCGCACGATCACGTGCTGCTGGTGCTGCACGGCCACCTCTCCTCGCAGGCCCTGACCGACGTGGCCCAGGCCGTCTCCGCGCGGGCCGTGATCGACCTCGGCGACTCCGGCCGCGCGGACGCCATCGCCGCCGACACGGCGACGTCCCTCACCGCGTTCTCCGCGCAGGCCGACGTCCCGGTCGAGTACCTCGCCGGGCGAGGTCACCGGCACATCGCGACCGTCCTGCCGGACACCCCTGAACTCCAGTCCCTCGCCGGTCTGCGCGAGCGGCTGATGCGGCGGGCCGCTGAATCCGCGGGCCTGCCCGAGTGCCCGACCCTCGTCCTTCCCGGCGACCTCGGCGCCGCCGCGGAACTTCTGCGGTCCTTCCGTGCCGAACATCCCGAGGTGACCGCGCTCGCCGCCTACAACGACGACATCGCCCTCGTCACGCTCGCCGCGATGCGGCACATGGGCCTGCGGGCACCGGAGGACCTCGCCGTCATCGGGTTCGACGACACCCCGCACGGAGCACTGTTCTCGCCCGCTCTGACCACCGTGCACATCGACGCGGAAGCCCTCGGCCGCATCGCCGCACGCACCGCCCTGGGCCTGCCGGCCGCCGACGCCACCCTCGAACCGGCTCACATCATCGTCAGACAGTCCGGCTGAGGCATCAGGGGCGGGAGTTACGCCTGGCGGGTCGTGCCGAACTCGCCATCAGATCCAGACAGCAATGCCTCAAGGCGGGCGGCGGTCTTCTCTCCCGCCCGCTGCTTGACCAAGCCCTCTTTGGCAGCCGCGCGAAGCCTCACCGTCGAGCCGTCCTCCGTGCCCTTTGTCACCAACACAGTGACCACCACGGGATTCAGGCCGCCGAGACCACCACCGACGACGACACGCATCATCTCCTGGTCCCCGCCGTCCTCGACACGCATGGACACCACCGGCCGTCCTCCCCCTCCGAGCACTCCGGCGACGCGCTCCACGGCATCGCCGAACGGCAACGGGACGACCAGGTCGATCTCGTGAACGTTCTTCCTCATCAGCTTGGCCACAAGTCCGGTCAAGCGACCGCTGCCCCCGCTCTGGGCACCCAGTGCAGCAAGCTCGTCAGCCAGAATCTGGTCCTCGCCCTGGTCCACACGCCCCGCCCTTCCCTGCCGGACCCGTCCACGGAATCGGCCACACGCCATTGGGCGGGAGCACGCTTCCAGGCTCTGGAGGAGAGTACGTGCCCGTCAGAGGAGTTGATAGCCGCGCATGTTGCTGAGCAGCAGGTAGCAGTTCTGGAGGGAGCCTGACGTGTCGCCCAGGGAGCGATAGATGCCCCACTTCGGGCGGACACGGTCGGCGAGGAAGGTGTCGATGCCGGTGCGGGACTTGTCGATGACCGTGGTCGAGCCGTTCTTGAGGATCCAGCGCAGGGAACCCGCCGAGCCGTTGCCGACCTTGATCTGGAAGTCGACGTCGATCCATCTGTCGTGCAGCGGCTCCAGTTCGGTGCGGCCGATGAGGATGTCGTCGGTGAACTGCTTCAACTCGATGGTCTGGACGCCGTTCACGCGGCGCAGCGACTGTACGACGACGGGCGAGGAGCCGGTGCCCGGCTGCTTCATCTGCATGATGTGGGTGAAGCTGGTGGTCGCCTTCAGGGAACTCGGTATGTACATCGAGTACGTGACCCGCCAGGTCTGGCCCTCGGTCCACTTGAGGTAGTTGCTGCCGCTGCCGTTGCGCAGGCCGGTGACCTCGTGGCGCTGACGGTCGGTGGAGGTGTCCCGGTCGACGGTGTGCATGTTGAAGCGCCAGTTGTTGCCGGTGGCGTAGATGTGCGGCGCGGCGGATGTGTGCGAGTCGGCGCGGTCGTCCTCGATGGTCTCGAAGGCGCCGAGTCCGCCGCTGCTCGCCGACGGGGACCACTTCAGCTGCCAGGAGGCGGCGTGCGCGGTGGAGGCGGGCAGACCGACCGTTGCGGCGGCCGCACCGCCGAGCGCGGCGCCGAGAAGGGTTCTGCGCGTGGTGCTCATGACCGTTCACCTCGTCGTGAGTGGGGGGTGGGCATGCGCGGAGGCATGGCGGGGGTCGTGAGCACAGCAGTCAGTTCACATCGGTTCATGGATATGACCATTGTTCACTCACGCATCTGCCAGCGGAGTACAGGGTGACGCCCCGACCATGCCGGGTCAATGGTCCAGACCGATAAGCCCGAGCCCTCAGGACGGTTTCCGGCCAGGCTGCCGAGTTCGGTCATTGCGACGGAGTCTCGGGTGACCTGACTGATCTATCGCCACGGCAGCCGTCGACTCGTGTCAGGATGCGGCAATGGTCTGGCTGAAAAGACGTGGGACGTGGACGCTCAGGCTCGTGACCGCGGTGAGTGCGGCGGTCGCGGTGGCCGCCTGCGGTGCCGCCGGCATCGACGACGGGGACTCCGGGGGCCGTGAGGCGAAGTACAGGCGCGTCATCGAGGACCCTCACCCGAAGCCCGCCGACGTCATCGAGGCGGCCGGCGCGCCCACCGGCGTGGTCCGGGCGGACGACGGTTCGCTGCTCCTGTCGTACGACGTCCTCAACGTCGAGGACGACGAGGGGCCGGCCGCCTTCGCCTGGCGCATCGTCGGACCCGACGGCCGTACGGTCGCCGAGCACGCGGAGCACGGGAATGCGGAGGCGGTGCGGCCCGCGTTCAAGGGGGTGAGCGAGGGCTTCGTGCGAGTGCCGTCCGGAGAGGGGGCGGACGGAGCGTACTTGCTCGACGTACGCGGCAAGCGGCACAAGGTCGTCACCACCGATACGCCCATGCGCACCCGGCCCGGCGACGTCCTGCTCTCCGAGCTGGAACCCACCCTCGTCCACCGCCCGGCCACGCGCACCGTGGCGCCCCCGGCCGGGGTGCCGGACGACGCCATCCTCGTCGCCGTCGACGAGCGGGGCACGGTCTGGAGCCTGGAACAGTTCCTCACCGATGAGCCCAACCGTGTCGTATGGCAGCGCGACGGTCGCACCCTTGGCTCCAGGGCTGTCCCGAAGACGTACTCCGACGCGGGAGGCATCCTCGTCGCGGGGGGCGGCACCGCGGCCCTGTCCCTCACCCAGAGCGAGGACGTACGCGGCCTGCTGGTGACGACGGACGACGGCGAACACTGGCAGACGGTCCGCGACGGTGGCATTCCCTGGAAGACCCTCAAGGGTGGCCCGGTGTCGCTGGCCCTGGAGCTGCTCGCGGACGGGCGGCTGCTCGTCGGCGAGGAAGGCGGCCGCTACTGGCTCGCCGACGACCGCACCAACCGCGCCTTCCACGAGCTGAGGACACCGGCAGCATTCACGTCGTTCGCCGTCGACGGCACCACGCTCTACGGCATCGCCGACTCGACGACGGCGACGTACGGCCTGGTCAAGGGCGAAGGGCTGTGGATCTCCCATGACGGCGGGCGCGAGTGGCAGCAGTACAAGGAGCGCCGGTAGGAGCACAGCCGTACCGGCCCTCACAAGAGCCGTCCTGGCAAGATGGCGGTATGGAACGTGTGCTTGGTATCGGTGGCTACTTCATGCGAGCGGCTGACCCTGCGGCCCTGAGTACGTGGTACCGCGACTGTCTGGGCCTGGACGCCGATGAGCACGGTATGTGGCGTCAGGATGCCGGAGTGACGGTGTTCGCCACCTTCGAGTCCGGGACCGAGTATTTCGGGTCCCGGACGCAGCGAACCATGCTCAACTTCCGGGTCCGCGACCTGGATGCGATGCTCGCGCAGTTGCGCGCCAGGGGAGCCGATGTGGCCGAAGAGACGCAGGACATGGAGGGCGTCGGCCGATTCGGTTGGGTGACCGATCCCGAGGGCAATCGGGTCGAGCTGTGGCAGCCCGTCTGACCTCGTCGTCATCCAGGCGGTGACGTGCTGTCGCAGGCTGTCCCACCATGCCGGCTCCCCCGGGCCCGCTCCGCTCACCCACTCGCCGCCTGCCGCACCGCCCGCGGTGAGGCACCCAGTTCCTTGCGGCAGGTCTTGTTGAACGCCTGAAGGTCGGAGATGCCGACCGCGGCCGCGATCGCCGGGATGGCCAGGGTCGAGGCGATGAGGAGGTGCCGGGCGCGCTCCATGCGGCGGTGTCTGATGTAGCCGACGACGGTGGACCCGGTGTCCTCGCGGAACAGCCGGGTGAGGTGGGTGTGGGAGACGCCTGCGGCGCGGGCGATGGCAGGGATGTCCAGGGGGCCGGCCAGGTGCTCCTCGATATGGGCGACGGCCGTGCGCAGGGCGGGATGCCGAGGGCCTGGTCTGTCGTCTGCGGAGCCGGTCAGGGTGGTCGTGCGCCACAGCACCGTCCACAGCTCCGCGGAGGCGCGCGACGGGGACTGTGTGCCCGCCGCGACCGTCTGCCTCAGCAGCCCGCTCAGCGCGGCCGCCTCCGCACCGGCATCCTGCATCGCCGGGAGGCGGCGCCGTTCCCCGTCGCCGGGCAGCCGGAAGTGGGCGTAGAGATGCTCGCAGCGCGGGGCGTCGTAGTGGAAGTGGACCTCTGTGTCGGGTGGCACCAGGCTCACATGGCCAGGCCGGATCCGGTGCGAGACGCCGCCGAACTCCAGCGTGCCGGAGTAGCTGTACAGATGGAGCTGCCACAGCCTGGGCAGCCGGAAGACCTCGTGCGGGCCGGCCGACCCGTGCACGCCCACGCCCGCGTTCGCCACGTGGGGCGGCTGATCGAGGGCGAGCTCCACCTGCTGCTGCATGGTGGAAAATTACCAGTGCTCGCTGATTACAGCCCACGACAGGGACGGCGGTGACTTTTACGTTCGTCGTATGTCAACCACACGACAGCTGTTGAACTCCGCCGAGGTGGCGCGGTTCGTGGCCCACGGTTTCCTGCGCCTGGACGGCATCGTGCCCCGGGAGATGAACGAGGAGGCGCTCGGCGTCTTCGCCACCGGGCTGCCCGCCGTGCCGTACGGCGCTCCCGTGCCGAAGGCGTTCCCCGAGGGCTCCTTCACCCGCCGGCTCGTCGAACTCCCCGCTGTAGCAGGCGCGTTGGAGAGTCTGGTGGGGGCGGACCCGAGCGTCGACCATCACTTCGTACACACCCGCGAACCGCACGAGGGCAGCGCGCAGCCGCTGCACGCCGACGCGCTCATCGATGTGCGGCCCGACGCGTTCGACGTGCAGCTCATGTACTACCCGCAGGAGGTCACCGCGGACATGGGCGGCACGCTCGTCGTACCGGGCAGCCATCTGCGCCGTACCAACGAGTCCGACACCGGCCGCTACCAGAACCTGCTCGGCCAGACCCGGCTGACCTGTGCGGCCGGCACCGTCATGCTGTTGCACCACGGCATCTGGCACGGCGGGCGTCGCAACGACAGCGACACCGTCCGCCACATGTACAAGATCCGCTTCAACCCGACCGTGCCCCAGGTTCGGTTGTGGGACGTCTCGGATCTGGACTCCCCCGCCGTGCCCTCCGAACTGGGACGCACCTTCCCCTGGTACGAACCGGCCACCGGCCGACTGGAGATCCACAACCGGATCCAGCTGTGGCGCACCCTGACCGGCGACCCGAGCTTCGACATCGACCACTGGGCCACCCGTATCGCCAACCGGCCCGCCCTGAGGAGCCAGGCATGACCATCGCCGACAGCGCGACGACCGGGACCACCGCACACACCACGCGCCAGCAGGTGCTCGTCCTGTACCTGGCCACCTCCGCCCTCGACTCGAACGTGGTCGGCTGGGCCCGCTACGACGGCACCGGCACCACCTCCCCCACCACCGGTGACAGCGACGAACCCCCGTACCGCACCGGCGTCGCCGCCCTCCAGGACGGCTGGCGGCTCTTCCAGGCCGCCCAGCTCATCCCTCCGTATCCGGGGGCGGAACACGAAACGTCCTTCCTCAAGCATGAGTTCTTCTACGAGAAGCTCGTCGACCTCTGAGATGCCGCGAGGTACTCCCGCACCACCGATTCGAAGCTCTCGTCGGGCAGCAGGCGCAGGTCCGCCGCGCGACGGTTGTCGAAGACAGCGGGCCAGGAGCCGACGACGGCCTCCACGGCCGGATCAGGTGCGAGGGTCACAAGATCGGCGGTCTTGGCGCCCGCCACTCTCCGCAGTGTGGCGAGCATGTCGGCCACCGAGACGGTCAGACCGGGCACGTTGACCGGCGTCGCTCCCTCCACTCGTCCTGGCCCGCTGCCGCGCTCGGCTTCCGCGATGCGGAGCACGGCCTCGATCGTGCCCCGCGGCGAGGCCAGGGCCACCTTCAGTTCGGGGGCGACGGGGCAGACGGTCGGCCGTCCGGCGAGCGGCTCGCGGATGATGGCGGAGACGAAACCCGAGGCGGCCGCGTTCGGCCTGCCCGGCCGTACCGCGACGGTCATCAGCCGGGCCACACGCCCGTCGACGAAGCCGCGACGGGTCATGTCCGCGATGAGGTGCTCGCACATCAGCTTCTGTGTGCCATAGCTCGATCGTGGTGCCGGCAAGGTCGTCTCGCTGACCATCGGCGGGAGCCCTCCCGTCGGCAGAGGCCCGTAGACGGCGAGGCTGCTGGTGAACAGCACCCGCGCCACCGGTCCGCCGCTCGCCGACTGGCCCCGCGCGGCCTGCAGCAGCGCACGGGTGGCGTCCACGTTGACGCGCATCCCGAGGTCGAAGTCGGCTTCGCATTCGGCGGACACCGCCGCCGCGAGGTGGAAGACCACGTCCACCGGCTCCGCGAACACCTCGCCGAGGTGGTCGACCAGGTCGCCGTTGACCGTCTCGACGAGAGGATCCACGACCGGCGGACCATCGGGCCAGGCAACACGGTCGACCAGCACCAGCCGGGTGACCGGGGCCGCGGCGAAGGACCGCGTCCGTAGGAGTTCCCTCACCAGCAGGCGTCCCAGGAACCCGGACGCCCCCGTCACGACGACCCTCACCCGCCACTCCCCCTCACCAGACAACCGGCACGTCTCACGATGGCGCACCCGGCCGCTTCGCGACACCGCACCCCGGCTGCTTTCGTGTACGGAAATCTGGCCGGCAGCGGTCGATCAGCCGGCACCACACGCCGTCGCAGCGAACCGGCGCGGCCGTACGCGGTCCGACGCGCACGGCTTCGGCGATCCGTACGTGGCCCTCGCTGGTACGCCATGGCCGTCGACTATGCCCGCCCCTCGATCCGCTCCCGCTTTCGGGGCCGCCAGTGCCGCGGTCAACGAGGCGGAAGGACCGCTGGCCCCCTGCCGGAAAGGGGTTGGCGAGCAGGCCGACCCGACGCGCCGCCGACGTGCCACGTCGTAGTGCGTCCCAGCGACCTGCGCGGCGCCGAACGGGTGGACTTGTACGGAGGGTGGCCGCGCGCGGGACCGGCTCCAAGGGCGCGGATGGTGACGTGGCTGCCCCGACCCAGACCTGGAAGAGGCACCGAGTCGTGAAACGTACCTCCGCCCGACGTGTCTTCGCCGCAGCGCTGCTCGTGGCGTCCGTGCTGGCCCCGATGGCGGCTGCTCCCGCCACGGCGGCACAGGCCGTCACCTCCCACCAATCCCGGCCGGACGACTGCCCGGCGCACGAGCTCGACCCCGAGCTGGCCTCGCGTCTGGACAAGGCCATCGAGAAGGTCCGTGAGCAGGCCGGCATCCCCGGCGTGGTCGCCGGGCTGTGGATGCCGGGCAAGGGCAGCTACGTGCGTGCGACCGGCGTCGCCGACACCGCCACCCGCAAGCCGATGACCTCCGACGTCTTCGTCCGGATCGGCAGCGAGACCAAGACCTTCACGGTCACCGCGCTGCTCAAGCTCGTCGACGACGGCCTGGTCGGACTCGACGACCCGATCTCCGACTACATCCACGGCGTACCCAAGGGGCACCGGATCACGTTGCGTCATCTCGCCGAGATGCGCAGCGGCCTCTTCCCCTACACCGAGGACGCCGGCTTCGTGCACGATCTGCTGAGCAACCCCAAGCGCTCGTTCACGCCGCGGGAGGTGCTGGCGTACGGCTACAAGCACAAGAACACCTTCGCGCCTGGCAAGCAGTTCGAGTACTCCAACACCAACCTCGTCCTGCTCGGCCTGGTGGTCGAGAAGGTGAGCGGGCGCCGCCTCGCCGACTTCATCGAGAAGCGGGTACTGCGCCCCGCCCGCCTGTCCCACACGCTGTTCCCGCGGGACTTCGAGTTCCCTCGGCCGCACCCCCGCGGCTACACCAACCAGACGCTGACCGGTGAGGTCGCCGACAGCACGAACTGGAACCCCAGTTGGGCCTGGGCGGCCGGAGCGATGATCTCCGACCTGCACGACCTGCGCCGCTGGGCGAAGATCGTCGCCACGGGCACGCTGCTGCGGCCGCAGACCCAGGAGCAGCGACTCAAGATGCTGCCCACCGGCCACCCCGGCACCAGCTACGGCCTGGGCATCTTCAACAGCGACGGCTGGATCGGGCACAACGGCTCCATCCCGGGTTACCAGACCGTGACCGTCTACCTGCCCTCGAAGAAGGCCACCTTGGTGTTGATGCTGAACACCGACATCTCGTACCAGGGCCAGGAGCCGTCCTCGCTGCTCGCCCGGGCGATCACCGAGATCGTGACGCCGGACAACGTCTACGACCGGCCTCTCCCCACGAGCTAGCGCCCAACTCCCGCCGCGCACACGGCAACCAGGATCGAGCCGCCTCATTGGGACGGCCGTCGTCAGTGACCTGTTGCCGTGTGCCGGATGAGTACTGCTCCGGCGCGGGTGTGGTCATCCCGTCCGAGGGGTGGCGGCGACGCGGAAGCCGACGGTCGCACAGCGGCCCGAGGCATCCCGGCCCTCGCCCCGGTGGATCGCCGTGCAGCTGTTGAGGTTGGCGTACCAGGAGCCGCCGCGGATGGCGTCGACCTGTTGGTCCATCTCGCCGCCGTGGGTGGCGGTGATGACGGAGGTGATCCATTCCCAGCAGTTGCCGCACAGGTCCCACACGCCGTCGGCGCTGATCCCGCCGGGGTAGGCGGTGACGGGGGTGGTGCAGCCGCCGGTGTCGGTGAGGGCGTCGTAGACGTCGGTGTGGACGAACCCGGTCCGGCTCACCGTGACGTTCCGGCCGGACACGGTTCCGGTGCTGCCGATGGAGAGGATCTCGGAGATCGGGAAGCTCTGCCCGTACAGGTCGGAGCCGGCGGCGGTGTATGTCGCCGACTCGTCGCCGTACAGGTCGGAGCCGGCGGCGGTGTATGTCGCCGACTCGTCGCCGTACACGGCGAGTTCGCAGGCCGCGCACACCGCCGTGCAGTTGTACTTGCTGGTCAGCACGAGGTCCACGTACGTGGTGCCCGCCGTGTCGCCCCAGGGGTAGGTGAGGGCGTCGGTGTCCACCCGGCCGGTGAGCCAGGCGCAGTAGGCGGTGGCGGGGTCGAGGGAGACTTCCAGTACGGGGTGGTCGGCCTTGCCGTCCGGGTAGGTGCCGCCGTCCCAGTAGGAGGGGGCGTCCCTGCCGGAGTCGGTGATGAACTCCAGGTACTGGGCGTTGGTGACCTCATACGTTCCCAGCCGGTACGCGGTGTCGATGGGCGAGGTCTCCCCCGAGCCCGCCGCGCCGGCGAGGTCGGTGGCGAAGGTGAAGGACGGGTTGGCGGCGATCGCGGTCAGCTCCTGGCCCGCGACGGTGGCGTTCGTGGCGGCGGCCTCGGGCTGCCGTACGAGGGCGGCCGCGCCCGTGAGGGTGAGGAGGGCGAGGAGGGTTCTTCTGCCGATGCCGGGGGCGGTCGTCTGCATGACGGCTCCTGTGGGCGATGGCTTCGCGCGTGTCCCTGACGCACGGCTGATACTCCATCAACTCCCGGAGCCTGTCGACACTTTGACGGCGAAATTAAACCGAGAGCGGCCTATGGGGCGCGGAGCGTCGACAGTGTCGACTGCATGACTTTCTGGTGCGCCAAGACCAAAACGAACCGGTGCGGCCGTCGGATTCGTCTCCGGTTGCCGTCACCTGGTGGGATGCAGCGGTTCGGGCGGGGCGTCGATCTGCTGCAGCTCTGTCAGGAGCTGGTTTCGGCCGGTGAGGAGTTCGGTGAGGATACGGCGGGCGGCGCGCAGGAGTTCGGCGACGTCGCCGCCGGCGAGGGCGTAGCGGACGGTGGAGCCCTCTCGTATGGACACGACGATGCCGGAGCGACGCAGAACGGCCAGTTGCTGCGAGAGGCTGGACGGCTCGATCTCGATGTCGGCGAGCAGGTCCCGGACGGACACCGGACCGTCCTGGAGCAGCTCCAGGACCCGGATGCGTACGGGGTGACCGAGCATGCGGAAGAACTCCGCCTTGACTTGATAGAGGGGGGCCTGCATGTCTGCTCGCTCCTGGTCGGGTGGGGGCGACGGGGCTGGCGAGGTGCGGCGGCATCCGAGGACGCCGCCGCACCGCATGCCGCCCTCGGATGCCGATCCTTCATGCCCCGGGCCCGCCACGACCGCACATTGGAACCATGTTGATGTGGTGACTTGAAGAAGTCTTCACATGACGGGCATACGTGGCCCAGGGTCTTCGGCCGCGCTAGATCTCGATCGCCTCCTCCACCCGCTTGAGCTGAAGGCGGGCCATCGCCAGGTTCGAGCGGGCCTTGTCCAGGACGAGGTACAGGAACAATCCGTTGCCGGTGCGACCGGTGACCAGGCGGATCAGGTGGTACTGGGAGTCCAGCGTGATCAGGATGTCCTCGATCCGGCCGTTGAGACCCAACTGCTCCATCGTGCGCACCTTGGCCCGGATCACATCCGTGTTGCCGGCCGCCGCGACCGTCAGGTCCAGGTCCTTGCCCCCGCCCAGTGTGCCCAGCGCCATTCCGCTGGTGTAGTCGACGACGGCGGCTCCCAAAGAACCCTCGACCCCGGCCATCATCTCCTTCAGCGACACTTCCACACTCGCCACAACGCCTCCCCTTGCATGCCGTTGACTGCGGCGGACCGATGCTCCCGACCCGCCTCGGTCTCCGGACGGTATGCACGCCGTCCGCACACCACGACCGGGTCTTTGAGACTGATCTGTGCCGACCGAACAACGGCATGCCCGGACCGTTCGACAGACCGGAAGTGCCGTGACTGGCCATGAAGTTGACGCCCCTGCCCTCTGGGCAAGCGACGCCCCGGCGACCGGTGGGCCGGACGGCAGGGGACGACGGTTCTGTCAGGGATCTGCCAGAGTTCGGTCGTGCGAGGTCGAGGCGGGTTTCCCGGACGGAGAGAACAGTTGGCCATGGACGTGAGCAGACGGGCGTATCGAGGACAACGGTGGGCGGCGAGGGTGGCATTGGCCGCTGCCGCTCTCGCGGTCCTGGTGCCTCTCGGCTACGACGGCCTGGCCGGCGTGCTGCTTCTGGTGTGCGGTGCTGTCGGCCTGGCGGTCGCCGCGGCTGCGGCGTGGTGGACGCTGACCCTGCGGGGACCGTTGCGCTGGGCGGCGGGCGTGCTGGCCCTGGCCGTCCCCGCCGGAATCGTCGCCCTGTTCGCCGCCACCCTCCTCTGGGCACTGCCGGTGTCCTTGGCGCTGTGGGGCGTGGCCGTGTGGAGCGGCCGGTATGCGTTGCGCGGCACCGGAAGCCATCGGGTGCGGAGCAAGGAGCACCGCACGCCCCCGCCGCAACGGCCGTTCCTGATCATGAATCCACGCTCGGGCGGCGGCAAGGTGGACCGCTTCGGGCTCAAGGAGAAGGCCGAGCGGCTCGGCGCACGTGTCGTCCTGCTCGACCCGGACGAACAGCAGGACATCACGGCGCTGGCCCAGGCCGCGGTCGCGGAGGGTGCGGATCTGCTCGGTGCCGCGGGCGGCGACGGAACCCAGGCCCTGGTCGCGGCCGTCGCCGCCGAGCACGGCATACCGTTTCTCGTGATCAGCGCCGGCACCCGCAACCACTTCGCCCTGGACCTCGGTCTCGACCGCGACGACCCGAGCGCCTGCCTCGACGCGCTCAGGGACGGTGTCGAACTCCGTGTCGACCTCGGCTTCGCCGGTGACCGTCCCTTCGTCAACAACGCCTCCTTCGGGGCGTACGCGGCGATCGTGCAGAGCCCCTCCTACCGCAACGACAAGATCGGCACCAGCCTGGACCTGCTGCCCGACCTGCTCACCGGTCAGCAAGGTGCCCGGCTCACCGCAAAGGCGGGAGACACCACACTCGACTCCCCTCAGGCGGTGCTGGTGAGCAACAACCCTTATCGGACCGGCGATCCCTTCGGGTTCGGCCGTCGCGACCGCCTCGACACCGGAGTGCTGGGTGTCCTCGGCGTACGAGTGGACAGCGCGGCCGACGCCGCCGCGCTGCTGCTCGACCCGGAACCGGCCGCGCTCACCGTCCTGACCGTCCGCGAGGTCGTCGTCGAAGCCGACGGCTCGGAGGTGCAGGTGGGTCTCGACGGCGAGGCCCTCGTCCTTCCCTCACCCGTCCACTGCCGCATCGCGCCCGGCGCACTCGCCGTCCGAGTCCCCCGGAAGCGGCCGGGGGTGGTGCAGCGTCCACCCCGCCTGGACTGGCGCCGGTTGCGGAAGCTGGCGGCGACGGTCGGCCGTACGGCTGCCCCACGCCGTACCTGACGGTCAGCGTCGACCTGGCCCCGGGATCACAGGGATGCCAGCCAGCCCGCCGTGTCCTTGGGATCGCCGAAGCGGAGGGTGTCGAGAGGGGCGAAGCGGGGATCGCGCACGCGGCGCTCGATTTCGCGGCGGCGGACCCCGTGTTGCGACCAGGCCCACCAGGCGGGATGTTCCCGGCTCAGCCAGCCGGTCCAGGTCTCCCTGTTCCCGCCGAACAAGGACTCGCGGGTGACGGTGCGCCGGATGGAGCGGCGTAGAACACGGGGCATGATGACGTGCTTGGGGTAGTCCAGCCAGATCACGGTGTCGGCCCGATCCCAGAGGAGGTCTCGGACTTCCGGGTAACCGACAGAGTCGATGATCCAGCGAGGCTCGGCGGTGAGCCTGGATACGTCCTCGGTCAGCTTGTCGTTGATGGCCCAGTTGGGGCCGTTGAAGTAGAGCGCGTCCATCTCGTGGTACGTCAGGCCCAGACGACTGCTCAGGGTTTGGGCGAGCGTGGATTTGCCTGCGCCGGTGACACCCACCACCAAGATCCGTTCCACGGGTGCACTCTATGCCCGGCGCCGCAGCGCAGTCCCCTCATCTCCTCGCCATGGGAGCGCTTTGTTAGCGTCAGCCGCGTGAACGGTTCCCAGCCCCCAAGCCAGAGCTCGCGATGAGCGTCGTCGAGTCCTGCCCGCTCGGCGCCGCGACCACGCTGGCCGAGCTCGCCCAGGATCCGCATCCGCGCCTGGCACTGCTCCGGGCGCGGGAACCGGTGTCGTGGGTGCCCGAGTTGGGCGGCTGGCTGGTGACCCGGCGTGATCTTGCGTTGAGTGTGATGCGGGATGCCGAGACGTTCACCGTCGATGACCCCCGGTTCTCCACCGCGCAAGTGGTCGGCCCCAGCATGCTGTCCCTCGACGGTGACCGGCACGCCCGGCACCGCGAGCCCTTCAGCGCGCCCTTCCGCCCCCGGGCCGTGCGTGAGGGTTTCGCCGCGTTCATCGAGCGGGAGACCGACACGCTCATCAGCGCATTGGAGCCGGCGGGCGCGGCCGAACTCCGGCGCTCCTTCGCCGGACCCCTCGCGGTCACGGTGGTGACCGAGGCGCTGGGGCTGGCCGGCGCCACCGTGGACACGGTGCTCGCCTGGTACGACGCCATCGTGCAGTCGGTCGCGGCCATCACCGCCGGCCTGGAGGCGGGAGCGGCGGGTGTCACGGCGTACGCGCAGCTGCGCTCCGCGGTGGAAGCCACCGTCGCCGACCGGGGCACATCCTCCCTCCTCGCGGCGGCCGCCGGGCAGCTGACCGTGCCCGAGGTGGCATCCAATGCCGCGGTGCTGATGTTCGGAGGCATCGAGACCACTGAGGCGATGATCACCAACGCACTGCTGCACCTGCTGCGGCACCCCGACCAACTCGCCCTGGTCCGGACCGACGCCGGTCTGCTGGACGGCGCGATCGAGGAATCGCTGCGCCTCGAACCCGGCGCGGCCGTCGTGGACCGCTACGCCACTGGCGACACCGTGCTGGGCCCGGTCACCATCCGCCGTGGTGACCTCGTCACCGTCTCCCTCACCGGCGCCAACCGCGACCCGGCCGTCTTTGCCGACCCCGACCGGTTCGAGGTCCGCCGCGAGAACGCGCGTCTCCAACTCGCCTTCGCACACGGCCCGCACTACTGCCTCGCCGCCCATCTCGCGCGCCTGGAAACCCGTATCGCCCTCCAGCACCTGCTCCGACGCCTCCCCGCGCTGCGCCTCGACCCCGACCACACCGCGGCCCCGTACGGCCTGGTCTTCCGCAAGCCCACCGCGCTGCACGTGCGGTGGGATCGAGCGGCCTGAGCGGACCTCACCGGGTTTTTCGGTCGGTCGGGCCACACTGCGGATCTGCCTCGCCGCGCCGCCTGAGCGCTCTGGTGGAACTGCGGTGATGGACCTGCGGGCCGGTGGGGCCGCTCGCGCAGTTCACCGCGCCCCTCGCGGGGCGCGGTGCCGCACCGGACTTCCTAGCGCGCGTGCTCCCGGCAGCCGGTTTCAGTTGACCGCGTGTCCGGGTAGCGGGCCTGTTCCACCGGGGTGAGGGTGCGGTCGACGGCCTCGCAGATGGTGCGGATCGCGCGGGTCAGGTCGGGCAGGTCGACGTCCCACAGGCCGACGGAGCTGCCCGTGCCGATCGCCAGGGTCCGTCCGTCCGGGCTGAAGGCCAGTGCGCCGGGCGAGCGGGTCGGCAGGGTGATGCGGCTCTGGCTGGTGGCGAGGTCCCACAGCCGGACTCCTCTTACGGTGCTTGCGGCCAGGGTGCGTGCATCGGGGGTGAAAGCCAGGGACGACACTTGAGCGCTCAGGCTGAAGGTGTCTTCGAGCTGACCGGTACGTGTGTCCCACGTCTTCACGCGTCCGCTGCTGCCGCTCGCGGTGGCCAGGGTGTGCCCGTCCGGGCTGAACGCGAGGGTCAGCAGGCTCCGGGGGCCCGGGTCGATGGTGCGCTGTGTGCGGCCGGTCGCGGCGTCGAGCAGCGTGATCCGGTCGCCGCCGGACTCGATGTCCACGACGGCGAGTGTGTGGCCGTCCGGGGCGAAGGCCACCGTCCTCACGGATTGGCCGGAGTTGGTGTGGACGGTTCGCAGTTCGCCCGTCGTCAGGTGCCAGACGCGCACCGTCCCCTTCTCGCCGACGATGGCGAGCCGTGTCCCGTCGGGACTGAAGACCGCTGTGAGAACGGCGCCCACGTCACGGCTTCGGTGAAGGCTGCCCGTGGCGGTATCCCGGACCTCGATGACCCTGCGGTTGACGGCCTCGGCTGCCAGGGCGCGCCCGGTCGGGCTGAACCCCGCGGCCACGGGGCGGGAACCTGTGACGGGCCGCTGTCCCTGACGGGCCAGGTCGGTGTCGGGTGCCGGGGTGGCTTCGGGTTCGCCGGTCCTGGCATCCCAGAGCTCTACCGACCCACGGCCGAGCATCCGTTGACGGACCGTGGTCAGCCTGCGTCCGCCGGGACTGAACTCCATGTCGGCGATGTACGTGCCTGTTTGGCCGGGCAGCGTGGTGCGCGGGTGATCAGCGAACAGGCGATGCACGCGGACGGTGGGGCCCGTGTTGCTGCTGGTGAACAGGGTGCGGCCGTCCGCGCTGAGGGCCACGCTCAAGACTCCCCGCCCTTGGAGGCCGGCCGTCACGGTGGTCGGCGCCGTACCGGTGGCGGTGTCCCAGAGTCGCACCGTGTCTCCTGGACCCGGGATGGCGAGGGTCCGCCCGTCCGCGGCGAAGGCCATCCCGCGCGACCCGACAGGAACGTCCTTGGTGGTGCGCCGGACGATGCCGGTGGCCGTCTCCCGCAGTTGCACCGAACCGTCGGTGCGGACGACCGCGTACGTCTGGCCGTCCGGGCTGAAAGCCACCTCGCTGCCCGTGATTCGGCTGTCGTGGGAGGTTCGGGTGCGGCCGGTCGTCACGTCCCACACCCGCACCCCTCCGTCGGCGCTTGCCGCGGCGACGGTGCGTCCGCCGGGACCGAAGCCGACCGCCTGCGGGTCGGGGTGGTCGGTGAAGCTGTGGCGCGTGCGGCCGGTGGCCACGTCCCACACCCGTACGGCGCCCGGGGAGGAGGCGGCCACGGTACGACCGTCAGGGCTGAAGGCCAACCCGCGTACCGAACCGTCGGGAACGGAAAGGGTCCTCATCTTCCTGCCGCGGGCCGGGTCCCACAGGGTCACCCTCGTGCCGGTGCCACCGGGGGTGGCGACGGCCAGGATGCGTCCGTCGGGGCTGAACACCGCGGCCTGGCTGGCTTCATGGCTGCCGGTGAGGCCGGTGAAGGTGTCTCGGAGCCGGCCCGCGGGCAGATCCCAGATCCGTATCTTGCCGTCTCTGCTGGGGGTGGCGAGGGTCTTTCCGTCCGGGCTGAGGGCGATGGCATCCACGGGCTCGGTGCCGCTGGTGAGGCGCTTGCGCAGCGGTAGCGCCGCGGCGGCGTAGAGGGCGGCGGTGGCTTCGCGGGTCGGGCTGGTTCGGTAGGCGTGCACAGCGAGCAGTGCGGCGAGGTCGGGGTCGGAGTCCAGCAACGCGCTGGACTGGGCGGCCAGTTGCCGGGACTGGGCCATGTGCTGGGCGGTGACCGCGCTCTGCCACTGCCCCACGGCCAGGCCGGCGGCGACGAGGGCGAGGCACAGGGCGGCGGTGACCGCGGTGAGCACCAGCCGGTATCGGCGGCGGCCCTGCTGCTCGTGGTCACGGCTGGCGTCGAGGAAGGCGTGTTCTACGTCGGTCAGGTCCTCGCGCGATGCGCCGGCGAAGTGTTCCTGGGCTGCGGCGAGCCTGCTTCCCCGGCTCAGAGCACCCTTCTCGCGGCCCAAGTCCTGCCAGGCGTGGGCCGCTTCGGTCAGGTTCCGGTGCACACGAAGGCGTTCACGGTCTTCCTCGATCCAGCCGCGCAGCCGGGGCCAGGCCGTGATCAGGGCCTCGTGGGCCATCTCGACCGTGTCGCCGTCCAGGGTGAGCAGCCGCGCCCCGGCGAGTGCCTCCACCACCGTTGCGCTGTCGTCCGGGCCGGTGACGGGCAGTTCCGCGCGCCGGACGGGACGGCGGGTGTCGGGGGTGCCGTCACCGGGGGCGACCAAGCGCAGCAACACCCGGCGGGCGGCGGTCGCCTGGCTTTCGGTGAACCGGTCGTAGACCTGCTCGGCGGTCTTGGCGATCGCTCCGTCCAGGCATCCGACCGCCTCGTACCCCGCCATGGTCAGTGTCTTGCCGCGGCGGCGGCGCCAGGTCTCCTGCAACGCGTGTGACAGCAGCGGCAATCCGCCCGGCGCGTCGGTGACCTCCTTGACCAGCCGCGCGGTGAGGGCGCGTTCCACGGTCAGCCCCGCGGCCGTGGCCGGCTTGACGACGGCGTCGCGCAGTTCCGTCTGATTCATCGCGCCGGCCAGGAGGTTGGCGTCGCGCAGTGCGTCGGCCAGGTCGCGGTGCTCGGCGCAGCGGCCGTAGAAGTCGCCGCGGACCGCCAACAGCACCCGCAGGCGGCTGTCCGGTTGCCGGGCTGTCAGCAACAGGTCGACGAAGCGAGCGCGCTCGGCCGCGTCGTGGCAGAGGGTGAAGACCTCCTCGAACTGGTCGACGATCACGAACGTGTCCGCTTCGGCGCTGCCGTCGCGGGCCGGTGCGGGTACGAGGAGGGGTGCGTGGCTGCGGGCGGGGTGTTCGCCCGGTGTCAGGATGCGGATCGCGGCCGGGCGCTGGCCGGGCTCCTGAGCGCGCCGGAGAGCGGGGATCAGGCCGGCCCGCAGCAGGGAGGACTTGCCGCTGCCGGAGGGGCCGAAGACCGCGGCGAACCGTCGGCGGCGCAGCAGCTCGACCAGGTCGGCGGTGAGCTGGTCCCGGCCGAAGAACAGGCCGCTGTCCCCGGTCTCGAACCGTGTCAGGCCCCGGTACGGCGTGAGTGATCCGTCGTCGTCCCCGTAGCCGTCACCGGCCGACTCCTCCACCGCCTCCTTCCACCGGGCCTCCCATTCCGCCAGGTCGCCGCCGCACGCCCCCGCATAGGCCAGGGCCACCGGCAGCGTCGGCAACTGCTCGCCCGCCGCCGCCTGCGACAGCGTGGTCACCGAGTAGCCCGCCCGCTGCGCCAGCGACCGGTAGGTGATCCCGTCCGCCTCCGCCCTCAGCTTGCGTAACTCGAACGCGAACCGCTGCACCGGACCCACCGCCGGATCCAACGGCACCTCACGACGCCCCGCCACACCTTCACCCCCTTCAGCCGCTCCCGCATCACGCGGGGGCAGCCGATGCATTCGCCTCGAAGACACCCGAAGGCTCGCGCGCCCCGCTTCATTGTTCGGCCGCCAGAACGGTACTGCCGAACAATGCTCCGGCCGCTGGACTCAGTGCTGTGAGCGGCGCGGGGGCAGTGCCCAGGAACCGACTCCACGACGGCCGGTGAAGGCGATCGCCGCGTGAGCCTGCGGACCTGGCTCGTGCCGCCTTTCGACCGCCGCACGACAAGCCCAACGCCCACGTCGTCGAAGAGGACTTCGCCCACGCATGGAATCCCGACCCCCAGCCCCTACCTCGACCCGTTCACTTTCCATCACTTCACGATCACTGAACGCCATCACGACAGTCGGTCCGTCACGGTTGGGCTGGCTGGACGCGTTGCGCGGCATCGCCGCACTCGTCGTCGTGTTCGACCACTCCTCGTACACCTTCATGGCCGACTTCCGGCGGGAGCTGATGCCGCAGTTCAACACGAGCCGCTACGCCATCATGGTGTTCTTCCTGGTGAGCGGCTACGTCATCCCCGCTTCGCTGGAACGCCGGGGTTGCGTCCGGACGTTCTGGATCGGACGGATCCGCCGTGTGTACCCGCTGGCGGCGGCTGTCATCGCCCTGCTCCTCGCCGCCGACTTCGTTGGCCTTGCGGAGATCCGTGACTTCGACCGGCAGAGCGCGGCCCCCGTGATCGTCGCCCACGCCACCATGCTCCAGGAGTTACTGGGCACACCCAATCTCCTGCTCGTCCTGTGGACGCTCTCCTACGAGATGTCCTTCTACCTGCTGGTCGTCGCTCTTTTCACAGTCCGCCTCCACCAACGGTCCGCGGCGGTCGCAACCGTCCTGGCCGCGCTCGCCGCGGTCAGCGTGACGGCAGGGGTGATGCTGCCGGCCTCTGCCCTGTCCGGCCTGGTCGGCACCGGTCCACTGATCGTGTTCACCTCGGTCGCCATGGCGGTCGCGATCAGCTGCGCGAGCGCCGGGTCACCCGTACTCCGGGGGTTCGGAGGCGTGTTGGGCGGGGTGCTGGCGCTCGTCCTCGTCCTTTTCAACGGCACGGTCCCGCAGTGGGAGGGCCTGGTGATCCTCGCCGTGATGTTCCTCGGCACCGCCGTCTACCGTGCCGAGAACGGTCAGAGCACCTGGCGCGGTACGGCTGCCGCTGCTGTCACCGTGGTCGTCCTTGCCGTGGGGAGCGCGTTCCGGTACGGCGACGGTGACCACTTCGTACGGCGCGGCTGGATCGTCGCGTTCCTGATGGCCGTACTCACCTTCGGCGCCGGACTGTTGTCGCGGCGCCGGCGCATACCGCGGTTGCTGACCGGGCTGGGCACGATCAGCTACTCGGTCTATCTGGTGCATCCGGTGCTGCTGGCGGTGATCGACGGCACGGTCGGCCGACGGCGGCAGGACAGTCTGCTGCTCGAAGTGGCGTTCTTCGCCGTGCTGTTGCCGCTGTGCCTGCTGACCTACCGCTGTATTGAAGCGCCCAGCCAGAGGTGGGGCCGAAAGTCTTTGCGCGGGCCGCTCTCCGGATGATGGAGTGGCACGGTGATCGACCACGATGAGGCGGCGACCGTCCGACCATTGACCCTGGCTTGGGTGGGCCGGCAACTGAACACCGGCGAACGGATCGTCGGAACCGAGGTGCTGTACGGCGGCATCACCGCCGAGATGCGACGGTTGACCATCGGCACGCGGGACGGAGGCACCCGCGATCTGGTCCTGCGAACCTTCGTCGACCCGCACTTCGTGGAGCACGCCGAGAATCTGCTCAACCGCGAGGCCGGGGTCCTCACCCTGCTTGCGGGGACCGGTGTGCCCGCTCCCGGACCGGTCGCGACTGATCCGACCGCCACGCATTGCGAGTATCCGTCGCTCCTGATGACACATCTGGCGGGCCGGACGGTCCTCGACGACGAGGGGGTGGAGGCGCGGGTCCCCCTGCTGGCCCGTCAGCTCGTGGCGATCCACGCGTTGCGACCCGCCGAACGCCTCCAGGAGTACAAGGCGTGGACGACCGCCGACGCGGTCGTCCCTCCGGACTGCGCCGATGCGGCGGCTTGGGCCGCGGCGATCAATGTGATCCGCGAGCCTGCGCCGTCCTATGAAGGGCGGTTCCTGCACCGGGACTTCCATCCCGGCAACGTGTTGTTCCACGTGCCGCCGGCACCAGGCCCGGCAAGTCCCCGGATCAGCGGCGTCGTCGACTGGGTACAGACCTCCTGGGGCCCGGCGGATCTCGACGTGGCGCACTGCTCCACCAATCTCGCGTTGCTGCACGGTCCGGCGTGGGGTTCGCGGTTCGCCGAGGCGTACGTGGAGGCCGGCGGGGTGCTGGCCGCGACCATGAGCGAGCGGTTGTACTGGCGGCTGCTGGACGCGCTGGCCTTCGCGCCGGGCGTCGAGTGGGCCGCGCGGCCGTGGCGGGAGGCGGGGAGGACGGAGCTGACGACGCGGGCCGTCGAGGAGCGGCTCGATGCCTACGTCACCGATCTGATGGACACGCTGGGCTGAGCTCGATCTGGTGACCGCTTGGGATGAGGCGTTGGCCGAAGAGGTGCCGGTGGTCCTGGCTCCATGCCGGCTTGCGTCCGAGGTCCAGCAGGTAGCCTCCGGCCACCCAGCTCGCCTGAGGTTCGTGCCCGGCTTCGGCCAGTAGGCGTACCCGTTCGATGTTGTCCTGCTGTTCGCGGAGGACGGCGTCAACGACGCCATCGTCGGAGGAAAGACCGTAGGCCGTGCAGAACCTTTCCAGGCGTCGGCGGCGGTCGGGAGGCTGCGGGTGGTGCAGCCGGCGCGTGCACTCGGTGTCGTCCCGAAACGGCGCGACGTACTGCAACGCGTAGGCGATGTCGTGCAGACGCGCTGTCGGGCGGGCGAAGTCGAAGTCGATGAGGCCCACGGGGCGTGGTCCCTGCCAGACCACGTTCCACGGACCGCCCAGGCGGCGTTGCCGGGAGGCGTGAAGCCGGTGGTGGCGTCGTGGTAGTCGCGCAGCAGCCTGGCGAAGGCGGCCAGGCCGTCGTCGTGCACGACCTTCGCCCACCCCAGCAACCCCGACTCGCCGTCGATGTAGCTGAGGACCTCACGGCCTTCCTCGTCGAACCCCAGGACGCGCGGAGCACAGGGGAAGCCCACTGCCTCAAGATGCCGCAGCAGCGCGTGCACCGTCCCGGTCCAGGGCTGCACGGGGCGGCGCACCGTGTCGCCGATCCGCACGACCTGCCGGTGAGCGTGATCCTGCAACACATGCTCGTGCGTCACGGCACGAGGCTATCCACGTCTCCGACGTCGAGGTCACCGTTCCCGAATGCGCCACCACCACCATCGACCCGCCGTCCATGCGCTCACCCAACCGGGGTTGGGAAGGGTACGACGTTCGAACTCCACGTCGATCCGCTCCACCAAGCGGCCCAGATCTGCTCGGGCTCCTGTGGGCAGATACAGCAGAGCCACTTCCAGGTCGTCTCGGCCGTCCTCGATCTCGATACCGGGGCTCTCGGCAGGGCCGGTCAGATATCGTCCCGGCTCCTTGAAGGCCCACTCGAACCGGCTGAGAGCGGCAGCGACCGCGTCCGGCCAGAGTTGTTCGGCCTCAACACGTCGCACCGCTGCCCGAGTTCGGGCTGATACGCCTGGGATCCGACGGACCGGCATGTGCTTCGGTGGCCGCCACCGCTCGGCGCGGACGGCCTTCGGGCGCCTACGCGGCATGGCCCTTTCTGATCAGATTCATGTCGGCATTCTGCCACGGCCCACGCCCTCGGAGCGGGGCGAGAGGCCTGGGCGTCGTAGCCTGGAACAGCCCTGCCATGTCGACGAGTTGGCCCGCCGTACGGAAGAGGTGCTCCCCCTGGCCTCGGGGGCAGGCCCACGAGATGATCACCTCATGGCGAATGTGATCTTCTTCGACCTGGACGGCACCCTGGTCGATCATCGAAGCGCCGTCTGGGAAACGATCGGCCAGATCGTCCAGGCCGCGCCGAACGCGACGGCACCACCGGAGGAGCTGGCGGCGTTGTGGTGGACGCTGGAGGCACTCCACACGCGGGAATACCTTGCCGGTCAGTGCTCCTTCGCCGAGCACCACCGGCGCAGGGTCCGTTCCTTCCTGCCGACGCTCGGCGAGCCGGTTCCAGAAAGTCCCGGCCTGCTGGACGCCTGGATCTCCGAGCGGTACCTCACCGTGTTCGAGGAGGCCTGGCGGTGCTATCCCGATGTCCAGCCATGCCTGGAGACCCTCAAACGGCTGCCCCGAGGACCACGTCTGGCCGTTCTCACCAACGGGGATCCGGACCAACAGCGCGCCAAGCTGGCCCGCTTCGGCCTCCTCGAATATTTCGAAGCCGTCCTGACCCCGACCGAACTCGGTGCGGCCAAACCCGTCGCCTACGCCGCCGCCTGCCGATGGATGCGTACGGACCCCGCCCAGGCGGTCAACGTGGGCGACATGCTGGAAAGCGACGTGAACGCGGCCGCCCTCGCCGGACTCACCGGCATCTGGCTGGACCGGGGCATCGACTTCGTCACCGGTGGGCCCTCGCCGACGGCAGACCAGACGGTGCTCCGCATCGAAAAGCTCACCGATCTCCCCGACCACGTGTCCCGTACGAACGTCTGACCGGCACTCACGGCCGCCGTTTCCCTGTCCGGGGTGAGCCGAAAAACGTGCGGGGCCTGTCCGCATTTGCGGACAGGCCCCGTATTGAGCGCCGGGCAGGCCTTGCACCTGCATCTCCCCGCAGGAAGCGGGGCGTCTTTCCTTGGACCACCAACGCACTGCCAGCCAACCAGAGTTGCGGCGACCGGCTCGTGATCAACTCTAGCGCATGCACGGGGCGGTCTTCACCACACGCCAGGCCCGCCGAATACGTCGTGACAGGGCTGCCGCGCTCCGAAACTGAAGTGCGTCCGGCCTCAGTGACACCTATCGTGCCGCCCATGCATGCGACGCCGACCCACCGGCCACTCACGCTCGAGAACGCCCCGGCCCTGGCCGAGTTGTTCGCCGCGGTGGAGGCGACCGACGGCACCGACGAGCACTACGACGCCGAGGACCTAGCCGATGAACTGGGCGACCCACGCCTGGAGTTGCCCCACGACTCGGTGGCGGTGTGGTCGAGCGGCGAACTGATCGGTTACGCCAAGGCGACGGGGCTGCCGGACGCGACCGACGTGCACCTGGTGTACGTCGAGGGGGCGGTGCGGCCCGACGCACGCCGCCAGGGCGTGGGCGCCGAGCTGGTGACATGGCAGGTGACCCGGGCGGCGCAACTGCATCGCGAGCGGTTTCCCGACCTGCCGGGCGAGGCACACATCCAGATCCACGCGCCGAACACCGCCAAACGGGACCTGTATCAGGGAGCCGGGTTCCAGGCGCGACGCTGGTTCTTCGACATGCGTCGGCCGCTGGACGGCGGCGAGATCCCGGTGACGGCCCCGGCGGGTGGGCTGCGCGTCGTACCCTTCACCGCGGCGTACGACGAGGCGACCCGGTTGGCGCACAACGAAGCGTTCCGCGACCACTGGGGTCACACCCCGACCGCTGCGGACCGGTGGCGTCACGGCACCACCGGCGCCCGGTCGTTCCGGCCTGACGTGTCGTTCCTGGCGCTGGACGGGGACGAGGTCGCCGGGTATCTCATCAGCCACGAGTACGACGCCGAGACCGCGATGACCGGTATCCGCGAATGCTGGATCGACCGGCTCGGCACCCGACCGGGCTGGCGTGGCAGCGGCGTGGCCACCGCGCTGCTCACCACCTGTCTGCGGGCCGGCCAGGAGCAGGGCCTTCGCAGAGCCGGTCTGAACGTGGACAGCGCCAATGCCAACGGTGCGCTGAGCCTGTACGAGCGGTGCGGGTTCCGCACCCTGCACACCTGGATCGGCTACGTGCGACCGCTCTAGCGGCAGGCACGCCCGTCCACGGGTTCACAGCAGGCCGAGGTCGCGGGCGCGCAGTGCGGCCTGGGTGCGGTCGCGCAGGGCGAGGCGGCTGAGGATGCGGGAGATGTGGTTCTTGACGGTGCCTTCGCTGAGGTACAGCTGCGCGGCGATCTCCCGGTTGGTGCGGCCGCGCGCCACGAGCCGCAGGATGTCGATCTCGCGCGGGCTGAGGGCGGGAGTGACCGCGGGCGGATCGGGAGCGGCACGGGGCAGGGCGGCGGCGAGCCGGGCGGCCACCGAGGAGTCGAGCTGGGTGACTCCGGCGTGCGCCAGGCGGATCGCCTGCGCGAGTTCCTCGGCCGGCAGATCCTTGAGGAGATAGCCGCTGGCTCCCGCGCGCAGCGCCTGGACGACGTACTCCTCGTCGTCGAACGTCGTCAGCATCACGACCCGGCACTCCGGTGCCCGGCCGCGCAGCACGGCGACGGCCTCCACGCCGTCCAGTTCCGGCATCCGTACGTCCATCAGCACGACGTCGGGTCCCAGTTCCACCGCCTTCTCCACGGCCTCCCGCCCGTTGACGGCCGTACCGACGACGGTGATGCCCGGCCGGATCGAGAGCAGTGAGGCGATGCCGTCCCGGATCAGCTGCTGATCGTCCACCACCAGCACCCGTACCGCCGTCGGCTCCTGGCTCACCGCTCGCCTTCCCGCCGCGGGACGACAACCGTGAGGCGTGTGCCCTCGCCCGGCCTGCTGTCGATGTCGACGCTCCCCGCGACCAGGTGCACCCGTTCGCGCATGCCGGTCAGGCCGAATCCGGCCGTGGCCCGGTCCGGTGTGAAGCCGCAGCCGTCGTCGGTCACCGCCAGGCGTGCGGTGTCCTCGGTCAGCCGGACCGCCACGGACACCCGCGAGGCCCGCGCGTGGCGCAGCGCGTTGGTCAGCCCTTCCTGTGCGGCCCGGTACAACGCGGTCAGTGCGGCCGTGGCGTAACCGTCCTCCTCGCCTGTCACCTCCACGCTGACGCACGGTCCCGAACCGCCCTCACGCGCCCACCCCGCGAGCGTGGCCGACAGCGACGGGCGCGCGTCGTCGCGCAGCGCGCGCACCGACTGCCGGACGTCGCCGAGGGCCAGCTTCACCGACTGTCTGGCCTCGGCCATCGCCCGTCCGGCCGCGTCCGGGTCCAGGACGCGGAACTCGGATGCGATCTCCAACTGCACGGAAATCGCGGTGAGATGGTGGCCGAGGCTGTCGTGGATGTCGCGGGCCAGCCGGTTGCGTTCGGTCGCCGCGGAGAGCTCCGCGACCCGCGCGGCATACTCCTGCAGTTCTCGCCGGGCCCGTTGCTCGCCGACGGCGACGGCGGCCATCGAGATCGCCAGCACCAGGCCGACACCGACCATCAGCAGGTCGGACACGTACTCCATGTCGCGATACCAGGCGGGGGCCGTCAGGAGAAAGCCGGTGAGCAGTCCGGCCAGGCACAGCGCCCCCAGTACGAGCGCCGTCGTGCGGCCGAACGCGAAGTAGGCGGTGAACGGCAGGAGCACGAACAGCACTTGGGACAGTTCCGAGGCGTCTGCGGCGACCACCGCACCCGTCAGCGCGCACCGCGCGAGCAGCATCGGCACCCGCGGCAGGTTCCGCCGGCGCCCCGCCACGTCCAGCGCGCACAGGGCGGCGAGCCCGGCGACGAAGCCGGCCGTGCGCCAGGACAGCAGCCCGGGGCCGGCACCCAGATCCGCCGCCAGGTAGTAGATGCCGCCGACGAAGACCGCGCCGTACAGCAGCGGTGACACCCACGGCACGGGCACATACGCCGACATGCACACCCCCACCCCCCGACGCCACCGCCCAGGCTAGGCCGGACGCGCGGGCCAGGCGACACCGACGGGAGAACTCCGGTCGGGAGCCGCGGAGTGTGGACGAACGGCACATGCCGAACGGCACTCCCACGACCGCGGGCGCCGGTGACCTCCAGCCTCGGATGTCGCCGCTCGGCACCTGCCTGGACCGGCAGCTCGCTTCCTACGGTTTCGGCCTGACCTGCCCTTCGACACACCGGAGTTGGCTCTCATGTCCTCAGCGTTCGGCTCTGTGCCCACCCCCGCCCTGCTCCCCCGCTTCGGCGCCCTGTGCGGGGTGCTGTCCGGCCTGCTCATCGCACTGCCCGCCGCCGTCGAGGCATTCACCGGCGAAACCGCCGTGACCAGCCTCCTCCTCGCCCTCTCCCCCGCGTTGGCTCTGCCGTTCCTCACCGCGCTCCACCGGTGGCAGAGCTCTGCCACCGGCCGTTTCGGAGAAATCGCCTACCTCGTGAACCTCATCGGCCTCGGCCTGTTCGGTGGGGCCGCGTTCGCCGCGAACCTGGTGCTCTACTACCTGGACGACGACGTCATCGAAGCGGAACTGACGGGTCCCACCATTCCGGCACTCCTCTGTTCAGCGGTCGCCTTCGCTGTGGGCTGCGCGCTGTTCGGGGCGGCTCTGATCCGTGCCCGCATGGTGCCGAGGGTTCCGGCGTGTGGGTACGCCGTCGCACTGCCCCTGTTCGCGTTCCTGATCGCGCTGCCCGATTCCGTGCTGACGAGCGCCCTGCACATCGTCGTCGGCATCGTCCTGGTATGGCTCTCGACCGCCCTGTGGCGAGCCGCCTCGTCGGGCGACCGAACCGCTGTCTCGGCGTTCACCAGCTGATTCCGGCCGCCACCGGCAGATGGTCGCTGCCGGTGGCCGGCAGGACCCACGAGCTGTCCGGCTCCACGCCGCGGACCAGGATCTGGTCGATCCGTGCCACCGGGAACTTCGCCGGCCAGGTGAAGCCGAAGCCGTCCCCGGCCGTGTCCTGTGCCGAGTGCAGCTGCGAGGTGATGCCGGCGAGCGCGCGGTCGTCCATGGTGCCGTTCAGGTCGCCGAGCAGCACCACGCGCTCGTTCTGCTCGGCGGCGAGGGCCTTGGCGAGGGCCTGCGCGTTTCTGTCCCGCGAGTCCGTCCAGAAGCCTGTCCTGGGAGTCACGCGTACGGACCCCAGGTGGGCGACGTACACGGCGAGGGGCCCGTTGTCGGTGGCGACCGTGGTGCGCAGCGCCCGGTTGTAGGCCTTCTTGACGTCGTCCGGCTTGGCGTCGCCCAGCGGCCCGGCGTCCATCTCGGTGTCGACCGCCCGAGTGTCCGACAGCGGCAGCTTGCTCCACAGCCCGACCGTGCCCTGGACCGTGTGGAACGGGTACGTCTTCGCCAGCGCCTTCTCGTAGGTGCCCCGGTCCTGCGCGGTCAGCTCCACCAGCGCCAGCACGTCCGCACCGGAGGCGGCCAGATCGCGGGCGGTGCCGGCCGGGTCGGGGTTGTCGGCGCCGACGTTGTGGCTCGCCACGGTGAGGTCACCGCCCGCGTGGGACTTGTCGCCGAGCAGCCCGCCGAAGAGGTTCAGCCAGACCATGACCGGCAGCAGCAGCGCGACCACCGCCGAGGCGGAGCGCCGCCACAGCGCAGCGGCCAGCAGCACAGGGATGAACAGGCCGAACCACGGCAGGAAGGTCTCCACCAGACTGCCCAGGCCCCCGGTCCGGTTCGGGATCTTCGCGTGCAGCAGCATGAGCAGGCCCAGCAGCAGCGCCGGCGCCGCGAGCACCAGGCCGCGCTTCCACGGCTCAGGCCGGGAGCTGACACGGATCGCCCGGTGGACGGCCGCGCGCCAGGTCCTGGCGCCGGGGTCCCGGCGGATGCCCACGGGCCGGGTACCGGCGTCGGCTCCCTGGCTGCCGGCGCCGCCCTGTCCGGGCTCCGCGGTGTCCACCTGCGCCATCGTCCGTCCTCGCTCACTGCTGGTCACTGCTGCATCCTGGGGTCCTGGGTGGGGTCGGCGTACATGCGGGGGCAATCCCGGTCGATCGCCTCGGTACGCAGTTCGTAATGCCAGGGTTCGTTCTCGTAGATCTGGCACAGCCCGTACTCGGCGCCGTGCGTGGACAGCCACGCCGTCGCATCGGAGCGCCCGATGTCGACGGCGTCCCCCGACACGTGGGGAGATGTCGCCGCGGTGGCCACCCATCGAGCGGCTTCCGCTTCGGATCCGTACTCGGAGACCGCCTCACGAAGAAGGTGATCCTGGTACTCGGGGGAACGCCAACCACTGTTGACGTAGAACGCCACGCCGTCGTCGGCGGCAGCCGTCGCAGCCTCGCGGACGGCCTTGAGCAGATCCGGATCGAGGTTGGACACGGCCGGAATCGCGTCGTCGAAGACCGTCACGCCGTCGGGGACGACACCGCCGGTCTCGCCTAGCGCACCACGGTGCTCACTGCGATGAGGACTCGTGAGTGATGCGGTCGAGGGAGGTAAGAGGGGCGAGGAGGACGAGGACTTCGTCACCTGATGGCCGAGGGCTGCGGTGAGCCCCGCCAAGGCGACGACCAGGCCGACGACAAGGAGCCATCGCATCCGGCGGGTCGGTGTTCGCACTGATGGTGGGGTTCGCGTCATACCGACAGTCAAGGCAGCACGGCGTTGTCGGCACGTATGCGGTTTTCGATATGCCGACGATAGGCGCCGCCTCGTAGCCTCGGAGCATGCGTGTGCTGATTGTCGAGGACGAGCCCTATCTGGCCGAGGCCATCCGCGACGGCCTGCGGCTGGAAGCGATCGCGGCCGACCTCGCAGGCGACGGCGACACCGCACTGGAACTGCTGAGCATCAACACCTACGACATCGCCGTCCTCGACCGCGACATCCCCGGACCGTCCGGTGACGAGATCGCCAAACGCATCGTCGCCTCCGGCAGCGGCATGCCCATCCTCATGCTCACCGCCGCCGACCGGCTCGACGACAAGGCCTCCGGCTTCGAACTCGGCGCCGACGACTACCTCACCAAACCCTTCGCACTCCAGGAACTCGCGCTCAGGCTCAGAGCGCTGGACCGCAGACGTGCCCACAACAGGCCTCCCGTGCAGGAGATCGCAGGGCTGCGGCTCAACGCGTTCCGCCGAGAGGTCTACCGCGACGGCCGCTATGTCGCGCTGACCAGGAAGCAGTTCGCGGTGCTCGAGGTCCTCGTCGCCGCCGACGGCGGTGTCGTCAGCGCCGAGGAACTCCTGGAACGCGCGTGGGACGAGAACGCCGACCCGTTCACCAACGCCGTGCGCATCACCGTCTCGGCCCTGCGCAAGCGTCTCGGCGAACCCTGGATCATCGCCACCGTGCCAGGCGTCGGCTACCGCATCGACACCCGACCAGAGGCCGGACACGAGGGGCGAGACCATGGATAGAGCGCCTGGTGTGAGCGTTCGCCTCAAGCTCACCCTCAGCTACGCCGGATTCCTCATGGTCGCCGGCGCCCTGCTGCTCACGGCGGTGTGGGTCTTCCTCCTCCGTTACGTCCCCGACCGCGCGATGCTCATCAACCCCGACGACCGGCCCACGGGTGGTGTCTTTCCCATCCGGTCCGTCCTTCTGCACGTCTTCGCTCCGAGGGCGGTCGCGGTGCTGGCGTTCCTCCTGGTGTTCGGTCTCGTGGGAGGGTGGCTCCTCGCCGGCCGGATGCTCGCCCCGCTGACCCGCATCACCGAAGCGACCCGCCTGGCCTCGACCGGATCGCTCTCCCACCGGGTCCGGCTGCCGGGCCGTAAGGACGAGTTCCGCGAGCTCGCCGACGCCTTCGACACCATGCTCGCCCGTCTCGAGGAACACGTCGCCGAACAGCGCAGATTCGCAGCCAACGCCTCTCACGAGTTGCGCACCCCGCTCGCGGTCTCGAAGTCGCTTCTCGACGTGGCGCGCACCGATCCGACACACGACACCGGCGAGATCATCGAGCGCCTGCACGCCGTCAACACCCGAGCGATCGACCTCACCGAGGCGCTGCTCCTGCTCAGCCGCGCCGGCCAACGGTCCTTCACCCGCGAACGGGTCGACCTGTCCCTCCTCGCGGAAGAAGCCACCGAGACGCTCCTCCCCCTGGCAGAAAAGCTCGGCGTCACCGTCGAGACCTCCGGCGACATCGCCCCCACCGACGGCTCACACGCACTGCTGCTGCAGCTGAGCATGAACCTCGTGCACAACGCGATCGTCCACAACCTGCCGGGACAGGGCACCGTGTCGGTGAACACCGGCGTCCGCACCAAGACTGTGGTGCTCACTGTCGAGAACACCGGTGAGAAGCTCACCCCACAGGTGGTCTCCACGCTCACCGCACCGTTCCAGCGCGGCACCGAGCGCATCCACACCGACCACGCAGGCGTCGGCCTCGGCCTGGCCATCGTCCACACCATCACCCGGGCACACGACGGAACGCTCACCCTCACTCCGCGCTCCGCGGGCGGGATCAGCGTCAGCGTGGAACTACCCCGGTCTCCCCGCACGCCGACAGGTGACGAGTCAGCGCACTGACGCGCCGCGTACGGCGTTCCTCCGGTCGGCAGCGTGGTGACCGCGCAGGTGTCACCAGGTCGTTGCCACGGAGCGCACCGCGGTCCACGTTTCGCCGTCTCGGGCGTAGTCCATGGTGAATCGCAGCGGCCAGTCGGCGTGGGTGCCGTAGACCGTTGCCTCGGTGACGATGCGGCCGACCAGGCGGGCCGTGTCGCCCTCCACGTCGACGGTGACGTTCTTCTCGATCACGTCGTGGTAGAGGAACCGGCCGGCTCGCATCTGGGACAGCCACTCGGCCTTGGGCTGCCGGTAGCCGGTGATGTGGGTGAGGGTGAAGCCGTCGTCGAGCAGGTCGTCCAGGGCATCCGTGTCGCCGTCGGTCATCGCCCGGAAGTGGGCGCGGTAGGCCGCGAGGACCGCTTCGCGTGCGCTCTCGTCGGGGGATGCGGGCATGGTGGCTCCTGTCCGGGTGAGGGTCATTCAACGGATCGGCGTCGGGACAGCGAGCGTCAGGCCTGGTCAGAGTTCTCGCATCACGGCAGACCGTGCCATGCCGGAAGTCGGCGTTCCAGGGTGTGTCAGGTCCCCCCACGCCGCCGTCGGCGCCGGTTGTTCGCCGCCACGGCCCCCGATCCTGACGGCGGCGCGGCCCGGCGGAACGTTACGGATACGTTCCGAGCTCTTGACGGCCACCGTATGACTGCGTAGACATGACCGCGCAGTCAGATGAATGGCGTCTGGCTGGATCGGGCTCGATCGTGCGGCCATCGGGAGACGTCATGACGCGAGGTACTGGACGGGACGGAAGCCCCGGCGCGCCGCGCAGTGTGGACGTGGCCCGTGTGGCCGGGGTCTCGCAGAAGACGGTGTCGCGGGTCTTCAACGACGAGCCGTATGTCTCCGCCGACGTACGCCGGCGCGTCCTCGACGCCGCCGAACAGCTCGGCTACCGGCGCAACAACGCCGCCCGGGCACTGGCCTCCGGGCGGACCCGCTCGATCGGCGTGGTGACACTGGGCACGGCCCTGTACGGTCCCGCCTCACTGCTCATGGGCGTGGAGCGGGTCGTCCGGGACACGGGCTACGCACTCCGCGTGGTCAACACGATGGAAGGCGAGCCGACGGGCCTCGCCGGCGCCGTCGGCTCACTCCTCGACCAGGGCGTGGACGGCATCGTCATCTCCGAGCCGATCGACGAGGACGACGGCGACGGCGAACTCTCCGTCCCCGTCGACGTGCCGGTTCTGGTTCTCGGCTCACCGCAGCCCCTGGCGGCCTCCACCGTGCTGTTCGGGGGACGCGGCGCCGACCGGATGGCACGGGCGGTCGTCGAGCATCTGCTGGACCTGGGACACCCGACGGTCCATCACCTCGCCGGCCCCCAGCGGTGGTACGCCGCCAAGGACCGTCTCGAGGGATGGCGGTCGGCACTGGCCGCACACGGCAGGGACGAGCCGCCGGTCATCGAGGGCGACTGGTCGGCCGCCTCCGGCTACGCGGCGGGCCGACAGCTGGCCGCCGACCCCGAGGTGACGGCCGTGTTCGCCGCCAACGACGACATGGCCATCGGGCTGATCCGGGCTCTGACGGAAGCCGGCCGGAGTGTGCCGCAGGACGTCAGCGTCGTCGGCTTCGACGACATCCCGGTCGCCGCCTATGTGACTCCTCCCCTGACCACGGTGCGACAGCCGTTCGACGCGGTGGCGCAGGAAGGGCTCAAGCGACTCGTGCACGCCATCGAGAACCCGCAGGCAGAACCTCTGCCGACGAGCGCTCCACCGGTCGACCTCATCGTGCGTGCTTCCACCCAGCCCCCGCCGCCCCGGACACCACCGGGGCGCCGACGACATAGCACCTCCCGATCCCCTGGAGAGGTCCCCTCACTCGCTCCCTGAGAAAGGCCCGTCCACCCGCCGCTGAACGGCGCCGATCAGTTCGGGCCTGCAAGCCCGGACCCGGCGCATGAGCCCAGGCGCTGACGGCCGTACCGGCCCCGACTCAGCCCCTGCCCAGCCCGACCGCGTCCCCGCCACTGCGGACGACCCCGCCACCCGGACGACGCGCGCATCGCCCCTCCGCCCAGCGGCTCTCGAGCCGCAGCCGCGGCGTGCTGCGGCCCGTCCCGTACCCACCTGCGTGCCATGCACCGGGCGCAACCCGCACAACCAAGCTTCCCGAACCCGTCGGCTTCGACGTCCAGATCGTCGCGCCCACACCTGTATTCGCCTTCGCCATCCCCGTTCCGCACGCCCTCCCCCGGCGTGCTGTCCCCTTCGCCATCGGCGGGAGTTCACCATGCCCACATCCGGATCCTTCGCCAGCTCCTCCTCCATGAACCGTCGTCTGTTCCTCACCACGACGGGCGCCCTGTCGCTCGGCGCCGCCCTCACCGCGTGCGGCGGCAGCGACTCCGGCGGTTCCTCCGCGGCCGCAAAGCCGGTCAGCCAGGCCGACATCGACAAGGCGATGAAGACGCCGACCGAGCTGACGTTCTGGACCTGGGTCCCGAACATCGCCAAGGAGGTCGCCCTCTTCGAGAAGAAGTACCCGGCCGTCAAGATCAAGATCGTCAACGCCGGTCAGGGCACCCCGCAGTACACCAAGCTGCGTACAGCGCTGAAGGCCGGAAGCGGCGCCCCGGACATGGTGCAGATCGAGTACCAGGCCATCCCGACCTTCACCATCACCAACAGCCTCCTGGACCTGCGCCCTTACGGCGCCTCCGCGCTCAAGGGCCAGTTCGTCGACTGGACCTGGGGCCAGGTCAGCGGCAGCGACGGCGAGGTCTGGGCGATCCCCCAGGACACCGGCCCGATGGGCATGCTGTACCGCAAGGACATCTTCGACAAGCACGGCATCGAAGTCCCGGGGACCTGGGACGAGTTCGCCGCGGCGGCCCGCAAGCTCCACAAGGCCGACCCCGACGTCTACCTCACCAACCTCGCGGCGAACCAGCCCGCGGCCTGGCACGGCCTTCAGTGGCAGGCGGGCGCCAAGCCCTATGTGACCTCCGGCAAGAGCGACATCGCCATCAGCGTCGACGACGCCGTCTCCCGCAAGCTCGGCGAGTACTGGGGCGGGCTCGCGAAGGAGGGAGTCATCGGCGTCGAGCCGGACTTCACCGACTCCTGGTACGCGGCCCTCAACAAGGGCAAGTACGCCACCTGGCTCACCGCGGCCTGGGGGCCCGTCTTCCTCTCCGGCTCCGCCAAGGCCACCGCGGGCAAGTGGCGGGCGGCCCCGCTGCCGCAGTGGGACGCCGCCAAGCCCAGTTCGGGCAACTGGGGCGGCTCGACCACTGCCGTCATCCGCTCGACCAAGAACCCCATCGCGGCAGCCGAGTTCGCCAAGTTCCTCAACTCCGACCCGGCAAGCGCGCGGATGTTCGCCACCGAGCAGTTCTTCTTCCCGGCGACCAAGGCCCTGCTCACGGACGCCGAGTTCGTCGGCCAGGCGCCGTCGTTCTACGGCGGCCAGAAGGTCAACCAGCTGTTCGCCGACATCAGTTCCACGGTCAACTCCTCCTTCCAGTGGCCGCCGTTCCTCGACCAGGCGGCCACCGACTGGACCGAGACGGTCGGCAAGTCGCTCGCCGACAAGACGGACACCGTCCGCGCGCTCGGCACGTGGCAGTCACGACTGACGACGTACGCCAAGGGCCAGGGCTTCACCGTCAAGGGGAGCTGAGATGGCTGCCACCACCGCGGCCCCCGCCAAGGGCAAGCGCCGTGCGGCAGGGCCCCTGTTCGTCGCACCGTTCATGGTGCTCTTCCTCCTGCTCTTCCTCGCCCCGCTCGGCTACGCCGCCTACCTCAGCCTCTTCCAGGAACGCCTCATCGGCGGCACGGCGTTCGTCGGGCTGGACAACTACATCAAGGCCGTCCAGGACCCGCAGCTCATCCATGGCGTCGGACGCGTCGCACTGTTCTTCGTGATCCAGGTCCCGGTGATGTTGCTGCTCGCCCTGGTGTTCGCCCTCGCGCTGGACAGCGGGCTGCTGCGGCTGTCCCGGGTGATCCGGCTGGGCATCTTCGTGCCCTACGCGGTACCCAGCGTGGTCGCCGCGCTCATGTGGGGCTATCTGTACGGCCCGGACTTCGGCCCGTTCGCCCAGCTGAGCCGGGACCTGGACCTGCCGGTCCCGCAGTTCCTCAGCGAGGGCTGGATGCTCGGCAGCCTCGCGAACATCGTGACCTGGGAGTTCGTCGGCTACAACATGATCATCCTGTACGCCGCCCTGCGCACCATCCCCACCGAGCTGTACGAAGCGGCCGCCATGGACGGCGCCGGCGCCTGGCGAATCGCCTGGTCCGTCAAACTCCCCGCTCTCAAGCCGGCGCTGATGCTCACCCTGCTGTTCTCCGTCATCGGCAGCTTCCAGCTCTTCAACGAACCGAACCTGCTGATGAAGGTCGCCCCGGACGTCATCAGCAGCTCCTACACCGCCAACCTCTACGCCTACTCCCTCGCCTTCACCGGCCAGCAGGTCAACTACGCGGCCACGGTGTCCTTCCTTCTCGGCCTCGTCATCGTGATCGCCTCCTACGCCATCCTGCTCACCGCGAACCGCAGGAGGACCCCGTGACGACCACCACAGCACTGCCCCCGGGGACCACGGGCGCCCCGCCCAAGGGCCGGAAGTCCGCGACCCGCGGTCGGCGCAGTCCGTCCTCCGGGCGCCGCAGCACCCCGCTGACGATCGCCATGCTGGCCGCCCTGGCCTACTTCCTCCTCCCCCTGTTCTGGCTGCTGATCGCCTCGACCAAGAGCACCCAGGACCTGTTCAACAGCTTCGGTCTGTGGTTCTCGGACGCCCCGCAGCTGCTGGCGAACATCAAGGCGACCTTCACCCAGGACGACGGGGTCTTCGTGCACTGGCTGCTCAACACGGTGATGTACGCCGTGGTGAGCTCCGTCGGTGCCGCCCTGCTCGCGGCCGCGGCCGGCTACGGCTTCGCCAAGTTCCGTTTCCGCGGCGACCGGTTCGGCTTCAACCTGGTCCTCGGCGCCGTCATGGTCCCGACCACCGCCCTGGCGATCCCGACCTACCTGCTCTTCGCGGAGGCGGGCCTGGTCAACACCCCCTGGGCGATCATCCTGCCCTCCCTGGTCAACCCGTTCGGCCTCTACCTCATGCGCGTCTACGCCCAGGACGCCGTACCCGACAGCATCCTGGAGGCCGCCCGCATAGACGGCGCCGGGGAAGCACGGATCTTCTTCACCATCGCCCTGCGACTGCTCGCACCGGGCCTGGTGACCGTGCTGCTGTTCACGCTGGTGGCGACCTGGAACAACTACTTCCTGCCGCTGATCATGCTCAACGACCCCGACCTGTACCCGATCACGGTCGGCCTGTCCTCGTGGGCCGCCCAGGCACAGAACGGCGGGGCCGGCTCCAGCAGCGACATGCTCGCGCTCGTCGTGACCGGCTCCCTCATCTCGATCCTGCCCCTCGTCGTGGCCTTCCTGCTCCTGCAGCGGTACTGGCAGAGCGGCCTGGCCGCCGGCGGCGTCAAGCAGTAGGGCACGCAGCCCTCGTACCACTCCCCCATCCCCGGAGGTTTCCTTCATGGCGGCTCTGCCTGCCCGCGTCCTCTTCGGTGCCGCGTACTACCACGAGTACCAGCCCTACGAGCGCCCCGACGAACGCCTCAAGACCGACCTGGACCTGATGTCCGAGGCGCATGTCACCGTCATCCGGGTCGGTGAGTCGGTGTGGTCGACCTGGGAGCCGGAGAACGGACGGTTCGACCTCGACTGGCTCCAGCCGGTCCTCGACGGCGCCCACGAGCGGGGCATCTCCGTCGTCCTCGGCACCCCGACGTACGCCGTCCCGCCGTGGCTCGCCCGCCAGTACCCCGAGATCACCGGCGAGCGGCGCACCGGCGAGCGCATCGGCTGGGGTGCCCGCCAGGAAGTCGACTTCACCCACCCCGCGTTCCGCTTCCACGCCGAGCGGATCATCCGCAAGATCGTCGCCCGGTACGTCGACCACCCCGCGGTCATCGGCTTCCAGGTCGACAACGAACCCGGCCTGGAGCTCTTCCACAACCACGGCGTCTTCCAGCGCTTCACCGACCACCTGCGCGCCAAGTACGGCGACGTCGAGACCCTCAACCGCGAGTGGGGACTGGTCTATTGGTCGCACCGGCTGTCGACCTGGGCCGACCTGTGGACCCCGGACGGCAACGCCCAGCCCCAGTACGACGTCGCCTGGCGGGAGTTCCAGGCCCGACAGGTCACCGAGTTCATCGGCTGGCAGGCCGACCTCGTCCGCGAGTACGCCCAGCCCGAGCAGTTCGTCACCACCTGCATCTCCTACAAGCGCCCCGGGGTGGAGGACGACGAGCTGACCGACCGGCTCGACATCGCCACCGGCAACGCGTACTACGGCATGCAGGACGATCTGCTGCTCCCCGACCCCACGCCCGACGGTCTCGAGCAGATGTGGCAGACCACCGGCGTCTGGGCGCTCTACCAGACCGCGGACTGGATGTACTCCTCCCGCCAGGAGCCCTTCCTGGTCACCGAGACCAACGCCGGCTCCATCGGCATGCCGTGGGACAACCGCCCCGCCTACGACGGCCAGTGGCGCCAGGCCGCCTGGGCCCTGGTCGGGCGCGGGGCCCGGATGATCGAGTACTGGCACTGGCACACGCTGCACTTCGGCGCGGAGACCTACTGGGGCGGCATCCTGCCCCACACCGGACAGCCCGGCCGCACCTACGCGGAACTGGCCCGGCTGGGCGCGGAGTTCGACGCCGCGGGCCCGCTGGTGGCCGGGCTCGAACCGGACGCCGACATCACGATGGTGTACTCGACGCCGAGCAAGTGGCTGATGCAGAAGTACCCGCCGCTGGCCAAGCCGGACGGCGAGCCCGACCCGACCGCCTACCACCGCATCTTCGACCCCTTCTACCGCGGCGCCTTCGACGCCGGCCGCCAGGTCCGCATCGTCCACGCCCGCCAGTTGCACGACCCGCGCGGCGAACGGGAGGGAATGACGCCGCAGGAAGCCGCCCGGCGCCACCCCGTCCTCGTCGTCCCGGCGCTGTACATCGCCGCCGACTCGACACTCGACTGGCTCGCCGCCTACGCGGAAGCCGGCGGCCACCTCGTCCTGGGCCCGCGCACCGGCTACGCCGACCACGAGGCGCGGGCCCGGCACGAGCCCGCACCTGGACGGCTGGTCGGCGCCGCGGGTGTCCAGTACGACGAGTTCAGCAACCTCGTACGAGAGGTCCCCGTGCGCTCGGCGTCCGACGGACCGCTGGACCTGCCCGAGGGCGCGACGGCGACCCACTGGGCGGAAGGCCTGACCGTCACCGACGCCGACGTCCTCGTCGAGTACGACCACCCGCACTTCGGCCGCTGGCCCGCCGTCACCACCCGCCGTCACGGAGCGGGCCGCGTCACCACCGTCGGCACCGTCCCCGGCCGCGACCTCGCCCGGGCACTGGCCGCCTGGATGACACCGGCGTCCCGCGACGCGTGGACGGACCTCCCGGAATCCGTCACCGCCACGACCGGCACCTCACCCGACGGACGCCGCGTCCACATCGTCCACAACTGGAGCTGGGAGCCCGCCCGCGCCCAGGCCCCGGTGGACCTCTCCGACGCGCTGACCGGCGCCTCCCTCCCCGCGGGCACGGCGCTGGAGCTCGGCGCCTGGGACGTCCGCGTACTCGTCTCCTGATCCGACCCCTTACCGGCACCACCGTGGTCATCCCCCGAGGAGCGGCAATGCACAGAAGAAGAGCAGGAAAAGCGCTGGGAACCTTCGTCGCGGCATCAGCGATGCTGGCGATACCCGCCTCCAGTGCGCAGGCGTACAACCCGACGGGCGGGATCCTCTACCAGCTCGGCAACGAACCGTGTCTGAAGGGGCGGGGCAACTGCGCGGTCTACCCGAAGTCGGCGCAGCTGCCGAGCGGGCGTCTGGTCGCGTCGTTCGAGAAGTCCACGGTCGTGTCGGCGACGGGCAGCGCCGACAGACAGACCCTCCCCGTGTACAAGAGCGACGACCACGGCACGTCGTGGCAGCCGCTGTCGGAGGTCAAGGCTCCCGCGTACCTCTCCAGCGACTCCAAGTACGCGAAGTACACGAGCAACTGGACCAACCCCTACCTCTACGTCCTTCCTCAGAAGGTCGGCAGCCTCAAGAAGGGCACGCTGCTCCTGGCGAGTGTCGTGTCGGGCGACGACTACTACTACAAGGAGCACAAGGCGGCCGACCCCAACTGGACGCCGAACAACGACGGGGACCGCAAGGACCTGGCGATCGCCCTGTATTCGAGCAGTGACGACGGCAAGACGTGGAAGGTGGTCAACGTCATCGCCACCGGTGGGTGGCAAGGCGGCAGCGCGGGCGCCATCGGGCAGAACATCGCGAGCGCCAACACGAACAAGCAGGTCGATCCCCTGTGGGAGCCGTACCTGATGGTCCACAAGGGCAAGCTCGTCTGCTACTACTCCGACGAGAACGACTACACGGGCTTCAACCCGGTCACTGGTGTCCCCACCCTCGACCCCGCCAACGACACCGCCGTCGACTCGCACGGTCAGATCCTCGTCCACAAGACCTGGGACGGCAGCGACGGGAAGTGGAGCGACCCGGTCGTCGATATCTCCGGTTCCAGCCAGGACATGGGGGGCGGCAAGACAGAGATCGGTGGCGGCCGGCCGGGCATGACCAATGTCGTCCCCACGACGGACGGCCGGTGGATGCTGACGTTCGAGTACTGGGGCGGCGGGGCCAACACACGGTACGCGATCACCGACGACCCTCTGAAGTTCTTCCGCGGCACACAGACAGGCATGTCCGTCGGCTCGCTGCCGGTCGTCGCGGGTTCCCATCCGCTCACGGGCGGCGGCAGCCCGGTCATCATCCGGCTCCCCGACGGACGCCTGACCTACAACGCGTCGAACAGCGGCGACGTCTGGGTCAACGAGAGCGGGCGCAGCGACGGAGTGTGGACGGAGTACCAGACGACCTCACCGGCCGGTTACAGCCGCAACCTGCAGTACGTCGAGGGCACCGGCCGCATCGCGATCCTCAACAACCAGGGCACCTCGACGATCGCCTACGCCGAGGTCGACCTCGGCCGGTCGGCCGGCGCCTACTACCGGTTGGTCAACCGCAAGACCGACCAGGTGATCGGTACCGGGAACAACTCCAACGACGCGAACCTCGGCAACGGCGACGTTCCCGACGTCGTCCTGGAGGACCCCGGCGCGGCGGCCAACCCGGACACCCAGTACTGGCACGTGGTGACCGAACCGAACGGCGGCACGACCCTGCTGAACAAGTCGGGCGGCCGCGCGGCGGCCATCTGGACGGGCAACGCGACGGCCGGCCAACGGATCGGCCAATGGGTCGACGACAGCGCCACCGGCAGCTGGAACCTGATCAAGACGAGTGACGGGTTCTACAAGCTGCAGTCGGTCAAGAACACGAGCCTGTACCTGACCGGCGCCTCCGACGGAGCACCTCTGACCTTGCAGAACGCGGCCACGGACGGCTCGCAGGACTGGGAGCTCGTCCAGTAGGCGTTCCCGCGGCCTTCACGGTCGGCGACACCCCGTACGAGGGCTCCAGGGGGCGCTGCTCCTCGTACGGGGTGGTCTCATGCCGGTGCGGTCAGTTCAGCGTCGAAGTGTCGATGACGAACCGGTACCGCACATCGGAGGCCAGCACTCGCTCGTAGGCTTCGTTGACCTTCTCGGCCGGGATGACCTCGATCTCGGAGCCGATGCCGTGCTCGGCGCAGAAGTCGAGCATCTCCTGGGTCTCGCGGATGCCGCCGATCAGCGAACCGGCGAACGACCGGCCCTGCAGGATCAGCGAGAACACCTGGAGCGACAGCGGCTCGGCGGGGGCGCCGACGTTGACCATGGCGCCGTTCACGGCCAGCAGGCCGAGGTAGGCGTCCAGGTCGAGCTTGGCGCTGACCGTGTTGACGATCAGGTCGAAGGTGCCGGCCAACTGCTCGAAGGTGGCCGGGTCGCTGGTGGCGTAGTAGTGGTCGGCGCCCAGACGCAGACCGTCGTCCATCTTCTTCAGCGACTGCGACAGGACGGTGACCTCGGCGCCCATCGCGTGCGCGAGCTTGACGGCCATGTGGCCGAGGCCGCCCAGGCCGACGACGGCGACCTTCTTGCCGGGGCCCGCGCCGAAGCGGCGCAGCGGCGAGTAGGTGGTGATACCGGCGCACAGCAGCGGCGCCGCCTCGTCGAGGCCGATGCCCTCCGGGATGCTGACGACGAAGTCGTCGTTCACGACGACATGGGTGGAGTAGCCGCCCTGGGTGAGGCTGCCGTCCCGGTCGATCGAGCCGTAGGTGAGGGTGTTGCCCTTCAGGCAATACTGCTCCCTGCCCTGTTGGCACGGCTCGCACTCACCACAGGAGTTGACCATGCAGCCGACGCCGACCCGGTCGCCGACGCCGTACCGGCTGACCTCCGAGCCGACCTCGGTGACGATGCCGGCGATCTCGTGGCCGGGCACGATGGGGTAGCTCTGCTCGCCCCACTCGCTGCGCGCGTGGTGGATGTCGGAGTGACAGATGCCGCAGTACTTGATCTCGATGAGGACGTCGTGCGGGCCGACGTCACGGCGCTCGATGGTCGTGGGGGCGAGAGGTTCGGTCGCGGCTGTGGCGGCGTACGCGTTGACGGTGAGCATGGTTTCTCCGGTCCGGTGGTTCTGGTGCAACTGCTGTTGACCGTGGGCGGGTTGGTCAGCGCGGCTCGAGCCGCATCGTGGTGGAGCTCGCCTCGGGGCTGGTGATGGCCTTGACGATGTAGGCGGCGTAGTGCCCGTACTTGGCCCGGTAGGCGGCGTCCACGGCGTCGTTGATGTCGTCGGCGGCGTCGATCATCGTGACGTCCTTCGTCACTCCGCCGGCCTGGACACGGCCTTCCTGGCGGACACGGGTGCCGCGGTACCAGTCGGAGCCGGGGCCGTCGACGGAGCGGACATAGATGCCGTCGCCGACCCGGACCACCCAGATGGTTCGCCGGCCGCCGGGTTCGCCGCCGCGTCGCAGGGACGCGATCTGCAGTTCCTCCGCGTGTTCGACGCTGTCGAGTTCCTGGCTCGTCCAGGCGGGTGAGGTCATGAGGTCTTCTCCTTGAGGAGTACGGAGGCCGCCGCGGTCAGGACCACGAGCAGCGCGGCGATCAGGAGGCTGGTCCGCAGCCCGTGCAGGAACTGCGCGTGGTGGGAGACCAGGGCACCGAAGACAGCCACCGACAGGGCGCCGCCGAGCTGGCGGGAGGCGTTGAGTACGCCGCTCGCGGTGCCGGCGCGCTGGGCGGGGACGCGGTCGAGGAGCAGTGAGGTCACCGACGGGACGGCGAGGCCGCCGCCGGTTCCGACCGGGATCATCAGCACGACCAGCAGCCAGGCGGGCGCCGATACCGACGGGAGACAGAGCGCCACCAGGCCGGCGGCCATCAGGAGCTGGCCGGTGACGATCGGCATCCGGGGACCGAATCGCGCGGCCAGCCGGGCGGCGGTGGGGCTGACGACCGCGGTCAGCAGCGTCATCGGCAGGAACGCCAGACCGGTGGCCATCGGCGACAGGTCCTGTTCCTGCTGGAGGTACAGGCCGAGCAGGAAGATCATGCCGTAGAAGCCGACGTTGAGCGCGAACCCGATGGTCGCCGAGAGCGCCATCGTCCGGGCGCGCAGGAGCTCCAGCGGCACCATCGGGTTGCGGCCGCGCGCCTGGGCCGCCACGAAGACCACCGCCGCGACCACGGCAACCGCCAGGGCGAGCAGCACGCGCGGAGCGCCCGGGCCGACGGCGCCGGCCTCGATGGCCGCGTAGGTCAGACCGCCCATGGCGGCCACCGCGGCGATCTGCCCGGTCCAGTCGAACGGGGCGTCGCCCTGGCGGGGTGAGCGGGCGGTCCGGGCGAGCAGGAACAGCGCCAGCACACCCACCGGCAGATTGACGAAGAAGATCATCCGCCAGCTGAGCTCGCTCAGCACACCGCCCAGCACCGGACCGGCCGCGGCGCCCACCGAGCCGCCCATCGCCCACACCGAGATCGCCCGGGCACGCCGTGCCGGGTCGGGGAACGCCTCGCGGATCAACGCCAGCGAGGCCGGGACGATCACCGCGGCTCCCGCACCCTGCACCAGCCGCGCCACGACCAGCACGCCCAGATTCGGCGCGAAGCCACAGGCCGCCGAGGCGACGGTGAACACCACGAGCCCCGCCCCGAACGCCTGCCGCGCACCGATCCGGTCGGTGACAGACCCCGCGGACAGCAGCAGCGCGGCGAACATCAGCGTGTATCCGTCCACCACCCACTGCAACCCCGTCATGCCGCCGCCGAAGCCGCGCCCGATCTCGGGCAGGGCGACATTGACGATCAGGGCGTCGAGCGTCATCACGAAGAAGCCGAGCAGTGCGGCCGCCAGCGCCCACCGGGCACCGTTCACGGTGCCGCTCTGCTCGATGGCGGTGTCGGCGGACGGCTTGGCCGACGCGACGGGACTGGACACAGGTGGATCTCCTGAATCACGAAGCGAGTTCTCGGTACGGAATGTGTTCTTCAACCGGCATCCAGCCTGCGCGCCGAAGACGTCGCGTGGCAGGGCGAGCTGTGCCGGGGAGCGCTGTTCGGGGGTGTGCCAGGGCCCCCCACGCCTATGCCTCACAGGCCGAGGGGCCCGCAGACTGGACGGTATGAACAGCGAGCAGCAGAACGGTGGGGGCACCGAGCTGGGGCGCTTCCTGCGTGCCCGCCGGGCCCGGGTGGCCCCGGAGGAGGTCGGCCTGACGGCCGGCGCCGGCCTGCGCCGTACGCCCGGCCTGCGCCGCGAGGAACTGGCCACCCTGGCCGGGATCAGCATCGACTACTACGTCCGTCTGGAACGCGGCAAGGAGACCCGGCCCAGCGCGTCCGTGGTCGACTCCCTCGCCCGCGCCCTGCTGCTGGAGGACGACGAGCACGAGCACCTGCGCAGCCTGGCCACCCGCGCCGCACGCAGTGCGCCCGAGCCGCCCACCCCTCCCAGCCGTACCGTCCGGCCCGGCATGAAGCTGCTCCTGGAGAGCCTGCGCCCCCACCCCGCGCACCTCGTCAGCCGCACCAACGACCTGCTCGCCACCAACCCCGGCGGCATGCGGCTCCTCCCCGGCATCCAGGACTGGCCGGCCAAGGAACGCAACATCGCCCGCTACCTCTTCCTCCACCCCGCCGCGCGCGACCTCTTCCACGACTGGAACACCCAGGTCCGCGGCTGCGTCGCCCGCCTGCGCGCCCTGGCAGGCACCGATCCCGACGCCCCCGACCTCACCCGGCTCGCCGGCGAACTCCTCCTCAAGAGCCCGGAGTTCGCCCGCCTGTGGGAGCGCTACGACGTCAAGGGCCACACCCACGGACGCAAGACCTTCCACCACCCCGAGGTCGGCGACCTCACCCTCGGCTACCAGTCCATGGAACTGGAAGGCACCCCCGGCCACCGCCTGGTGACGTACTACGCCGAGCCCGGCACCGCCGATCACGACGCGATGGTCCTGCTCGACCTGCTCGGACAGGACCAGCCCACGAAGAGGACGCCGACGCACGACGACCGGTCGGCGGCCGTGGAGGACGACCCCGCCTCTCCCCTGACCTGACCCTCCCGAGACCGTTCAGCCGATCGACCGCAGTCCTCGGGAAAGCGGGCAGTCCGGACCGCGTCGTACAGCCTGTACGGTCCGCTGGTTCGTGATCATCCGCAGCCGCTTTCGGCGGAGCGCCCGCTGGCGTACTCGGACGTCAGCCGGTACTCGCCCGCACGGTGCACGGTCACCTCGGTCCACAGGCCGTTCGCCCGCACGCAGGCCCCCTCGGCACGGAGCCACGGCGAGTACGCGATCCGCACGGTCACCGTCCCGGCGCGCGGCATCCACAGGGACAGGTCCGCCTCTCCCCCGTGCCTGACGTGGGCCGGAGCGGACACGAGCGGGCGGGCGTCACGGACGCGGTAGATCTTCCAGTACCGGTCGTGAAAGACCGGCTCCAGCCAGTCCTGCCCGGCCGCGATCAGGTCGGTCTCGCCCACCGCCGACCTCTCGGGAGTACCGGTGTGCACGACGACGTAACCGACCGCCCAGTGGCGCAGCCAGGCGTGGTAGCGCGGACCGTCCAGCGAACCGTCGTAGAACAGCCGCCCCCGCTCGACGTCGAGCTGCTGGTTCCAGCCCCGCATCAGTGGCACGTGCGGGGCCAGGAGGGTGGCGCCACGATGGTCGACGTCGGTCGGCATCTCCACTCGCGTGCGGTCGGCGCCCAGCCGGTCCAGTGCGGCGAACACCCCGTCGGCGTGCGAGGCCCAGGCCGGGACAGGATCCGGGCCGCGCAGATTCCCCAGCGACGTCAGACAGAGGTAGAACACGGACAGAGCGGCGACCAGCAGCGCCACCCCGCGCGAACGACTCCGCCGTATGCCATTGCGGGTCGCCGTGGAACGGTGATGGAGCGCGGCCGCGAGCAGTACCGCCGGGGCGAGATGCACGGCGAGCCGCTCCACGTTGGAGCCGATCGGCGAGGGGACCAGCCAGCACAGGACGACCCCGACCGCGTACACGACGGCCCCGGCCCGCACCACCCTCCACTCACGCGGAGCCGCCCACGCCACGGCGGCCGACAGCAGCACAGGCAGGACCATCCGGCTCGCCGCCATGGGCTGCTCGCCCTGGAAGGGGAACAGCAGGGTCGTGCAGCCGACCACGGCGATGGGCGGAACCGCGAGGGCGAGGGACTTGCCGTACTGCCGGTCCAGCAGATAGCCGGCACCCGCGACCAGCAGGAAGAGCCCTGCCACCGGACTGCCCAGGGTCGCCAGCAGGGCGCCGAGGGCAGCGGCGGTGAGCCGGGAGGGTCGGGGCCGACGGCCGGCCACGGTCAGCAGTCCCGCAAGTCCGAGGGCGAGGCCGAGGGCGAAGGTGGTGCGGCCCAGCGCGACGTTGTACCAAAGGCCCAGCGCGGCGACCAGGGCCGGCCACACCGCCACCCGCGGGACAGTGCGTTCCAGCAGCCGGGCCACCAGCCAGGTGGCGCTCACCCCGGCGAGGACGGAGACGGTACGGACGCCCAGCACCGCCATCAACGGCGGTGACAGCACGCTGTAGTTGGCGATGTGCGCTCCGCCGAACCAGAAGAGCCCGTACGGCGTGCCCGGGTGCCGGGTGAAGAACCCCGCCCACGCGTACTGCGCGGCGAGATCACCGCCGCCCGTCGCGAGGAAGAGAGCCCACACGCCGTACAGCGGGAGGACGGCGGCGACCGCGAGCAGCGGGACTCGGGACGCCTGAGGCACGGGCGACCGAGGTTCTCGGCGTCGTACGGACGGTGGGGAGAGAACGGGAGGCAGTACTGAGGGCGTTTGCAGGGCCATGACGGATTTCCGGGTTCGGTGAGGAGCCGTGAGGGGGAGGGCCGGGCCGTCTCAGAGGCGGCGGGACAGGATCAAGGCGCGCCGGGGCCGTCCGTGTCTCGATCCGCGGCTCCGGATGACGGGTGGCCGGCTTCGGGGTGGTCTGCCGTGGCCGGCGTCATCCGCTCAGCGGCCTGGGCGACCGCCGCCGTGCGCACGCGCGGTCCCGGGGGCCCTGGTCGTATCCGCACGCGGGAGCCCTCTCAGTGGAACCAGGCCCGCCCAGGGACCCACCATGCGGAGGGCTCCTGGAATCCGCGGACCCGAGCGAGTGTCACGGCCGGATCGACCCCGGCTGACATCACCACTCTCGCCGCGCGCACCCGCTCCTCGCCTCGGCCGATCGGCCATCCCTCGCACGGGTCACAGTCGCCCACCTCGGCCGATCGGCCATCCCCCGCGCACCATCACTCGGCCGCATGTGGAGGGCGCCCGAAGGCTCGTTCACCAGGGCCGACCCGGCTCACCGGTCTTCGGTCCGACCGTATTGCCGACGGCCGAGCGCAGAAGGCAGGCGGTGACCGGGGCCGTTTCGGCGCGCCATACGGCTCGCGTGGTTCGTGCCGTCCGCGACCCTGCACATCCGTGGACAGCCCTCCGCCCGGGTCCGGACTGCGGTCCCGGACCCGGGCGGATTCACGGCCTCGGCCGTCGGCTCGTTACGGCGTCGTCAGCTCACCCGCACGCAGCGCCGCGGTCACGCCACCATCCATCAGGAGGTCGGCCCCGGTGATGAAGCCCGCCTCCCGGCCGAGCAGGAAGGCAGCGGCCGCGGCCACCTCCTCGGCGGTGCCGAACCGTTTGGCCGCCGAGGTCTCGCGCACCTTGTCGAACCACTCGCGGCGCGGGCCGGAGAGCTCGTCCAGGGCCAGCGGGGTGATGATCACGCCGGGGCTGACGGCGTTGACGCGGGCGCCACGCTTGCCCCAAGCGGCGGCAGCGGTCTGCACACGCAGCGAGTTGGCCCGCTTGGACATGGCGTAGGCGTGGACGGAGGAGCCGAGCCGGTCCGGCTGGAGGAAGGGCAGCGCGAGCAGCTGCGACGTCTCGGTGGTCGCCAGCGCGTGCTCGATCTCGCGCGGGTAGGGGCTCTCCCGGTGCCCGGCCATGCTGGCGACCACGATGCCTGCCCCGCCCGGCGCGATCACACGGGCGAACGCGTCCAGGACATACGCCGTGCCCAGCAGATCGACGTGCAGCAGCCGCTCGATGCTCGCCTGCGTGGGCGAGACACCGGCGGCCTGGATCACCTGGGTGACCTCGCCCATCTCGGCGGCCGCGGCGGCCAGCGCCTCGACCTGGTCCTGATCGGAGATGTCGGTGGCCCGGACTGCCACCTCGTACCCTTCGCCGCGCAGCTGCTCGGCGGCCGCCTGCGAGGTCTTCTCGTCGTGCGCGGCCAGCAGCAGGGTACGGCCGGTACCGACACGGCGGGCGATGGCCAGGCCGATGCTGCCGGGGCCGATGACGACGACGATTTCCTTGGCGGGCCTGGGTTCCTTGCTCATGTCTCGCATTCCTTCGTTGCCCGGTGTCTCTACGGGGATGCGCGGCCCGCTGGTGGAGCTGCTGGTCCGCCTGGCGAGGATGTCCAGGGCTCGACCCCGAACAAACCGTCAGGACTGGCGGCGCCGTTGCTGCTCAGCCTTCTCGTCCGGGTGCCGGATGGGCTGGGGTGCGGTCATGTCGAGCAGGAGCATGGCGTCGTGGTCGGGGGTGCCGGGTTCGGCGGTGTAGACGCCGAGGCGCTGGCCGGGAGTGCCTTCGAGGTGCATGCTCTGACCGCTGAGAGTCAGGACACCGACCTCGGGGTGGTGGAAGGTCTTCTGGATCTTCTTGCGGCTGACGACGTCGTAGCGCTCCCACAGTTTGACGAAGTCGGGGCTCTTGAGCAGCAGTTCACCCACCAGGTCGGTGAGGTCGGGAGCGTCGGGGTCGATGCCGGACTGAGCGCGAAGCCGGGCGACGCAGCCGCGGACCTGGTAGTCCCAGTCCGGGAAGAGGGTGCGCGCGGTGGGATGCAGGAAGAGATAACGGGCGATGTTGCGCTGGGTGGCGGGCCAGTCGGCCAGTCCCGCGAACAGGGCGAGGCCGCCGGGGTTCCAGGCGAGCAGGTCCATGCTGCGGCTGATGACGTAGGCGGGGCTCGGGCGCAGGGTCTCCAGGACGAGCTTCAGGTCCGGGCGCACACTGCGGCTCGGCGGCGGAGGGGGTTCGGGGGCGTACCGCGCGGCCCGGGTGGCGAGCTCCCGCAGGTGCTGGTGCTCGGCCTCGTCCAGGTGCAGGGCGCGGGCGATCGCGTCCAGCACGGAGGGGCTGGGGCGGGTCTCCTTGCCGCGCTCCAGGCGGACGTAGTAGTCGATGCTGATGCCGGCCAGCGTGGCCAGCTCCTCGCGGCGCAGGCCCGGGGTGCGGCGCAGGTTCGTGCCCACGGTGAGGCCGACCTGGTCGGGGCTGGTCTGGGTACGCCGCGCACGCAGGAACCGGCCCAGCTCCGCGTCACTGCCCTTGTCTGTGCTCCGCTCGGATGCCATACCGCCAGTCTCACACCGCGCTGACCTGGGTGGCAGGCGCGTGGGGGGCCCTGTCATTACCCCGAACGCCGCTCCCCGGCACAGCTCGGCCTGCCACCCGGGCCGGAATGGCGGGATGCTCGAAGAACCCGCGAGACGTAAGGAACGCCCTCATGCAGACCGTCACCCTCAACAACGGCGCCGAAATGCCGCTCCTCGGCTTCGGCGTCTACCAGATCCCGCCGGAGCAGACCGAGCAGGCCGTCACCGAGGCGCTCGCCGCCGGCTACCGGCTGCTCGACACCGCCGCCGCGTACGGCAACGAAGAGACCGTCGGCCACGCGATCAAGAACAGTGGCATCCCTCGCGAGGAACTGTTCGTCACCACCAAGCTGTGGGTCCAGGACGCGCCCGCCGAGGCGAACACTCGACGCGCCTTCGAGACGTCGCTGGCCAAGCTCGGCCTCGACCACGTCGACCTGTACCTGATGCACCAGCCCTACGGCGACGTGTACGGCCAGTGGCGCGCCATGGAGGCCCTCAACCGCGAGGGCCTTGCCAAGGCGATCGGCGTCGCCAACTTCTACCCCGACCGGCTCCTCGACCTCGTCCTCAACAACGAGATCACCCCCGCGGTCAACCAGATCGAGACGCACCCGTTCTTCCAGCGCACCGGCGACCAGGAGCTCATGCGCGAGCACGGCGTCCAGATCCAGTCCTGGGGCGGGTTCGCCGAAGGCAAGAACGACCTGTTCACCAATGCGGTCCTGAGCGAGATCGGTGCGAAGCACGGCAAGTCCGTGGCACAGGTAGTGCTGCGCTGGCTGACGCAGCGCGGCGTCGTCGCGATCCCCAAGTCGGTCCGCGCCGAGCGCATGGCGGAGAACATCGACATCTTCGACTTCGAACTCGCCGACGACCAGATGGCCTCCATCGCCACCCTGGAAACCGGCAGTTCGCTGTTCTTCGACCACCGCGCCCCCGACATGGTCAGCCGGCTCAGCGCACGGCGCCTGGACAGCTGACCGGACGGACGGCACCACGACCGCACCAGAACAGACTCGCGCGGGTACCTCCGTCACACCACATGGAGCAGGGCTTCACCATGTCCCAGACGCAGCACATCACCGACGTACTCATGGTCGGCGCGACCGGCAGCATCGGACGGCTCGCGGTGGAGGCCGCACAACGGCACGGCCTGCGCCCGCGGGCACTGGTACGCGACGTACGGCGAGCCCGAGGGCTGCTTCCCGGCGTCGAACTGGTGCAGGGCGACCTTGAGGATCCCGCCTCCCTGCGGAGCGCGGTCGTCGGAGCCGACGCCATCGTCCTCACCCATGGATCCGGGGGCGACTCCCGCCCGGACGCCCGGGCGCACGTCGACTACGGCGGCGTGCGCAACATTCTGCGGGCCCTCGACGGCGCCCGGCCGCGCGTGGCGCTGATGACGTCCGTCTACGCCACGCGCAGCGACATCCCCGGCGCCACTCCGTGGAAGCGGCGCTCCGAGCGCCTCCTGCGGGCCGGCGGCCTGCCCTACACCATCGTCCGGCCCGGCTGGTTCGACCACGCCGGTCCGACGCAGCGTCGCCTCGTTCTGGAACAGGGCGGCACGGCCGACGGCGGGATCGCCCGCGACCAGATCGCCGAGACACTCGTCCAAAGCCTGCTGACCGACACCGCGTTGGGCAAGACGTTCGAGCTCATCGCCGACACGGGCGAGGAGCCGTCCGACTGGGCGGAGCTCTTCGGCGCCCTCAAGACCGACGAATCCGGCTCCATGGACGGCGTGCTGGACCCGTCCGACCTTCCCGTCGAAGCCGAGCCGCAGACGGTACGCGCGGACCTCGAAGCTGCCCGTTCCCTGCGCGGAACCAACGGATGACAGCGGCCGGACCCGGCACGCGGAAGGGCCAACCCGCTGCGCCACGGCGACGCATCCTCCTTCGCGGCGCACTCCTGGGAGGAGCCACCATCGTGACCGGTGTCCAGATCACAAGCTGTTCCACCTCGCAGCCAGGCGCGGCGGCACCGGAGGCCGGTGAGCGACCTGCGACGGTCCCCTTGTCCGGAAAGCGGATCCTGCTGGCCTACTTCTCCCGGCCGGGAGCGAACTACTTCAACGGCGGACGCACCGACCTCAGGACCGGAAACACGGAAGTCCTCGCCCGCATGATCAGCGAGCACATCGCGTGCGACGTGCACCGCATCGAAGCCGTCGATCCCTACTCCGACGACTACGACGAGACGGTCGCCCGCAACGTCCGCGAACAGAACGCCGACGCCCGGCCGACCATCGCCAACCCCCTGTCCTCGGTGGCGCGTTACGACGTGTTCCTGCTGGCCAGCCCCATCTGGAACGTCAGAGCACCCATGATCATGTCGACCTTCGCCGAAAGGTACGACCTCCGCGGGAAGACCGTTCATCCGGTCACGACGCATGCGATGAGCGGACTGGGTACGACCGAGCGCGACTACGCGGCCTCCTGCCCGGGCGCGACCATCGGAGAAGGGCTCGCGGTGCGCGGCGAGGAAGTCGGGACAGCCGATGCGGAGGTCCGGTCGTGGCTGCGGCGCATCGGTGCCGCGGACGAGTAGGGCTGTACGCCGGGTTCAGCCTGCTCGGCCCGACGCGAGAGGCGGGAGAAACCGCCTTTCGCGTCGGGCCGGCGACGGCTAGCGTCTGGTGCGGCGAGTCGCCCACGAGGAGTTGAGAGATGGTCGGTCTTCCGGGCGCGCGTTGACGTCGTAGGCCGTGACCGGCCCGTCATCGCGTGCTGCCCTTGTTGTCGCGGCACAGCGAGTCTTCTCCTGCCTGGACCGTCGGCGCACCTGTCGGGTGCCCGGTGGCAGGCCTCGTTGTCGGCAACCCGAGGGATCCCCGTGCCGTCCGCTTCCTCCGCTGAATGCGATTCCGGTCGATCCGTGCCGTCCAGCCTGTGGCGGGACAGCGACTTCCGCAGACTCTGGGTGGGGCAGACCGCCTCCCAACTCGGGGAACAAGCAGGTCTGGTCGTCCTTCCGCTCTTCGCCGTCCTGACGCTCCATGCCGGTGCGACCGAACTGGGCGTCCTGCGTGCCGTGGGGCAGGCGCCGATCCTGTTGCTCTCGCTGTTCGTCGGCGCGTGGGTGGACAGGTGGCGCACTCGCACGGTGATGGTGCTGACGGACGCGGGCCGGACCCTTGCCCTGGGTGCCGCAGCCGTGGCAGGCCTCTTCGGCTGGCTCGGCCTGCCCGCGCTGTTCGTGATCGCTTTCGCCGTCGGGGCCCTGTCGGTGTTCTTCGACGTGGCGTACCAGGCGTGTCTCGTACGACTGGTGCGACGCGAACAACTGGTGCGGGGAAACAGCGCCCTTGAGGGCAGCCGGTCCGCGGCGCAGATCGGCGGTCCCGCCCTTGGTGGCGCGTTGGTGTCGCTGCTGTCGGCGCCGATCGCCGCCGTCTCCAGCGCACTGTTCTTCGCCCTGTCGTTCCTGTCGATCCGCCGAATCCGTCGAGTCGAATCGACCTCCGGGCATGGGGAACGTCCCCCGCGGGTCTGGCGCCGGATCCACAAGGGCCTACGTTTCGTCGTCCGCGATACGGCACTGCGGACCGTGTGCCTGGCCTCAGCCGCCTTCCAGTTCTCGTTCGCGGCCGTGATGACCGTCTATCTGCTCTTCCTGCCGCGGGAACTGCACCTGTCCGGCGCTGCCGTAGGGCTGGCCCTCGCCGCGACAGGGCCGGGCGCGCTTCTGGGCTCCGTCCTGGCAGCCCGTCTGCCCAACCGGTTCGGGTACGGCCCGGTACTCGTGGCCGCGGCGGCACTCGGCGACGGCGTGTTCTTGTGTGTACCCGCGCTGCACGGCTCCCCCGCGGTGACCGTTCCCGCGCTCCTCGCGGTCAACTTCGTGTTCGGGGTCGGCAGCCAGTTGGTGAATGTGGCGGTCATGGCCGTCCGGCAGACGATCACTCCGGACGGAATGCAAGGCCGCGCCGCCGCGACGATCACGTTTGTCGGCATGGGGCTCTCCCCGCTCGGCTCGCTGCTCGGCGGATTCCTCGCGGAGGCCTGGGGATTGCGCACCAGTCTCCTGGCGACAGCCACAGGCATGCTGCTGTCCCCGTTGGTGATGGCTCTGTCCCCGCTCGTAAGCCTTGGACGCACGCTCCCGACCTCGCAGAGCGCGCCGCAGACGGCTGACCGTGCGAAGGGCAACTCGGGGTGATGACCTGGTCAGCCGGCCTGGAGCCGGAAGTGCAGCAGGCCGGTGTCATCGGCCGGGGCGGGCTTGCCGTCAGGATCGGTGACCGCGCTCACGGTCAGGCCGGCCGTCGCGGCCAGCTTCTCGAACTGGTCCCGGGTGTACCAATGCAGGATCCAGGGGCGTTCCACAACGCTGCTGTCCGACGCATGGTGGCGTTCGTAGCGCAGTAGCGTCGTCTGTGTTCGAGCTGTCTCGTCGCGTTGTTCGGCGACGACGGACACGCGAAGCTCGGCGCCATCGGGTGCGGCAGCCGTGCGGACGCGGCCGATCTGTTCGGCCGGGGTCGGTGCCGGGGTGAACAGCGGCACCAGGGCGGTGCCGCCCTCCGCCAGGTGAGCGCGGATGCCGCGCAGGGCGGCCAGCGCCGCGTCGTCGTCGGGGAGCAGGGTGAAGGTCGGTCCGGCGAGGAAGATCGCCCGGTAGCGGCGGGGCAGCTTCAAGGCCTCCATGCGCTGCTGGAACACGGTCGCACGGATGCCTTGCTCGTCGGCCCGGCGACGGAGGCGGTCGAGCATGTCCGCGGAGGAGTCGACGCCCTCGACCTCCAGACCGCGCCGGCGCAGTTCGAGCAGAGGGTCACCGTCGCCGCACCCCAACTCCAGTGCCGGCATGCCGGCTCGCTGAACGAAGGCCGCATAGGGCTCGGGGTCCTGGGAGAAGGACTTCAGAGGTCCGTAGAGCTCTGCGACGATGCCGGTGTAGAAGTCAGCTGGGTCCACGCCGTCACCCTAAGCAGCGCACGCCGTCCGTTCACTCGAATATCAAGGCCAGGGCACCGCCGATGAGTCACCTCCCGGCTCCGCATCAAGGGCACGGGAGGCACGTTGACAGGCGTCTGTCGACATGTTGCTATGAGGCGCTGCTCAGCCGGACCTGCGTCGCGTCGCATACCGCTCGGGCACCGGATCGACGGCCACCAGAGCGGGGGCAGTGCCCCTTAGTACAGAGCGAGGAACCATGCCGCAGCGCGCTGCGACCATCGTCGGCGGCGGCATCGGCGGGCTCGCGGCAGCCATCGCCCTGTATCGCCGGGGCTGGCGTGTCGAGGTGCTGGAACGGGCTCCGGAGTTCACCGAGATCGGTGCCGGCATCTCCCTGTGGCCGAACGCGCTGCGCGCACTCGAGGCGCTCGGCCTGGCCGACACCGTCCGGGCACTGGGCGCAGTCGAGGCCGCAGGCGGCGTACGCGACCGCCGGGGCCGGTGGCTCTCCCGCACGGACAACGCGGAACTGGCACGCCGCTTCGGCCACCCCCTGATGGTCCTGCACCGCGCCGACCTGTTGCGGGCGCTCACCCAGGCGCTGCCCGCCGAGAGCCTACGGCCGGGCAGCGAGGTGTCCGCGGTTCTCGACGACGGCCACGGCCCGGTCGTGGATCACGGTGGGGGGCAGTCCCGGCCCGACCTCGTCATCGGTGCCGACGGGCTGCGCAGTGTGGTCCGGCGCGCGCTGTGGCCCGAAGCGGCCGCCCCCAGGTATGCCGGTTACACCGCCTGGCGCATGGTCACCGAGCCCCTCCCCCAGCCGCCCGCCGAGGGCGCGGCGACCTGGGGCCGCGGGGAGAGGTTCGGCTACACGGCGCTGCCGGGCGGGCGGATGTACTGCTTCGCTACCGCGTCGCTCCCGGCCGGAGCGGCCTCCGCCTCCTCCGAGTACGCCGAGCTGCTGCGCCGGTTCGGATCCTGGCCGGATCCCGTCCCCGCCCTGCTGGCCGCCGTCCCCGCGGACGCGGTGCTCCGCCACGACCTGTACGACCTGCCGCCCCTTCCCTCCTTCGTCCACGGGCGCATCGCGCTGCTGGGCGACGCGGCCCACGCGATGACCCCCAATCTGGGCCAGGGCGCCTGCCAGGCGCTGGAGGATGCGGTCACCCTCGCCCACTGCCTCGACAGCACCCCGGACGTCACCGCCGCGCTCCGCTCGTACGACCTGCTGCGCCGCCCGCGCACCCAGGCCATCACCCGCCGCTCCGCCCGGCTCGGCGCCCTCGGCCAGCTGTCCTGGCCACCAGCGGTGTTGCTGCGCGACATCGCCGCCCGGCTGACACCGACGCGAGCGACCCTGCGTTCCATGACGCCGGTGCTCGGCTGGACCGCACCCGATGACCGGACGACCGCGACACAGAGCGAGACCCACTGATGCCGGACTGGACCTATCACCCGCTGCGCCGGGCGGCCGCCGCCGTCCTCGGCCGACGCCGTTCACAGCGCACCGCGCTGGGGATGCTCGCCCGGATCGGCTCCCGCCCCGCCGGCGCGCGACTCATCGCCCGCGGGTTCGGCCACCGCCATCCGCCGCGGCAGCTCGCCGGCGACATCGTCGGCGTACCCGTGACCGTCCGCCTCGGCATCTCCGTCCCGCCCTCGCTCGCCCGCGCAGCGGTACACGCCATGCCCCCGCTCGGGGCCGGTGTCGTCGAGGTGGCGCCCGTCGCGGCGGCCGACGCCGAGACGGTACGCAAGGCCGCTGCCGGCCGCACGATCCCGCTGGTCGTCCGCACCTGCGACCCCGAGGTCGAGGCCGCTCTCAAACCCCATGTCGACGGGTTCACCAGCGACGACGACCCGCACCTGGTCCACGTGTCCGACCCGTCGGTCACCGCCGCGGCCGCCGCGCTCCAGGAGCCGGGCACGGTCGTGCTCGCCCGGCCCGGGGTGCTCGTCGAGTCCGGACCCGGCTGGTTCGCCCGGGTCACCGAAGCGGCCACTCCGACCGCGCCCGCTCCACACCTACGGGACGTCGGCCTCGACCCCCGCCGCTGGCCCGCCTGGTGGTGGGCGCTGCTCGTCGGGCTCGGGATGACGGGCGCCGGACTCGGGGCCGCGGCGATCACCCTCGGGCCGGTACTGCTCTGGTACGACCGCGACTACCTCGGCATGACGCTGCACGACCTGCACGCCGCCAACCACCACCTCGTGCACTTCCTCCAGCACGACCGGATCACCATGGCCGGCACGATGGTGGCGATCGGCGCCCTCTACACCGGCCTCGCCGTGGGCGGAATCCGACGCGGCTGGCCCTGGGCCCGCGAGGTGTATCTGCTCTCGGGGGCCATCGGCTTTCCCACCCTGTTCTACTTCCTGGCCACCGGCTTCGTGGAACCCCTGCACACGGCCACCACCCTCGTCCTGTTCCCGATGTTCGTGGCCGGGGTCCGCCGGACCCCGCACGCACCCCGCTGGCGCCTGGCCCCCGAGGGACCGGAGCCGGAGCGCCGACGGGCGCTGACCGGCCAGCTTCTCCTGATCGTCACGGGGGCCGGGCTGTTCGTCGGCGGCGCGGTGATCTCCGTGGTCGGCCTCACCGGCGTCTTCGTGCCGACCGACCTGACCTTCCTCGGCACCAGCGCGCAGGCGCTGGAAGCCGTCAATCCCCGGCTCGTGCCGTTCGTCGCCCACGACCGCGCGGGGTTCGGTGGCGCCCTGATGTCCGCGGCCGTGGCGATCCTCCTGCTCAGCGCGTGGGGCTGGCGGCGGGGTGAGGCCTGGGTGTTCTGGACCCTGGCCGCGGCGGCGACCGCCGGCTTCCTGCCCGCCGTCGTGGTCCACGGAGTGATCCACTACACCAGCTTCATCCACCTCGCACCGGTCTACATCGGCATCGCCCTGACCAGCACCGGGCTACTGCTCGCGCGCCCCTACCTCTGCGCCAAGACGCCGGCCCCGCCACGCGACTGACGGGCAGCCCCGGAGAGAGACCCGAGCGGCGCATGTCACGCAGCGGGACGGCACTCGGGCAAGGGGACAGTCACCGTGGCGACCTCGGTGCTGCGAAGGAACATGGCCTCTTCGTACTCGCTGAGCGCGGCCTCGATGTCGTCGGCGAGCGCGGCGTGGGCCTTGGGGATCGGGCCGCCCGGTGATCCCCGGCCGGCCTCCTCCGGAAAGATCCCGACGCTGACCGACAGGCCACCGACATCGCACCAACAGCGCCCGACAACCGACCGACACCACGCCGCTGGTGATCGTGACAGAGGTCTGGCCCGCCGCTACGGGGGAGAGCGACGGGCCAGCGTCTCCACAGTGCCACAGCCGCGCACGAGATGTGCGGCGTCACGGGAAAGCCGCGCGGCTCAAGGTGGTCCAGAAGGCCGGAAACACACAGAGCCTGTCCCGAGTGCGACGGGACAGGCTCTGCTTCTGAGCGCCGGGCAGGCCTTGCACCTGCATCTCCCCGCAGGAAGCGGGGCGTCTTTCCTTGGACCACCAACGCGCGACCGGAAACCAGGAGTTCTGGCGACCAGCTCAAGATCAAGCATAGCGGATACTCAACGGCCGACGGACACGGGCGACCGCGCGAAACGGTCAGTCCTCTGCCGGGTTCACCTCCGTCACCTTGCCCTTGGTATCGGTCTGGAGGTAACCGGCACGGCCGTACTTGTCCGACAGGTAGACCGACAGTCCGAACGAGGGGTTGAAGACGCTGGGTTGGCGCACCAGCACATATCGGGTCTCGACCTCCTTGACGTTCAGCTTCTTTTCCGCCTCTGCCAAGAGAGCGGGAATACTGTCCCAGTTGAAGTCTTCGACGGCGAAAGGCTTGTCGCCACTCGGCAGGGTGCTGTCGATGATGCTCTTCTCCGCGCCCTTGCCCGGGCGGTAGTCGTACGTCTCGTATGCGGTGTCACTGCCGTCGACCATCATCTGAGCCGTCACGTAGTCGTCGTAGACGGAGAAGCTTCCGAACCTCTTCCGCCCGCTCTCCTTCTCCAACGCCTTGATGGCGATGCGGATGTTGGCGGGGGTGAGCATGCTCCCCGTCGCGGTCTCCTGCGAATCCGAGCCGGCGGAAGGCGAGCCCGACGTCGGCGTCGAGACTGAGGTGGGTGTTGAGGACGACGTGGGCGTCGACGGGCCTCCCGTGTTCAGGTCGGCGGATCCGTCGTCCAGGGGCAGCAGCCACCACAACAGGGCTACGGCGCCGACGAGCGAGGTTCCCGACAGGCTCAGCAGCAAGGGGCGGCCCGGGGCGCGTCGGCGTGGCGCTCGGGTAGGGGCGATCACCGATTGAGGTGCTGTCGGCCCTTGGATCGGGTTGGCCGAAAGGGGCCCGAAGGCGGCAGGAGTGGCGGGCGCGCCGGGGTACCAAGGGCCCGTGGGCGGCGACGGTGCGGGCAGGGGGTACGAGGTGGGTTCGTCGCGCGGGGGCGTCGGGCCCGTCGTCGGCTCCGCCTCGATCACGGCCAGTCTTCGGTCCAGGACCGCGGCGGAGGCCCGCGCTGCCGGGTCCCGTACCAGCACGCTCATCAGGACGTCACCGAGGAGGCCGGCCCGTACCGGTGGCGGCACGTCCTCGTGGAGGACAGCGGCGAGCGTGGCAAGGGTGCTGGCCCGACGCAGCGGGTGGTGGCCCTCCACCGCGTTGTAGAGCATCATCGCCAACGACCACAGGTCGGACGCGGGTCCGCCCTCGTGGCCCGAGATGCGCTCCGGCGCCATGAAGTCGGGTGTGCCGATGATGGAGCCGGTGGCGGTGAGGCTGGTCGTCTCACGGATCGCGGCGATGCCGAAGTCGGTGAGGACGGGGCGCCCGTCCGGCCGTAGCAGGACGTTGGCGGGCTTGACGTCCCGGTGCTGGATTCCGGCGTCGTGCGCCGCGGTCAGTGCGGCCAGTACCCCGCGGCCGATCCGTGCCGCCTCGGCCGGCGGCATCGGTCCCTGCGCCAGCCGGTCGGCGAGCGAGCCGCCGCCGACCAGCTCCATCACGATCCACGGGTAGGTGCCCTCGCCGCCGTCGACGATGTGGTGGATGGTGACGACGTTGGGATGGTCGATCCGGGCCAGAGCCCTGGCCTCGCGCAGCACGCGCTCACGCAGCATCCGCGCGGCCTCGGGATCGTACTCGGCGAGGTCGCGGTCCGGCGGACGGACCTCCTTGATCGCCACCAGCCTGTGCAGGACCAGGTCCCTGGCCCGCCAGACCATTCCCATCCCGCCGCCGCCGAGGCGGCCCTCCAACTCGAAGCGCCCGTCGACAACTCGTCTGCCGGGACCTCCGTCTGCCTCACTCATGGGCGGGAGCTTAGTTGGCACCACCGACATCGTTCGACGGCCCCCAAGCTGCCGGTCCAAGGTCGTGTTCCTGCCGCGTCACGATCAGGGCTGGGCGGCGTGGAGGATCGGACAGCGCACCCGCCAGGCCGACGAGCACCCCCGGACCTCCCCGATGTGCCACCAGCCTGTCCAACGGCCTCCGGACAGAACCCCGTTGGCCATCTCACTCGAACCGCAGGATGCGCGGGGCGAAGGTGCCCTCGGGGCCGTCGGCGCGGCCGACCGACCACACCGTCGACGTGCCCGGCACCGGTGCCAGCCGTAGCGTCCTGGAGTCCCCCTCCCCGGCCACCGCCGGTTCGCTGTACTCGGCGAACGACTGTCCGTTCCAGGCGAGGAAGTCCGGTCCGGGGACCCACGGCGGAGTGCTGCCCGGCGGGCCCCACTTCTGCGAGCGGGCCACCGCGACCCAGCCCAGCTCGCCGGACGCGGTGGGCGACAGTGACGTGATGCCGCCGAAGTCGGTGGGCACGGTCGCATGGCTCCACTCATGTCCGTCGAAGCGGACCAGCAGCGGCGGGATCGGCCGGCCCACCGGACCTCCGACGAACCCGGCCGTGCCACCCGCCCACACCTCCGTCGGCGAGACCGCCAGCACGCTGCCCACGGCCGAGCGCGGGAACCCGTCCACGATCGTCTGCTCCCACATCTGCCCGTCCCAGTGCGACACCGCCGCGCCCGAGCTGGTCTCGCCCGCGGCCCAGACGTCGTCCGCCGCCAGGATGTGCAGGCCGTACACGGCCCCCGGTGGCGCCGGCACGTCCTGCCAGCCGCGCCCGTCCCAGCGCAGCAGTACCTGGGCGCCGTCCCGCGTGCCGATCAGCCAGGTCTCGCCGCCACCGGAGACCACTCTGCTCAGCAGGACACCCCGCGGCGGCCGGCTCTCGCGCCAGGCAGTGCCGTCGTAGCGCAGGAGGTGCGTGCCGCCCGCCGAGTCGCGGCCGACCGCCCAGACGGTGGTCGGTGAGGTCGCGGCGACGGACAGCAGCTCTCCCTGCCAGCCGATCCCGGGCAGGTTCTGGCGCTGCCAGGTGGTTCCGTCCCAGCGCAGCACCAGCGGGAAGCCCGGTGCCTCGCGGCCGACGGCGTCGGCACCGACCACCCAGCCCCGGTCCGGCCCGAGCGCCACGGCCTCGTTCAGTGCGGCCTGGGGACGTACCTGTGCCGGCACGGGAACGTGTTGCCAGGACTGGGATTCCGCCGTGGCCGTGGTCATGAAGGTGATGAGGGTCAGGGCGACGGCGAGAGCCGCGACGAGAAGTCTGCGCGCCATGGTCAGCCTCCCAGCCGCTCGCTCATCAGGTTCGGTTTCGAGCCGTAGATCTCGACGGTCCCGAAGGACAGCAGTGAGGACCCGGCCCTCGTCAGTGCGCTCGGTTTGACGTCGATCGCGTTCGTGCGCTCCGGGCCGTAGGAGAAGGTGGTGCGGGGGCCGTCCACCCGTGCGTACTTCGACTGGAACGCACGGTCGCTGCGCACCGGCAGCCACAGGGCGCCGTCCGGGCCGCGCGTCATGCCCTCGGTGTACGTGTCACCCAGGGAGGGGTAAGTGGTGCGCCAGGTACGCCCGTTGAAGGTCATCAGGTAAGTGCGGGACACGCCGTCGGTGTACTGGCTGCCCCCGATCGCGGCCCGGCCGGACGGTTCGAGCAGGATCGTGTGCACGTTGCTGTTCGGCGGCAGCGGCACCTGCGCGTCCCGCCACACCGTGCCGTCCCAACGCAGGACGGTGGTCCCGGTGTCGGTGTCCGCCCAGGCCCAGGCATCGGTGGCCGTACGCGCGGTGACGCCCATCAGGTAGAGCACTCCGTCCGGGGTGGACTGCGTGGTCCAGCCGGAGCCGTCGTAGTGCAACACCTTCAGCCCGGTGTCGTCTTCACCGACCACCCACGCGGCGCCCGGTACGGCGGTGAAGTCCTGGTAGACCCACAGGTTCTGCGGCAACTGGACGGCACTCCATCCGGTCGCCGACCGGCGCAGGATCTCCCCTGTCCCCGCGCGGTTGTGGAAGATCCACACCTCTTCACCGACGAACTGCACCTTGCCGAGCCAGCCCAGCTCGTCGGCTCCGGGGAAGGTGGTGTCCCGGTTCCATGCCGTGCCGTCCCAGCGGTACAACATCGGCCGCAGTCCGTCGGAGGCGTGCTCGTACCCGGTCGCCCACGCCTCGCCCGGCCCGCGGGCGGCGAGATCGGACACGGTCACCGGCGGGGCGGCGGCCGGCACCGGCAGCGCCGACCAGCTCGGCTTCGAAGCGTCGGCGGGCGGCGCAGCCGCGGCCGGTGACACGACCGTGGCGCATGCGATCACAAGGCAGACGATGACTGTGCGGAGACCGTTCACGAGACCCCCCAGTACGCGACGGTCGCACACGGTATTGGCGTTCACCCACCGGGAACAGACGGCATTCGGCCATCACGGTTCTCTCTGGAGGACGTCCGTGTCGTGGGCTCCTGGAGTCACGAGGGCAGGTTGTCGGGCGGCCTCCCACCTCCTGCACACCGTGCTGAGGTGCAAGCGTTTTCACATCAAGATCGCGCCGCCGATCAGAACACGATGACCGGTCTGAACTCTACAGATGCAGCCATGCGTTTTATCTTGACGCGTACGCATCACGATGCTTCCATCGCCACCGTGCAAACGCTTCAACTCCGGACGGCTCGTTGGCGACCGATCGGCGCGAGGTCACGCCAGCGAGGCGGCCACTGGGGCAGCCGAGCCCGGGTCCGCTGCACCTCACCACGAACGCAACCGAGAGCAACCCAAGGAGACCGTCGTGCATTCAACGCATCGGTGGCGAGCCGCCCACCGGCTCCCCGTCGCCGTCTCAGCGGTCCTGGCCGTCTGCGCCACACTGGCCGCCGCCCCGGGAAGCGTCGCCTCGCCCGGCCCGGCCGCGGCCGGCGATGTGACGATCCAGGCCGCGCGCGTGATGGAGAACCTCGGACGCGGGGTCGTGGCGGTGCGCTCCGGCAGCAGCCAGGTCCTGTTCTCCTGGCGGCTGTTGGGCCTGGACCCGGAGGGCATCGGCTTCAACGTGTACCGCTCCACCGGTGGCGGCGCATACACCAAGCTCAACACCGCCGTCCTGACGGGCGGAACCAACTACACCGACTCCACGGCCGACTTGACGCGGTCCAACAGCTATCGCGTGGCCGCGGTCGTGGGCGGCCAGGAACAGGCGCCCAGCGGGGCCTTCACGTTGACGGCCAACCACGCGACGGAACCCGTGGTCCGCGTGCCGCTGCGCTCCGGCGGTCCGGTGAAGTTCGTCTGGGTCGGCGACCTCGACGGCGACGGCGAGTACGACTACCTGGTGGACCGGCAGACCTCGCCCCAGAAGCTCGAGGCCTACAGCAGCGACGGCGACTTCCTCTGGGACGTCGACATGGGGCCGAACAGCCAGAACCAGGACAACATCGAACCCGGGTCGTCCGCGATCGACGTAGGCCACTGGGACGGTGTCACGGTCTACGACTTCGACAGCGACGGCCGAGCGGAAGTCGCCCTCAAGATCGCCGACGGCGTCAGGCTCGGCGACGGAACGACCTGGACGCACGCGGACGACGCGCGACAGTTCATGGCCGTCCTCGACGGCCGGACCGGAGCACTGCGCAACTGGGCCGCCATACCCACCACTTACCTGAGCGACGGCCCGATGGGGGCGCGTCTCGGGGTGGCGTACCTCAACGGCGCCACGCCCAGTCTGGTCGCCTACATGAAGAACCGGCGCGACGACGGCGCGTTCAACCTGATGATGGCGGCCTGGAGGTTCACCGGCAGTGCACTGAGGCAGGAATGGACGTGGCTGCGCGGCAGCCAGAACGCACCCGACGGCCACAACACCCGAGCCATCGACGTCAACGGCGACGGGACGGACGAGGTCGCCGAGATCGGGTTCGTCCTCAACGGCGACGGCACCCTGCGCTACTCCATGGGCCCCCAGGGCATCATCCACGGCGACCGCTTCCACATCGCCGACATGGACCCCAGCCGCCCGGGCCTCGAGGGCTACGGCGTCCAGCAGGACAACCCGAGCGGTCTGCTCGAGTACTACTACGACGCGGCGAGCGGCTCCATCATCTGGAAGCACAACGGCGGCCCCGCCGACGTCGGACGCGGCATGGCCGCCGACGTCGACGCGCGCTTCCCCGGCATGGAGGTCTGGTCCTTCTCGGGCCTGTTCAACGCAGCCTCCAACCAGCTGACCGAACCGAACACCTCACTACGGCCGTGGCCTCAACTGGGCCTGTGGTGGGACGGCGACCTCACCACAGAGCTCCTCAACGACGGCAAGATCGAGAAATGGAACCCGCTCAACCCGACATCGACCGGCAGCCTCCCCCGTCTGGTCAGCACCTGGAACTACGGCGCCGTCACAGCCGCCCAGGGCGGCCCCACCCTCGTCGGTGACATCCTCGGCGACTGGCGCGAGGAGGCCGTCTACACCAACGCGTCCTACAACGAACTGATCATCTTCACCACGAACCAACCGACGAACACCCGCCTCTACACACCGGCCCACAACCCCGCCTACCGCAACGCCATGACCTTCAAGGGCTACATGCAGTCCCATCACGTCGACTACTTCCTCGGGGCCGGCATGTCCCCGGCGTCCCGGCCGAACATCGCCTATGCGGGGAGCGCTGCCGCGGGCGCGGCGGAAGCACGGGCCAGCGCGACCGGCTCGGGCGGCTAGGAGCTGGTCTCCTTGAAGGGGCCGCCTGTTGATCGAAGACGTCTGTCCGGTGAGCCATTGCCGATGCGGCACGTGCGGCACGGGGCCGGATCGGCCTGCTGATGCCGACTGATCTGGTTTGGGGTTGGGGTTGGGTGCCGCGTAGGGCCACCGCCGCGCTTGTCCGCCGGTGCACCTGGGCGTTGTCACGCGGCTGGACACTCACCCCTGCGTCTCTTGTCGAGGGCCGGTGCTGGGCTCGGCATTGTGCAGAACTGCGAGTTCCTGAAGGTCATTTCGCGACCATGACCTGAGCAAGACGACCTGCGACGGCGACCACGTCCGGCCAGGAGGGTGCCCGGAGATACTCCGCGTCGGTATCGCCGGGCGCCTCATCTCCAGCAGCGTTGAGCGCGACGCCCAACTCACGCATGAGAGCGACCTCTTCCTCCGTCCTCAGACTGACCCTGAGGTATCGCTCGGGCTCGTCCGCGTCGCAGAAGTCGTCGAACAGCGTGTGGAATACGTGGTCCAGATTCTCGAATGTCGAAGGGTCGAGCCATACGGCCCGCTGCCAAGGCGGGTTGGCCAGAGCCAGGACCACGGGTACGACGTGGACTCGGTGGTTCGCTATGAGGCGGGCGTCTTGGCTCACGGGGGCGAGCCTCGGTCGCATGGTCCGGCACGACCTCTTCGTCGCGAACTGCTGGTCAAGTCCCATCGAGGGTCGGTGGGTTGGTCGGAACACTGCTGGTGGTCTGCTGAGGTCAGGAGAGTTGCTGTGCTGCCTGTATCGGTACCGGGCCAGTGTCCGGCCGATACGATGCGCAGGCTGGGCATTGTCCATGCAGTGGGGGAGGCGTAATGAGGATCAAAGACCCGGAGTATCCGGCAGCGATCGAAGCGGCCGTGGAGATCCTGCGGAAGCATGCCCGGCAGGGGCAGACCATCACGTATGGGGAGCTGAGCGCCGAGTTGGCGACACATGGCTTCGACTCCATCCCGCCTCACCGTGGAATCATGACCTACCTGCTCAAGGACGTCTGTCTCCACCGCAACGACGACGGACGAGCACCGATGCTCTCGGCGATCGTGGTGAACAAGGCCAGTCGGGAGCCGTCTGAGCAGTTCTCCGGCCTGGCCCGAACCCTGCCCTTCTCCCGGCCGACCAACTGGAGCTGGCGGGACGAGCAGCAGCAGGTGTTCGCTCAGCATCGCAAAGAATGACGTCGGCCCTCGGTACCCGCTTCAGGCCTGCGGCCAACTAAGACGGTGTCCTACGTGGTGAGGCGGACGTATCGCTTGTAGCAGCAGATGGCTGCGGCGAGTCCGAGAAAGGCCAGGTAGTTGCGGGGATTGCGTTCATATCGGGGGCTGAGTCGGCGGTAGCCGGACAGCCACGAGAGGGTCCGCTCGATCACCCAGCGGCGGCGGCCCAATCGTTCGCTGGACTCGATGCCCTTGCGGGCGATGCGCACTCCGATGCGCTTGCCTCGTAACCATTTTCG
>NZ_JBSFUY010000042.1:0-68359 GCF_053592055.1 Streptomyces sp. NPDC002817
CCCCCTCAAACTCTCCGACTCCCCCACCCACATCACCACCCCACCCCTCCTGGGCCAGCACACCGAAGAAATCCTCATCGGCGAACTCGGCATCGAGGAAACGGAGTTGCCGCTCCTCAAGGCACAGGGCGTGATCTGACCGACGGCGGCCCACGCCGCTTCCACTCCGTCCCGGGCGAGCCACGACCGCTCCCCGGGACGGTTTCCGTGAGTACCCGAACCGGAGTGAGGTAGCCCAGCATGTCGACACACGCATCCCGTATCGCCCCGCCCGTCGGCGACACCGTCATCGACCGGCTCGTGGAGTCCAACCGTGCCTACGCCGCAGGGTTCGTGGACCCGGGCATGGGTGCCCGTCCGGTCCTGCGCGTGGCCGTCGTGGCCTGCATGGACGCCCGTATCGATCTGCACGCCGCGCTCGGCCTGCAACTCGGCGACTGCCACACCGTCCGCAACGCCGGCGGTGTGGTCACCGACGACACCATCCGCTCCCTGACGATCAGTCAGCGAGCCCTGGGTACCCGCAGTGTCGTCCTCATCCACCACACCGGCTGCGGTATGCAGACGCTGACCGAGGAGTTCCGGCACGAGCTGGAGATGGAGGTGGGGCAGCGACCGGCGTGGGCGGTGGAGGCCTTCCGGGACGTCGACCAGGACGTACGGCAGTCCATGCGGCGGGTGCGCACCTCGCCGTTCCTGCCGCACACCGACGATGTGCGCGGTTTCGTCTTCGACGTGACGTCGGGGCTGCTGCGGGAGATAGAGGCGGGGGTCTGAGCCGGTCCAGGGGCCGTGGGACCATCTCGGCATGCGCCTGACAGCTGACGGGGCCGCGCCGGTCCCGCGGTCGGTATGGGTGGAGGGTCTCGAGACCGACGACCGCTACGTCTTCGAGCTTGTGCGCCCGCTCTTCCTGGCCGCCGGTGATCGCATCGGGTTCGAGGGCGACGGCCTCGTCGTCGTGCGGCCCTGCGGAGCGCGGCTGACGGCGGAGGGCTCCTGGTCCACTCGTTGCGGACCGGGAGTCGGAAGCCGCCGGTAGGCGCTCGGCGGGACTGCCGTCCGGCCCGCCCACCCGGCCCACCCGGCTCGCCCCTGCTCTCGAAGCCGGGCGGGCCTTGCCCCCTCGCCCGTCGTCACACGCCCCGGCCGGCCATCGCGGCGATCTGCTTGCAGTAGAAGTCGGTCGTGTTCGCGGTGTGCCGGCGCATGAGCTCCTCGGCGCCGTCGGGGTCGGCGCCGGCTATGGCCTCGATGATCAGGGCGTGCTCGCTCCAGGCGTCCGTGCCGCGGGGCTTGGCGATGGGCATGTAGTACCAGCGCACGCGCCGGTCCACCTGGGGGATGAGCTCGGCGAGGACCGCGTTGCGCGAGAGGTGGGTGATGTGGGTGTGGAGGGCGGCGTTCGCCTCCACGATGGCGCGGGCGTCGCCGGCCGCGAGCGCGGTGAGGCCGCTCTGCTGCAGTTCCCACAGCCGGGCGACGTCGGTGGGGGTGGCGTGCTGGGCGGCGCCGCGCGCGGAGTGGGTCTCCAGGACGGCCCGGACGCTGAGGAGTTGGGCGCACTCCTCGGCGGTGGGGGAGTGGACGAAGGCGCCCTGCGAGGGGCGCAGGTCGACCCAGCCGGCGGTGTGGAGTCGTTGGAGGGCTTCGCGGATGGGCTGACGGCTGACGCCGAGGTGCTCGGCGAGGTCGGCCTCGACGAGATGCTGACCGGGTGTGAGCGTGCCGTTGATGATCAGCTCGGTCAGGGCGTCGTAGACCGCCTGGCGCAGCGGGGCGGGCCGGGCGATCGGGCCGCGGGCTGCCACGGTGGGTGTGTCGGGCATGGACCCTCTCCCTCGTTCGACTGCGGACGGCGAACATCGACTACGGGATACTGAGTTTAGTATGCAATAGCCACTCCAGCGTGGCCCGTGTTGCGGACTCCCGTGAATTGCCTCGGCGCACCTCTGGTGTCGATCGATCGAGGGATGCAAAATACTGTATGCAATTACCGTCCCCGCCTGACAGCGGACCGGACACCGCTCCTGAGGGGGTCACTCCGTGTCGTACCGCACCGCTCTCGCAGAAGTCCTCACCCGTGCCGTCGCACCCTGCGCCGAACTGACCGGCGCGGAAGGCAGGTTCCCCCGTGGCGCCGTGACGGCCCTCGGGGCCACCGGGCTGCTGGGACTCACCGTCGCCACCGAGTTCGGCGGCGCCGGCCTCGGGCTGCCGGAGGCCGCCGAGGTGGTGGCGCGGACCGCATGCGTCTGCCCCGCCACGGCGGCCGTGCTCCAGGCCCACTACACGGCGGTCGCCGTCATCGAGTCGTACGGCAGTCCCTGGGTGCGCGGAGAGATCGCCGCCGGACGCCACCTCACCAGCCTCGCCCTCGCCGAGGACGGCACGGGTGGACACGGGGAGGAGGCCCAACTCCTCACGTCACGTTGCACCGCGGTCCGTTCCGGTGGCGTGGTCGCGCTGCGGGCGCGCAAACGCCAGGTGGTCGCGGCGGGGGAGGCCGACAGTTACCTCTGGTCCTCCCGCCCGCTCGGCGCGCGGGACGGCCTGAGCCTCTGGGGGGTTCCGGCACACGCTCCGGACCTGTTCGTCCCGGCCCGGCCGGACGCCGCGGGGCCGCCCGGCGGCGCGACCTCCACCGTGCTCGCCGATCCGGTGCTGGTGCCCGCCGACGCGATGCTCGGCGAGGACGGCGGCGGGCTCGACATCGTGCTGCGCACGGTCCTGCCCTGGTTGCTGGAGCTGCGGGCCGCCGCCGGCGCGGAGGGGCTGCGCCTCGCGGCCGCCGACGTGGTGCGCCGGCCCGCCGGCTCCCTCGCGCCGTCCTGAACTCCCGCCCGGGGGAGGCTCGTTCGGCTGCGGCCCGTGCGGTCAGTCCTGGCCGGAGCCGGACGCGATCTGCTTGCGGTAGAAGTCGCTCGTGCGCTCGGTGTGCTTGCGCATCACCTCGCCCGCGCGGTCCGCGTCGCCCTTGGCGATGGCCTTGATGAGCTGGGTGTGCTCGTTCCAGGCCTCCTTGCCGCGGGGTTTGGCGATGGGGGTGTAGTACCAGCGCACCTTCTGGCCCACCTGTGCGAGCAGTTCGGCCAGGACGTCGTTGGCGGCCACGGAGGTGACGAAGGCGTGCAGGGCGGTGTTGGCCGCGACGAGGCGTTCGACGTCGCCCTCGGCGAGCGCGTCGACGCCTTCCTGCTGGAGCTCACCGAGGCGTTCGACGTCCTCGGGCTGTGCGTTCTGCGCGGCGAGCTGGGCCGAGTAGGTCTCCAGCACCGAGCGGACGCCGAGGAGTTGGGCGGCCTCCTCCTCGGTGGGGGAGTGCACGAAGGCGCCCTGGGCCGGGCGCAGGTCGACCCAGCCGGCGGTCTGCAGTCGCTGCAGGGCCTCGCGGACCGGCTGGCGGCTGACGCCGAGGTGCTCCGCGAGCTCGGCCTCGACCAGGTGCTGGCCGGGCTTGAGGGAGCCGTTGACGATCAGCTCGGTCAGGGCGTCGTACACGGCCTGGCGCAGTGGTGCCGGGCGGGCGACGCGCCGGGACGCTGCGGCCGTGAGTGCCTCGCGCATGGTTGTCCCGTTCTGCCGCCGGGCCGACGGCTTTGGCAAGTGGTAGCCGCCGAGTGGGTTGCCGACGGCGGCTTCAGCATACAGGTTTTGGTATGCAACATGGTGTCGGCTGTTGGTTGTGCGGCCTGGCTCGACCGAGGCTCCGGGCTCCCTCGTGGGCCGGAATCGGCGCAGGCTTCTTTACGACTGTCGTCTGTATACAGAAGCCTGTATGGGGTATTGTCTCAGTCTCCTGCAACCCTCGCCGGGGACCCGTGTGACGGAAGGCGAAGCGATCATGACGACCAGCGGGAGCGATGTGACGGTCGAGAGCGTGGTCCGGAGGGTGGTGGCCGATCACCGGGATCAGCGCGGCGCGCTGCTGCCCGTACTGCACGCTCTGCAGGCCGAGTTGGGCCATGTGCCGCAGGAGGCGGTCCCGGTGCTCGCCGACGAGCTCAACCTCTCCAGGGCGGACGTCCATGGAGTGGTGACCTTCTACCACGACTTCCGCCGTGAGCCCGCGGGACGCACCACGGTCCGTATCTGCCGCGCCGAAGCCTGCCAGGCGCTGGGCGCCGACCGCCTGGTGAGCTACACACGCGAGGCGGGACTCACTCTGGGCGAGACGACACCCGACGGTTCCGTGACCGTCGAGCAGGTCTTCTGCCTGGGCAACTGCGCGCTGGGGCCGTCGGTGGAGGCGAACGGACGGCTGTACGGACGAGTGGGCCCGGCCCGGCTGGGCTCGATCCTCAACGGGACGGTCTGATCATGAACAACTCCTCCCCGGCCGGCATCCCGGCCGACACCCCCGCGGACATCCCGGTCGGCGCCCCGTCGCACTCCGCGGTGACGGTCTACGTCCCCCGCGACTCGGCGGCCAGGTCCGTCGGCGCCGACGAGGTCGCCGGCGCCCTCCAACGCGCCGCCACACGCGGGGACTTCGCCATCGACGTCGTACGCAACGGCTCGCGCGGCATGCTCTGGCTGGAGCCGACGGTCGAGGTCGTCACGCCGCAGGGCCGCGTCGGCTACGGCCCGGTGACCCCCGAGGACGTCGACGGACTCCTGGCCGCCGGCCTGCTCGACGGCGCGGACCACCCGCTGCGGCTCGGCCTCGTCGACGAACTGCCCTGGCTGGCCCGCCAGAACCGGGTCACCTTCGCCAGAGTCGGCGTCATCGACCCCCTCTCGCCGCGGGACTACGTCGAGCACGGCGGCCTCGCCGGACTGCGCGCCGCCCTCGAACTCGCCCCCGCGGACGTGGTCGCCGAGGTCACCGACTCCGGGCTGCGCGGACGCGGCGGCGCCGGATTCCCGGCCGGTATCAAGTGGAAGACCGTGCTGGGCTGCGCCGACGAGCTGAAGTTCGTCTGCTGCAACGCCGACGAGGGCGACAGCGGGACCTTCGCCGACCGCATGGTCATGGAGGGCGACCCGTTCCTGCTCATCGAGGGCATGACCATCGCCGCGCACGCGGTCGGCGCGAGCGAGGGTTACGTCTACATCCGATCCGAGTATCCGGACGCGATCGCCACGATGCGCGAGGCGATCGAACTCGCCCGTGAGCAGGGCTGGTTGGGCAAGGGTGTCCTCGGCTCCGCGCTCGACTTCGACCTGCACGTACGCGTCGGGGCGGGCGCGTACATCTGCGGCGAGGAGACCTCCATGCTGGAGAGCCTGGAGGGCAAGCGCGGCATGGTCCGCGCGAAGCCGCCCATCCCGGCGATCGAGGGCCTGTTCGGCAAACCGACCGTGGTGAACAACGTGCTGACCCTCACCACCGTCCCCACGGTCCTCGCGAACGGCGCCAAGGCGTACCAGGACCTCGGCGTCGGTCGCTCCCGCGGCACCCAGGTCTTCCAGCTCGGCGGAAACATCGCCCGCGGCGGCATCGTGGAGACCGCCTTCGGCATCACCCTGCGCGAGCTGATCGAGGAGTACGGGGGCGGCTCCCACACGGGCCGCCCGGTCCGTACCGTGCAGGTCGGCGGGCCGCTCGGGGCATATCTGCCGGATTCGCTGTTCGACCTGCCGATGGACTACGAGGCGTTCGCCGAGGCCGGTGCGATGCTCGGGCACGGCGGGATCGTGGTCTTCGACGACACCGTCGACATGGCGGCCCAGGCCCGCTTCGCGATGGAGTTCTGCGCCGAGGAGTCCTGCGGCAAGTGCACTCCGTGCAGGGTCGGTTCGGTCCGTGGCGTCGAGGTGATCGACAAGATCGTCGCCGGCACGCACCGGGACGAGAACCTGGCCCTGCTGGAAGACCTCTGCGACCTGATGACCGACGGCTCGCTGTGTGCGATGGGCGGACTGACCCCGATGCCCGTGCGCAGCGCCCTCACCCACTTCCCCGACGACTTCCACGGCGGCCGCCGGCTCCTGGAGATCCAACCCGTGAACGCCACTGGCGTGAGGACGGAGGGCACGGCATGAGCCTTCTCAAGGAACCCGACTACGGAACCCCGGAACAGCCCGGCCCGGCAACGGTGTCGGTGGAGATCGACGGCCTGGCGGTGAACGTCCCCGAGGGCACTTCGGTGATGCGCGCCGCGGCACAGGCAGGCGTCGACATACCCAAGTTGTGTGCCACCGACAGCCTGGAGGCGTTCGGCTCCTGCCGCCTGTGCGTGGTGGAGATAGACGGGCGGCGCGGCACCCCGGCGTCCTGCACCACTCCGTGCTCCGACGGGATGAAGGTGAGCACCCAGACACCGAAGGTGGAGAAGCTCCGCCAGGGCGTCATGGAGCTCTACATCTCCGACCATCCCCTGGACTGCCTCACCTGCCCCGCCAACGGCGACTGCGAACTCCAGGACATGGCAGGCGTGGTGGGCCTGCGGCAGGTCCGCTACGGCTACGAGGGCGAGAACCACCTCGACGCCGAGAAGGACACCTCCAACCCCTACTTCGACTTCGACCCCGCCAAGTGCATCGCCTGCTCCCGCTGCGTCCGCGCCTGCGGCGAGGTCCAGGGCACCTTCGCCCTCACCATCGAGGGCCGCGGTTTTGACTCCAAGGTCTCGGCCGGCGCCGGTGAGTCCTTCATGGACTCCGAGTGCGTCTCCTGCGGCGCCTGCGTCCAGGCCTGCCCGACGTCCACGCTCCAGGAGCGGTCGGTCGTCGAACTCGGCATGCCGACCAGGTCGGTTGTGACCACCTGCGCGTACTGCGGTGTCGGCTGCTCCTTCAAGGCCGAGCTGCGCGGCGACGAACTCGTGCGCATGGTGCCGTACAAGGACGGCGGTGCGAACGAGGGCCACTCCTGTGTGAAGGGCCGCTTCGCCTTCGGCTACGCCACCCACCCCGACCGCCGGCTCAAGCCCATGGTCCGCGAAAGGATCACCGACCCCTGGCGTGAGGTCGAGTGGGACGAGGCGATCGGCACCGTCGCCCGGCGGATGCGTGAGCTCCAGGACCGGTACGGCACGAGTTCCGTCGGCGCCATCACCTCCTCGCGCTGCACCAACGAAGAGGTCTACGTCGTGCAGAAGATGGTCCGCGCGGCCTTCGGCAACAACAACGTCGACACCTGCGCCCGCGTCTGCCACTCCCCGACGGGATACGGCCTCAAGCAGACCTTCGGCGAGTCGGCGGGCACCCAGGACTTCCGTTCGGTCGCCGAGGCCGATGTCATCATGGTGATCGGGGCCAACCCCACTGACGGGCACCCGGTATTCGCCTCCCGGATGAAGCGCCGGCTGCGCGAGGGCGCCGAGCTGATCGTCGTCGATCCGCGCCGCATCGACCTCGTACGCTCGCCGCACGTCGAGGCCCGACACCACCTCCAGCTCAGGCCCAGCACCAACGTGGCCGTGGTCAACGCGATGGCCCACGTGGTCGTCACCGAGGGTCTGGTCGACCGCGCCTTCGTGGACGCCAGGTGCGAAGGCTTCGACGACTGGGCGGAGTTCATCGCCCGGCCGGAGAACAGCCCGGAAGCGGTGGAACCCGTCACCGGCGTCCCGGCCGCCGAACTCCGCGCCGCCGCAAGGCTGTACGCCGAAGCCCCCAACGGCGCCATCTACTACGGTCTCGGCGTCACCGAGCACAGCCAGGGCTCCACCATGGTCATGGGAATGGCCAACCTGGCGATGGCGTGCGGCAACATCGGCCGCGACGGCGTCGGCGTGAACCCCCTGCGCGGCCAGAACAACGTCCAGGGGTCCTGCGACATGGGCTCGTTCCCGCACGAACTGCCCGGCTACCGCCACGTCTCGGACGACGCGGTACGCACCGTCTTCGAGAACCTCTGGGGCGGAACCATCCTCGCGGAGCCGGGACTTCGCATCCCCAACATGTTCGACGCGGCCATCGACGGCACCTTCCGCGGACTCTTCGTCCACGGCGAGGACATCGCCCAGTCCGACCCCAACCTCCAGCACGTCACCGCAGCGCTGAAGGCCATGGAACTCGTCGTCGTACAGGACCTGTTCCTCAACGAGACGGCCAAGTTCGCCCATGTCTTCCTGCCCGGGGCGTCGTTCCTGGAGAAGGACGGCACCTTCACCAACGCCGAACGCCGCATCAACCGCGTCCGCGCCGTCATGAAACCCAAGACGGGCAAGCACGAGTGGCAGATCGTCAGCGAGATCGCCACCGCCATGGGCTATCCGATGGCCTACGACCATCCGAGCCGGATCATGGATGAGATCGCCTCGGTCACACCGACGTTCACCGGCGTCTCCTTCGACCTCCTCGACAAGCTCGGCAGCGTCCAGTGGCCGTGCAACGAGGAGTCGCCGGAGGGCACGCCCATCATGCACGTGGACGAATTCGTGCGCGGCAAGGGCAAGTTCGTGGTCACCTCCTATGTGCCGACCAACGAGCGCAGCACCCGGCGCTTCCCGCTGGTCCTCACCACTGGACGGATCCTCAGCCAGTACAACGTCGGCGCGCAGACCCGCCGTACCGGCAATGTCGCCTGGCACCCCGAGGACATCCTCGAACTGCATCCCCACGACGCCGAGGACCGCGGGATCAAGGACGGCGACATGGTCACCCTGGCCAGCCGTGTCGGGCGGACGACCCTGCGCGCGGAGATCTCCGACCGGATGCCGACCGGGGTCGTCTACACCACCTTCCACCACCCCGTGACCGGGGCCAACGTGGTGACCACGGAGAACTCCGACTGGGCCACCAACTGCCCCGAGTACAAGGTGACCGCCGTCCAGGTGGGGCTCGCCCGCCCGGACCGGGCCGGTGACGGTGAAGCCGCGGAGAACGACCTCGTGACGGTGGTGGACTGAGATGACAGCGACCGTGCCGTCCGAGCTCCGGATGGCGAACGACATCGCCCGCAACCTCGGCCATCTGCCGGGGGAGCGGGCCGCCGAGGAGATCGCCGGGCACATCGGCAGGTTCTGGGACCCGAGGATGCGTACCAGGCTGTACGAGTTCGTCGACGCCGGCGCGGACGGCCTCGACCCCCTGGTGGTGGCCGCGGTGAAGCTCCTGCGCTGAACAGACCGCGCCTGCGCCCGCTGCGGGGACGCGCAGCGGGCGCAGGCGCTCTCATGCCCGCCGCCGAGATGCTCCTCGCCGCAGCCGGCGAGGAGTTCCCCGCATCAGCCCCCGATCGCCGACATCGGCCGCTCAGGCTGGACGAAGGACGCCTCGTCGAGCCCGGCGCCCGCCTTCTTGCCCCACATCGCGGTGCGCCAGAGCCCGGCGATCTCCTCGTCCGGGGTGCCGGAGCGCAGGGCCGTGCGCAGGTCGGACTCCTCGCGGGCGAACAGACAGGCGCGGACCTGCCCGTCGGCGGTGAGCCGGGTGCGGTCGCAGGCGCGGCAGAACGGCCGGGTGACCGAGGCGATCACCCCGACCCGCCCGGGTCCGCCGTCCACCAGCCAGCGTTCGGCGGGCGCGGAGCCGCGCACCGACGAGGGCTCGGGGGAGAGGGCGAATCGGGGGCGGAGGCTCTCGAGGATCTCCTCGGCCGTCACCATGTCGGCCCGCTGCCAGCCGTGTTGGGCGTCCAGCGGCATCTGCTCGATGAAGCGGAGCTCGTAGCCGTGGAGCAGGGCCCAGTCGAGGAGGTCGGGGGCCTCGTCGTCGTTGACGCCGCGCATCAGCACCGAGTTGACCTTGACGGGGAGGAGCCCGGCGGCGCGGGCCGCGTCGAGGCCGGCGAGCACGTCGTGGTGCCGGTCGCGGCGGGTCAGGGTACGGAAGACCTCGGGGCGCAGGGTGTCGAGGGAGACGTTGACCCGGTCGAGCCCGGCCGCGCGCAGGGCTTCGGCGGTACGGGCCAGTCCGATGCCGTTGGTGGTGAGCGAGAGCCTGGGGCGCGGGGCGAGGGCGGCACAGCGGGCGACGATGCCCACCAGGCCGGGGCGCAGCAGCGGCTCGCCTCCGGTGAAGCGCACCTCGGTGACGCCCAGTTCGGTGACCGCGACGGAGACCAGCCGTACGACCTCCTCGTCGGTGAGCAGCTCCGGCTTGGCCAGCCACCGCAGTCCTTCTTCCGGCATACAGTACGTGCACCGGAGATTGCACCGGTCGGTCAGTGAGACCCGTAGATCGCGGGCGATCCGGCCATGGGTGTCGATCAGCACGACTTCCTCCCCTGTACATATCCCAAATACTGCATACAGTATGGAGCTAGATGGGGCGGCCTCGGGCAGAGAGGAGTCGTTCATGCTGTTCCGGCAGCTCGAGTACTTCGTGGCGGTGGCGCGGGAACGCCACTTCGCCCGGGCGGCGGAAGCCTGCTACGTCTCCCAGCCCGCGCTCTCGGCGGCGATAGCCAAGCTGGAGCGGGAGCTGAACGTCACGCTCATCAACCGCGGGCACAACTACCAGGGCCTCACCCCCGAGGGTGAGCGGCTCGTCGTATGGGCCAAACGGATCCTCGCCGAACAGGACGCGTTCAAGGCGGAGGTGGCCGCCGTGCAGTCCGGCATCACGGGCACGCTGCGGCTCGGCACGGACCCCACGGCGTCGACGACCCTGGCGCTCCCCGTGGCCGCGTTCTGCGCCGCCCACCCCCTCGCCAAGGTGCAGGTGCGCTCCCGGCTGTCCACGAAGGAGCTCCACCGCCAACTCCGCGACTACGAACTCGACGTCGCCATCGCCCACTTCGACCCCGGCGACCAGGAGGGCCTCCAGGTCGTACCCCTCTACCAGGAGCGCTACATGCTCCTGGTGTCGGACGACCACCTGGTGGCGCAGTCCTCGACCGTGACATGGGCGGACGCGGCCCAGTTGCCGCTCGCGCTGCTCACGCCGGACATGCGGATCCGGCAGATCGTGGACACCGTGTTCGCGGAGAAGGGGTTCGTGGTCACCCCGCAGGTCGAGACGGACTCCATCGCCTCCCTCTACGCGCACGTCGGCGGCGGCGAGTGGGCCAGCATCGTGCCGCACACCTGGCTGCGGGCGATGCCCGTCATCGGCCGGACCAGAGCGCTGCCCCTGGTCGACCCGGAGGCCGGCGCGCAGGTGTCCGTGGCGATCCACGCCGCGACCCCCGGCTCGGTCGCCGCCCGGGCCTTCGTCAACGCGGCGACCGGCCTGTCGCTGGACGACTTCTTCGCCCGCCCGCTGCCCAGCGAGCACCGCGTGCGCTGAGCCCTCGTCCGCGTGTGCCGAGCCCACCGTCCGGAGCCTGTGTCAGGGTGCGTGGCGCGCCTGCACCGCCTTTCGGTCCAGCCCGCCCTTCGCGGTGTACGGCAGCGCGGTGACCAGCTCGAGCCGGTCCGGCACCTCGAACGCGGCCAGCCGGTCACGGCAGTACCGCAGGATCTCCTCGGGCCCCACGCTCTCGCCCTCCCGCACCACCACGGCGGCGCCCACCCGCTGCCCGTACACCGTGTCGGGCACGGCGAACACGGCCGCCTCGGCGACCCCCGGACACCCGGCGAGGATGTCCTCGACATGCTCGGGCGAGATCTTCTCGCCGCCGCGGTTGATGAGGTTCTTGATACGCCCGGTCAGGGACAGGTACCCGTCCGCGTCGAGGGTGCCCAGATCGCCGGTGCGCAGCCAGCCGCCGACGAAGGTGTACGCCGTCTCCTCCCGGTCGCCGAGATAGCCGCGCGCGACGGTGGGACCGCGCACCCACAACTCGCCCTCGACACCCACCGGACAGGCCCGCCCGCCGCGGTCGAGCACCCGGATCTCGACACCGGTCGGCCGCCCGACCGAACCGTGCTTCAGCGCACCCCGCCCCGGCAGCGGCTCGCTGGTCGCCTGGTGCGAGGACTCCGTCATCCCGTACGCGGACAGCAACGGCGCCCCGAACGTACGCTCCAGCGCCCGCTGCGTGGCCGGGTTGAGGGGAGCGCTGCCACTGCGTACGAACTTCAGGGCCGGCGCCCGCGGGCCCGGGTACTCCCGTTCCGACCGGTCCAGCAGGATCTCGTGGATGGCCGGGGCCGCGGTGAACCAGGTGGCGCCCACGGCGCGCATGTCGCTCCAGAACGTGCCTGCCGTGAACCGGCCCCGCTCGGGCAGCAGCACACAGCCGCCGCTGGCGAGGGAGGCCAGCAGCGCCGCGAACAGCCCGTGACCGTGGAAGAACGGCATCACCGCGACCGTGGCGTCGTCGGGCCCCAACTCGTAGGTGATGCACAGGGAGTGGACGGACGCGGCCACGTTGGCATGGGTGAGGGGAACCATCTTCGCCCGGTCGCTGGTGCCGGCGGTGAAGAGAACGAGTGCGTCATGGGCAGTCAACTCACCTGCTGAGCCGCTGACGTGGGGTGCTGCACACGCACCGGGTTCGAACACGACGGCCGCCGTCCCCGCACGGGAGACGTCCACGCGCAGCGGCCAGGCGGGGACCGGCAGCGGGGCGCTTGTCGCGGCCGGGCCCAGAAGCACCGCCCGCGCCCCCAACGCATCGATACGTGCCGAGAGTTGGGACACGGGCAGCGCCGGGTCCAGAGGAGCCGCCACCAGGCCGGCCCGCGCCGCTCCGAGGAGCGCCACGACGAACTCCGCGGTGTTGGCGCAGATCAGGCCGACCGCGTCGCCGCGGCGCAACCCCGTGCCGCCGAGCCGTGCCGCCACCCCGTCCGCCAGGGCCGCGAGACCCCGGTAGGACAGATGCACCCGTTCTCCGGTGACGACCAGGGCCCGGGCGTACGGGCGTTCACGCACCTGCGCGTCGAGGAGATCGACGAGGCCCGTGACCGTCGGAGGCCGGTACCCGTTGGCGTCGCGCACGGATGCCGCGGCCGGAACGGCCATGACCCCACCCCCTCGCGCCCAGGTCCGATGCTTCAGTCCTCTGCGAGCCTGCGGTGACCTGCGGTGCACGTCCAATACCTACTGGCGAACGGCCGATAGCAGGCGTCTATCAAGGGAGTTGCGAGGGCCCTCGGCGGCCGTCGATAGATGTTGTTTATCGGCTGGTCGCCGATGGGTCTTGGACGCGGACGGACGCGCTGCGGATGGTGAGAGCAGTAGCCGCTCCGGCAGGACCTGCCCAAGGAGGACCTCGGACCATGACCGCCCCCTCGCCACTGGAGACCGCGGCAGCAGCCGACGTTCCGACCGAGCTCACCGACGGGTACCACCTGGTCGTCGACGCGCTCAGGATGAACGACGTCGACACCATCTACGGCGTGGTCGGCATCCCGATCACCGACCTGGCCCGCCTCGCCCAGGCCCAGGGCATCCGTTACATCGGCTTCCGTCACGAGAGCAACGCCGGTCACGCGGCGGCCATCGCCGGCTACCTCAACAAGAAGCCCGGCGTCGCCCTGACGGTGTCGGCCCCCGGCTTCCTCAACGGCCTGGTCGCGCTGGCGAACGCGACCACCAACTGCTTCCCCATGGTCCAGATCTCCGGCTCCAGCGAGCGCCACCTCGTCGACCTCAAGCAGGGCGACTACGAGGAGATGGACCAACTCGCCGCCGCCCAGCCCTTCGTGAAGGCCGCCTACCGGGTCAGCCGCGTGGAGGACATCGGCCGCGGTATCGCCCGCGCCCTGCGCACCGCGATCTCCGGACGCCCCGGCGGTGTCTATCTCGACATCCCCGCCGCGGTCCTCGGCGCCATCATCCCCAAGGCCGAGGGCGACCGCACCCTGAGCCGCCTCGTCGACCCCGCCCCGCGCCAACTGCCCGCGCCGGAGGCCGTGGACCGCGCGATCGAGCTGCTGGCCTCCGCCGAACGCCCGCTGGTGGTGCTCGGCAAGGGCGCGGCGTACGCCCAGGCGGACGCCAAGGTACGGGAGTTCGTCGAGTCGACCGGCATCCCCTACGTACCGATGTCGATGGCGAAGGGCCTGCTGCCCGACGACCACCCGCAGTCGGCCGCCACCGCCCGTTCCCTGGCGCTGAAGAAGGCCGACGTCGTGATGCTGATCGGCGCCCGCCTCAACTGGCTGCTGGGCCACGGGCAGACGGGCTGGAACCCCGACGCCAAGTTCATCCAGATCGACATCGACCCCAAGGAGATGGACAGCAACCAGCCCATCTCCGCCCCGCTCGTCGGCGACATCGAGTCGGTGCTCGACGCACTCGCCGAACGCACCAAGCCCGGCCAGATCCAGGCCCCTTCGGCCTGGCGGGACGAGCTCGGGGAGCGCTCGGCGCAGAACGTCGCCAAGATGGCCGAGCGCCTCGAAGCCGACCCGCACCCCATGCAGTTCATGGGCGCCCTCAAGGCCGTACGCGACGTCGTGCGCCGGCACCCGGAGACGTACATCGTCAACGAGGGCGCCAACGCGCTGGACATCGCGCGCAACGTCATCGACATGCATGTGCCGCGCCACCGCCTGGACAGCGGCACCTGGGGCGTCATGGGGATCGGCATGGGGTACGCCATCGCCGCCGCCGTCGAGAGCGGACAGCCGGTCGTCGCCATCGAGGGCGACAGCGCCTTCGGGTTCAGCGGCATCGAGATCGAGACGATCTGCCGCTACCGACTGCCCGTCGTCACCGTGATCATGAACAACGGCGGTGTCTACCGCGGCGACGACATCAACCCGTACGACGACGCACCCTCGCCCACCACCCTGATGTCGGCGGCCCGCCACGACCTGCTCATCGAGTCGTTCGGCGGCAAGGGCTACCGCGCCACCACCCCCGCCGAGGTCACCGCCGCCCTGACCGAGGCCCTCGCCTCCGGCGGCCCGGCGCTCATCGACTGCGTGATCGACCCGTCGGCCGGCACCGAGAGCGGCCACATCTCACACCTCAACCCCAAGGGCATCACCGTCGGCAACATCACGCCGGCCAAGAAGTGACCACGTAACTTCACGTAAAGGAAGCACACATGAGTGAAAAGCCGCTCGCCGGAATCAAGGTGATCGACTTCACCGGGGTCCAGGCCGGCCCCGCCTGCACACAGATGCTCGCCTGGTTCGGCGCCGACGTCCTGAAGGTGGAGCGTCCCAACGGCGGCGACGTGACGCGCCGTCAGCTCCGGGACATCGAGGACCTCGACGCGCTCTACTTCACGATGCTCAACAGCAACAAGCGCTCCCTCGCCATCAACACCAAGACCGCCGAGGGCAAGGAGGTCCTGGAGAAGCTCATCGAGGGCGCCGACGTCCTGGTGGAGAACTTCGCCCCGGGCGCCCTGGACCGGATGGGCTTCACCTGGGAGCGCATCCAGGAGCTCAACCCGCGCCTGATCTTCGGCTCGGTCAAGGGCTTCAACGACCAGTCCTCCTGGAACGACCTCAAGGTCTACGAGAACGTCGCCCAGTGCGCGGGCGGCGCCGCCTCCACCACCGGTTTCTGGGACGGGCCGCCGACCATCTCCGGTGCCGCCCTCGGCGACACCAACACCGGTATGCACCTGGCGATCGGCATCCTCACCGCGATCATCGACCGCAACAGGACCGGCAAGGGCCAGAAGGTATCCGTCTCCATGCAGGACGCCGTCCTCAACCTCTGCCGCGTCAAGCTGCGCGACCAGCAGCGGCTGGAGCGGATCGGCTACCTGGAGGAGTACCCGCAGTACCCCAACGGCGAGTTCACCGACGTGGTGCCGCGCGGCGGCAACGCGGGCGGCGGCGGCCAGCCCGGCTGGGTGCTCAAGTGCAAGGGCTGGGAGACCGACCCGAACGCGTACATCTACTTCACCGTCCAGGAGCAGAACTGGAAGCGCACCGCCGAGGTCATCGGCCGCCCCGAGTGGGCCGAGGACCCGCAGTACGCCACCGCGCGCGCCCGTCAGTCGCACATCTTCGAGATCTTCGAGGAGATCGAGAAGTGGCTCGCGGACAAGACCAAGTACGAGGCCGTCAACATCCTGCGTGAGTGGGAGGTGCCCTGCGCCCCCGTGATGAGCATGAAGGAGATCGCCTACGACGAGGACCTGCGCCGCAGCGGCACCGTCGTCGAGGTCGAGCAGAAGGAGCGCGGCACCTATCTGACGGTCGGCAGCCCGGTGAAGTTCTCCTCCTTCAAGCCGGACGTCACCGGCGCCCCGCTGCTCGGCGAGCACAGCTCCGAGGTCCTGGTCGAACTCGGCTACGACGAGGAGACCATCGGCCGGCTGAAGGAGAGCGGCGTCATCGTCTGACCTGAGTCCGACGACGCGGAAGCGGCCGTGGCCTTCGGGCCACGGCCGCTTCCGTACGCGGTCCGCCGGGGCTCAGACCGAGGCCTCGGCCCGTCGCCGCATCAACTCCCGCTCCCGCTCACGGCGTGCGGTCACGTCCCGGATGACCGCACCGACGTACGTGCTGCCGTCGGGACCGGGAAGCAGCACCACGCTGAACTCGATGGACAGCTTGCGGCCGTCCGCGGCCAGTGCGGGAACGTTCAGCAGGTCCGCGTCCCCGTACTTGCTGTACCCCCGCTCCATGGCTTCCTCGAAGCCCTCCTGGTGCCGCTTCCGGTGCCGCTCGGGAATGATGACGTCCAGGCTGTCACCGTCCACGTCGTCCGCCGAGAACCCGAAGATGCGCTCCGCGCCCCGGTTCCAGTAGCGGATCAGTCCTTCGCCGTCGACGATCACGATGCCGTCGGGTGCCTGGGCGGCCATTTCCAGCACCACATCGGGGTTCAGATCTTCCATGTCGCCTCCGAGCCGGGGCCGTTGGATGCTGATCGAGTACAGGTCGGCAGTATACAGAGGATCGTATACAGGATCCAGGCCTCGAACGACTGAGGCGGGACCCCTCCGGCGCAGGGGGCGCTCCCCGCCGGTAGAGGTCCCGCCGTCGTGCAGCGGAGGGCCGGTCAGCCCTGGGTGGCCGCGCCCCGCAGGGTGAAGCGGTCCGCTTCCGCGTGCACGTTCATGGAAGTGCCGTCCCGTGGCGGCGGGTCGGGCCGCCTCATGCGGCGGTCCGGTGGGCGAGGAGGTCGCTGATGGCGTGGACGGTACGGAGGGTGGGGACGTCCGTGTGGGTGATGTCGGCCAGTTCCACGACCGCGGCGAGCAGGACGTCGAGTTCGAGAGGCTTGCCCGCCTCCAGGTCCTGGAGGGTGGAGGTGCGGTGGTCGCCGACGCGTTCGGCGCCGGCCAGCCGTCGCTCGATGGAGATCCCGATGTCGCAGCCGAGTGCTTCGGCGACGGCCAGAGTCTCCTGCATCATCGTTTCGATGACTTGGCGGGTGCCGCCGTGGTGGCACATCTGACGCATGGTGGCGCGGGCCAACGCGCTGATCGGGTTGAAGCTGATGTTGCCGAGCAGCTTGAGCCAGATGTCGTTGCGCAGGTCGGGTTCGACGGGGCACTTGAGCCCGCCGGCCTTCATGGCCTCGCTGAAGGCCTGACAGCGCTTGGAGGTCGACCGGTCCGGTTCGCCGATGGAGAAGCGGGTGCCTTCCAGGTGGCGGACCACGCCCGGTCCTTCGAGTTCGGTGGCGGCGTAGACCACGCAGCCGATGGCGCGTTCGGGGGCGAGCACCGCACTGACCGCCCCGTCCGGATCCACGCTGTCGATGCGGTGGCCGTCGTACGGTCCGCCGTGTTGGTGGAAGTACCACCAGGGGATGCCGTTCTGGGCGGCGACGACGGCCGTGGTGTCGTTCAGGAGTGGCTCGATGAGCGGCCCGCACGCCGCGTACGAGTTGGCCTTGAGCCCGAGGAAGACATAGTCGACGGGGCCGATGTCGGCCGGGTTGTCGGTGGCGTGGGCGAGGGCGGTGAAGTCACCGCGGGGGCTGAGGACCTGTACGCCGTTGCGCCTCATGGCCGCGAGGTGCGGTCCACGGGCGATGAGGTGGACGTCGGCGCCTGCGCGGTGCAGGGCGGCGCCGACGTAGGCGCCGATGGCTCCGGCGCCGAGGACTGCGACTTTCACTGGGTGGCGCTCCGTTCGGTCGAGGGTGTACCGCGGAACTGTCGAAATCTGTCGACGAAATATTGTCTACAGGATGGAACGGGCGCCAGCAAGAGTTTGGGACGGCACCCGGACGGCCGCCCGTGGCGCGTGAGAAGCGCGGGCCGTTTGCTCATCCGCGCTCGTGAGCTGCTGGTACGGCCCACCGGTGAGGGCCCAACTCCCGGGTGTCCAGGGGTTTGTGCGCCGTAGACTGTAGGCGAAAGCCAATCCATACTTGGCTCTCGCATACAGCGATGACGCTGCTGAGGAGGGCCCGTGATGTTGTCGACGACAGGACTGCCGCAGGGCGCGGTGCCCAAGCTCGAACGCCCCGGCCCGCTGCGCGACCGTGTCTACGAGGCGCTGCTCGAACTCATCACCACCCGAGCGCTCCAGCCCGGCCAGCATCTGGTCGAGAGCGAGCTCGCCGGCCACCTCGGCGTCTCCCGGCAGCCCGTGCGCGAGGCATTGCAGCGCCTCAGCACCGAGGGGTGGGTCGATCTGCGGCCCGCCCAGGGCGCGTTCGTGCACGAGCCCACCGAGGAGGAGGCCGACCAACTCCTCACCGTCCGTACGCTACTGGAGGCCGAAGCCGCCCGGCTCGCCGCGGCCAACGCGTCCAAGGCCGCCATCGGCGTGCTCGAGGAGATGTGCGCGGAGGGCGAGCGCGCGGTCGCCGCCGACGACGTGGACCGCGCGGTCGCGATGAACGCCCGACTGCACGCGAAGATCATGGAACTGGCCGGCAACGCCGTCCTCGCCGAGCTGGCGGCACAGGTCGACCGCCGGGTCCGCTGGTACTACACGCCGGTCGCCCGGCAGCGCGGACAGCAGTCCTGGATCGAGCACCGTGAGCTGATCGCGGCGATCGCGGACCGCGACGAACAGCGCGCCACGGCGGTCATGCGGGCCCACACCGAACACACGCGGAAGATGTACCACGAGCGCGACAAGTAGGGGTCCGATCGACCCTGGGTACAGTCCCCGCATGTCCGACGATCAGAGACCCTCGCCCCCCGGGGACCGGCTCGGCCACCTCCTGAAACGGGCGCAGGCCAAGCTGGCCAGGGCGTCAGCCGAGGCGCTCGCGCCCCACGAGGTGGACGGTCACGAGCTGACGGTGCTCGCGGTGCTCTCGGGGGCGGCGTCGCTGTCGCAGGTGGAGGTGGCCGGGCGGCTCGGTGTCGACCGTACGACGATGGTGGCGCTCCTCGACGGCCTGGAGGATCAGGGGCTGGTCGAGCGGCGTCGCAGTCCACGCGACCGGCGCAAGAATCTCGTCGAGCTGACGGCCGCCGGACGGGAGTGTCTGAGCCGGGCCGAGCAGGCGCGCCGGGTCGCCGAGGAACGTTTCCTCGCGCCGTTGGGGGAGGAGACGGCGGCATCGTTCGTACGGGCCCTGCGGGTGCTGGCCGCGGAGAAGCGCGTCCGCGGATGACCCCCTCCGTGTAATCGTTCCGTCGCTGGTGGTGAGTCCTCGGGAGCGCTCCGCACCGGGCCCCTGAGCACCGTCCGAGGCACGGATATGCAGGTGAAAGGCGCTCCGAAAGCTTGGTATTGTTGTCCATGTCGCCGCGGGGAACACCCCCGGCCAGGCGGCAGACACCTGGTCCGGGTGGCGGAATGGCAGACGCGCTAGCTTGAGGTGCTAGTGCCCTTTATCGGGCGTGGGGGTTCAAGTCCCCCCTCGGACACCAGCTCAGCTGAGACCCCTGTTGATCAGGGGTCTTCTGCTTTGGTCCGGAACTCTGGTGGCTGAGGTCGCCCACGGCCTGCCGGGCCTCGCTGCGTACCGCCCCCATGCCGGCGACGGTCACCAGCACGACGCCCGCGCTCTGGGCCCACGAGGGCTGTTCGGCAAGGAGTACGAAGCCGGCGACGGTCCCGATGGCGGGTTCCAGGCTCATCAGGGTGCCGAAGACCGTCGTGGGCAGATTGCGCAGGGCGACCATCTCGGCGGTGTACGGCAGGATCGGCAGCAGTAGCGCTGCCAGGGCCGACAAGGCGAAGGTCTGCGGGTCCATGTGGCCGACGATGTGACCGGCGCCGGCGAACGGCAGGGTCACCGCGGAGGCCGCCACCATGGAGGCGCCCAGGCCGCCCAGGCCGGTGAACTGGGCGCCGACCCGTTTGGTCAGCGGGATGTAGTCGGCCCAACCCGCCGCAGCTCCGAGTACGAAGCCGACTCCGGCCAGATCGACCTCACTGCCAGGCCACCTCCTGGCGGCCCTCGGCGAGGGCGAGCAGCCATGTGCCGACCTCGGGGATCCAGGGCACCCCCGGTGACCCGCCCGCCGCGCCCCGCGGCGCCCAGTCCGAACCGCTGGTGGCCGGCCTGCGCCGAGCAGTCGATGACATGGCCGACGCCCTTGCCCCTGGTGAAGTCCCGTACGGCGGCCGGGGCCGCGTCCGGTGTCCCCAGCTCGACGATCAGCTCCACGCCCAACTGCCGTGCCGGCGCCCGGCGGTAGGGGCTGCGGCCGGCGCAGATCACCCGGGCACCCCTGGCCTGCCCGTTGATCACGGCGCCGAGCCCCACCTGACCGAGCCCGGTGACCAGGACCGTGTGGCCGGCGACCGCCGCCGCGCGGCTCCACGGCACGCGGATCCCGCCTTGTCCGGAGGCCGGCTGGTGCGGGGCTCCCTTGCCGCGCCAGAGCCGCTGGAGCGATCGCTTGGAGTCTCTGCGGATCCGCTGGGGGACGACTCGACCCACGGCGGATCCCTCGCCCTCCTGGGGGCGCGGGCAGCAGCGGTCCGGGCAAGGGGTCGCCGCAGGTCTGGGGCAGGATGGCAGCCATGGGACAGACTCCGAACCCGGTCGATGTCCTCGTGGTCGGCGCCGGAGCCGCCGGAGCGGTGCTCGCGGCACGGCTCAGCGAGGACCCCGACCGGAGCGTGCTGCTGATCGACACGGGTGAAATGCCCCGCGGGGAAGCGGAGTTCGGCCCCGACCTGCTCGACGCACGGCTCGTGCCGGGTGCGCGGCCCGGTCATCGCGCCACGACCTGGTATCCCGTGCACCTGACTCCGCGGCGCCCGTGGCGGGTCCCGCGCGGGCGCGGTCTGGGCGGTTCCACGACCGTCAACGGCGGCTACTTCGTACGGGCCCGGCGCGCGGACTTCGACCGCTGGGCCGCCGCGGGCAGTCCCGCCTGGGCCTACGACCAGGTCCTGCCGTTCCTCAAGGATCTGGAGAACGACCTCGACTTCGGCCAGGGTGCGTCGCACGGCGCCTCCGGCCCGGTCCCCGTGCGTCGTAGCCTCCTGACGCACCCGGCGGCGCGGGCCTTCCGCGACGCCGCCCGCCGTCTCGGTCTCCCGGCCGAACCCGACAAGAACGACCAGGCGCCGCCCGGGTTCGGCCCCGTGCCCTCGAACGCGGTCGACGGTATACGGCACAACGTCGGCCTCGGCTATCTGCCGCCGGAGGTCATGGACCGCCCGAACCTGCACGTCCTCGGAGGCTGCCGCGCCCTGCGGGTGGTCGTCGATCGCGGCCGCGCCACCGGCGTCCTCGTGGAGTACGAGGGAGCGCGCCGCACGCTGGACGCGAGGACCGTCGTGCTGAGTGCCGGAGCGTTCGCCACCCCGCACCTGCTGCTGCTCTCCGGCATCGGCCCCGCCGCCGACCTCGTGCGCCACGGCATCCCCGTCGTCCGTGACCTCCCCGCCGTCGGCGCCCGCCTCGCCGACCACCCCCAGCTGGTCCTGGACTGGACGCCGCGCGACGACCTCGGTGAGCCGGCCGACACCTGGCTGGGCGGCTGTCTGCACCGAGCCTCGGCGGGAGGGTCCGACGGACCGGGCGACACCGAGATCCTCCAGTCCCTGGTGCCCGTGGCCGGGCTCGTCGAGGGAGTCGTGCGGGTGCCGGGCGCCCCACTGTCGTTCCTCGTCTCCGTGCAGCCGTCCCGGCCGGGCGGCACGCTGCGGCTGACCTCCGCCGACCCCGACGCCATGCCGCACATCGCATACGGTTTTCTGACCACCGGCGACGACTTCCGGCGGCTGCGCGAGGCCGTCCGCCTGACCGCGGCACTGCTCGACAGCCCGCCACTGTCAGCGGTGTCCGAGGGACTGCTGGACCCCGGCCCCGAGGTTCTCGACGACGACCGGGCGCTGGACCGGTGGATCTCCGAGCACCTGAGTACCAGTCAGCACACCTGCGGCACCGTGCCGATGGGGCCCGCCGACGACCACCGGCAGACCGCGGTGGACCAGTTCGGGCGCGTCCACGGCGTACGAGGGCTACGGGTGGCCGATACCTCGATCCTGCCGGACACCCCCCACCGGGGCCCGGCGGCGACGGCCGTGCTCATCGGCGAGGTCGTCGCCGACGCGATCCGTCGGGAGCTGCCGTGAAGCCCTCCTCGCCGGGGCGAGGGAAAATCGGGTGACCCGTCCGTCCCCGTCTCCCTACACTCGCCACACGTCGCGCACCGCCCACGCCGGGCCGGTGCGCGTGTCATGACGAGGACCGACGAGTGAGGGGAGACCGGCCGTGTGTGACCGCGCCGCTGTTCTCGTTCCCCCGTCGTCGTACGACGTGATCCTCGTGTCCTGCCCCGTCCGGTGCCCGCTGCGCGGCCGGTACCGGATGCCCCGGACATCCGCCTGACCATCAACTGACCTCGCATGTCCCTGTATTGACGTGCCGTCAGATCAGTCATGTCCGGGAATCGCGCCGCCCTGTCACACGTCATCCGAAAGGCCATGGGCCGTGCGCATCAACCTCGACACCCTCGCAGTCGTCCGCAACCTGGGCATCCTCGCCCACGTCGACGCCGGCAAGACCACCGTCACCGAGCGGATCCTCTACGCCACCGGAACCATCCACCGGCGTGGCGAGGTCCATGACGGCACGACCGTCACCGACTTCGACTCGCAGGAACGCGACCGCGGCATCACGATCTTCGCGGCGGCGGTCAGCTGTGCCTGGGACGGCCACCGGATCAACCTGATCGACACCCCAGGACACGTCGACTTCGCCGACGAGGTGGAGCGTTCGCTCCGGGTGCTCGACGGGGCGGTCGCCGTGTTCGACGCCGTCGCCGGCGTCGAGCCGCAGAGCGAGTCGGTCTGGCGGCAGGCCGACCGGTACGGCGTACCGAGGATCGCCTTCGTCAACAAGCTGGACCGCGCGGGCGCCGACCTCGACACCGCCGTCGAGTCGATCCGGGAACGGCTGCACCCGGCCCCGCTGGTCCTGCAGCTGCCCATCGGCACGGAGGACGCGTTCCGCGGCGTCGTGGACCTGGTGCGTATGCGGGCGCTGACCTGGGCCGACGGTGCCGACATGGTCGTAGCGGACATTCCCGAGGGCCTGCGGGAGGAGGCGCGGCGCCGGCGTCGACTGCTGGAGGAGACGGTGGCCGAACGGCATCCGGCCGCGCTGGAGGAATTCTGTATGCGGTCGACGCTCGACACGGGAACGCTCGTCGACGCCCTGCGCGACCTCACCCGCACCGGCGACGCCGTCGTCGTGCTGTGCGGCTCGGCCTACCGCAACCGTGGGATCGAGCCGCTGCTGGACGCGGTCGTGGCGTATCTGCCGTCGCCGCTCGACGTGCCGCCCGTGCACGGCACCCTCGGCGACACCCGGCAGGAACGGCCCGCCGACCCGGCGGCGCCGTTCGCGGCGCTGGTGTTCAAGGTGAACGCCACGCCGACCGGGCGGCTCACCTACCTGCGGGTGTACTCCGGAACGATCGAGAAGGGAGACATGGTGATGGACGTGGGCGCGCGGCGCGGCGAGCGCGTCGGACGGATCCTGCGCGTACAGGCCGACCGGCACGCCCAGTTGGACCGGGCGGTCGCCGGCGACATCGTCGCGGTCGTCGGGCTGAAGTCCGCCCGCGCCGGGTCGACCCTCTGCGCGCCGGACGCCCCGCTCGTCCTCGAACCGCCGAGCGTCGCCGAACCGGTCGTCTCCGTCGCGGTCGAGGCCGTCAGGTCCACCGACACCGACCGGCTGGCCTCGGCGCTCGCGAGGCTCGCCGAGGAGGACCCGTCGCTGGTCGTGCGGACCGACCCGGAGACCGGGCAGACCGTGCTGTCCGGCATGGGCGAACTCCATCTGGAGGTCGCGCTGGAGAAGGCGCGGCGGGACCTCGGGCTGGATGTCAACGCCGGCCGGCCCCGGGTCGCGCACCGCGAGACCGTCGGGCGCGGCGTGTCCGGACATGTCTTCCGGCACGTCAAACAGGACGGTGGCGCGGGGCAGTTCGCCCATGTCGTCCTCGATGTGGAGCCGCTGGACGTCGACGCCGGGTTCGAGTTCCGCTCGGCGGTCGTCGGTGGACGGGTGCCGCAGGAGTACGTCCGGGCGGTCGAGGCCGGCTGCCGGGACGCCCTGGCGGAGGGGCCGCTCGGCGGGCACCCGGTGACGGGGCTGCGGGTCACCCTCACCGACGGGGCGACGCATGTGAAGGACTCCTCCGACACGGCCTTCCGCACGGCGGGCCGGTTCGGACTCCGGGAGGCTCTGCGGGCCTGCGCGATGGTCCTGCTCGAGCCGGTGGCCGAGGTCACGGTCACGGTGCCCGACGCCGCCGTCGGGGGAGTCCTCGGCGACCTGGCGGCACGGCGCGGCCGGGTCTCCGGCTCGGTGACGCGGGCCGGCTCGGCGGTCGTCACCGCCACCGTGCCGCTGGCCGAACTCTTCGGCTACGCGACCCGGTTGCGCAGCCGGACCCAGGGCCGCGGCACCTTCACGGCCCGGCCCACCGGGTACGCACCGGCGCCGGCAACCGTGGCACCGGCCCAGAGGTAGCGGTACCGGGGCGGTCCCTCTCCCGCACGGGAGGGGCCGCCCGCTCCCCGTTCAGGAAGTGAACGACCCGACACCGAGCCGCACGATCCATTGAACTCCCGCCGCTCAACCCCTTGACGTCCCGAACCCGTGGCATTTAACTCACGTCCTAAATTAAGTCGTGAGTGCATTCCCTGAAGGGACACCAGGAGCCATGCGCAGCATCCGAGCCGCGGCCGTAGGCGCCGTCACCCTGTCTCTCGCCCTGGCCGCATCGGCCTGCGGAGGCGGTTCGTCGACGGGCGGCGGGTCCAACGACTCGCCGAAGACGCTCACTTACTGGGCCTCCAACCAGGGGGCGAGCATCGAGGTCGACAAGAAGGTCCTCCAGCCCGAGCTCGACAAGTTCGAGAAGCAGACCGGCATCAAGGTGAAACTGGAAGTCGTGCCCTGGTCGGACCTGCTCAACCGCATCCTCACCGCGACCACCTCGGGCCAGGGCCCCGACGTCCTCAACATCGGCAACACCTGGAGCGCCTCGTTGCAGGCCACCGGCGCGCTGCTGCCGTGGGACGCCAAGAACTTCGCGAAGATCGGCGGCAGGGACCGCTTCGTCGACTCGGCGCTCGGCTCGACGGGCGCCGAGGGCAAGGACCCCTCCGCCGTGCCGCTGTACTCGATGGCGTACGCCCTCTACTACAACAAGAAGATGTTCGCCGACGCGGGCATCGCACAACCTCCCGCCACCTGGGCGGAGTTGGCCGCGGACGGCAAGAAGCTCTCCAAGGACGGCAAGTGGGGCCTGGGAGCGGAGGGTTCGAACCCGTCGGAGAACATCCACCACGTCTTCGTCTTCGCCCAGCAGCACGGCGCCGACTTCTTCACCGCCGACGGCAAGCCCGACTTCACCAGCGACGGGGTCGTCACCGCGGTCAAGCAGTACGTCGATCTGATGGCCAAGGACAAGGTCATCGCGCCCGGCAACGCCGAGTACGCCCAGAACCAGTCCGTCAGCGACTTCGCCAAGGGCAAGACGGCGATGCTCCTGTGGCAGTCCGCCTCCGCCAACCTCAAGTCCCAGGGCATGAGCGAGGACGACTACGGCATCGCCCCGGTGCCCGTGCAGTCCGGCACCCCGGGCACCGGCGCTCAGGTCAACTCGATGGTCGCGGGCATCAACCTGGCCGTCTTCAAGAACACCGACAACCTCGACGGCGCCACGAAGTTCGTGAAGTTCATGACCGGCGACGCGGAGCAGAAGATCCTCAACACCGCGTACAGCTCGATACCGCCGGTGAAGACGGCCCAGACGGACAGCGCCTTCAACACACCCGCCAACGCCGTCCTGAAGGACACCCTCGCCAAGAGTGCCGCAGCGCTGCCCCAGGTCGCCGACGAGTCACAGTTCGAGACGGCGGTCGGCACGGCCGTCAAGGGCCTGTTCGCCGACGCGGCCGCCGGACGCGCCGTCACCACCGACTCGGTGAAGGCGGCGCTGGAGAAGGCCCAGCAGCAGATGCCGGCCGCCTGATGACCACCACTCTGGAACGGGCCGAACCCAAGGCGCCGTCCGGCGAGAAGCGCACCCCGCGCCCCGGCCGCATCCGCCGCATCGGACTGCCGTATCTGCTCCTGCTGCCCGCCCTGCTCCTCGAACTCCTGGTCCACCTGGTGCCGATGGGCGTCGGCATCGTGATGAGCTTCAAGGAGCTCACGCAGTTCTACATCCGCGACTGGGGCACCGCGCCCTGGTCCGGACTCGACAACTACAAGGTGTCGGTGGACTTCGACGCCCCCGTCGGCGAGGCACTGCTGCACTCCTTCCTCGTCACCGTCGCCTTCACCCTGCTGTCGGTCGCCCTGTGCTGGCTGATCGGCACCGCGGCCGCGGTCTTCATGCAGGACACCTTCCGCGGCCGCGGACTGCTGCGGGCGCTGTTCCTGGTGCCGTACGCCCTGCCGGTCTACGCGGCCGTCATCACCTGGGTGTTCATGTTCCAGCACGACAACGGCCTGGTGAACCACGTCCTGCACGACCAGCTGCACCTCACCGACAAGCCCTCCTTCTGGCTCATCGGCGACAACAGCTTCTTCGCCCTGCTGATCGTGTCGGTGTGGAAGGGCTGGCCGTTCGCCTTCCTCATCGTCATGGCCGGACTCCAGAACATTCCCCGGGAGCTGTACGAGGCGGCCGCCCTCGACGGCGCCGGTGTGTGGCAGCAGATCCGCCGCATCACCCTGCCGTCGCTGGGCGCCGTCAACCAGGTGCTGATCCTGGTCCTGTTCCTGTGGACGTTCAACGACTTCAACACGCCGTACGTCCTGTTCGGCAGGACCGCCCCCGAGGCCGCGGACCTCGTCTCGGTCCACATCTACCAAGCCTCGTTCGTCACCTGGAACTTCGGCACCGGTTCCGCCATGTCCGTACTCCTGCTGCTGTTCCTGCTGCTCGTGACGGGCGCCTACCTCGCCGTCACCTCGCGCGGGCGGAGGGCCACACGTGCGTAACTCCCCGATGGCACCGCCGCGTTCGTTCCTCTGGTCCCGGCGGATCTTCCTCACCCTGCTCGGCGGCTTCGTGCTGGTGCCGGTGTACGTGATGGTCTCCAGCTCGCTGAAGCCCCTCGCGGACGTCACCGGCAAGTTCCGCTGGATACCGAGCGAGTTGACGATCCGCCCGTACATCGACATCTGGTCCACGGTCCCGCTCGCCCGGTACTTCGTGAACTCGCTGATCGTGGCGGGCGCGGCGACGGTCTGCTCGGTGGTGATCGCGGTGTTCTCCGCGTACGCGGTGAGCCGCTACGACTTCCGCGGCAAGCGCGTCTTCACGGTCACCGTCCTGTCGACGCAGATGCTCCCGGGCATCCTCTTCCTGCTCCCGCTGTTCCTGATCTACGTCAACATCGGCAACGCCACCGGCATCGCCCTGTTCGGCTCGCGCGGCGGACTGATCCTGACGTATCTGACCTTCTCCCTGCCGTTCTCGATCTGGATGCTGATCGGGTACTTCGACTCGGTGCCGCGCGACCTGGACGAGGCGGCGCTGGTCGACGGCTGCGGGCCGCTCCGGGCGCTGTTCCGGGTCGTCGTGCCCGCCGCGATCCCCGGCATCGTGGCGGTCGCCGTCTACGCCTTCATGACCGCCTGGGGCGAGGTGCTGTTCGCCTCGGTGATGACCAACGACACCACCCGCACCCTTGCCGTCGGACTCCAGGGCTACTCCACGCTCAACGACGTGTACTGGAACCAGATCATGGCCGCCTCGCTGGTCGTCAGCGTGCCGGTGGTGGCCGGCTTCCTGCTCCTGCAGCGCTACCTCGTCGCGGGGCTGACGGCGGGTGCCGTCAAGTGACCGACCTCGAAAGGGATTTCGTGACCATCGACCTCGCCGCACTCCCGCACGACTTCCTGTGGGGCACGGCCACTTCGGCGTACCAGATCGAGGGAGCCGTGGCGGAGGACGGCCGTTCGCCGTCGATCTGGGACACCTTCGCGCACACCCCCGGGAAGATCGCCGGCAACGACCACGGTGACGTCGCCTGCGACCACTACCACCGCTGGCGCGAGGACATCGCGCTCATGCGTCAACTGGGCACCAACGCCTATCGGTTGTCGATCGCCTGGCCGCGCGTGCTGCCGGGCGGCGACGGACCGGTCAACGCCAAGGGGCTCGACTTCTACGACGAGTTGATCGACGGCCTGCTGGAGGCGGGCATCACCCCGTCCGTCACCCTCTACCACTGGGACCTGCCCCAGGCGCTCCAGGACCGGGGCGGCTGGCCCGAGCGGGAGACCGCCGAGCACTTCGCCGCGTACGCCTCGGTCGTGGCCGTGCGACTGGGCGACAGGGTCAGCCACTGGACCACCCTCAACGAACCTCTGTGCTCCGCCTGGATCGGCCACCTCGAAGGCAAGATGGCCCCCGGGTCCACCGACCTGACCGCCGCGGTGCGCGCCTCGTACCACCTCCTGCTGGGCCACGGACTGGCGAGCCAGGCCATCCGGGCGGCCGTCCCCGCCGCCGAGATCGGCATCGTCAACAACCTCTCCACCGTGTACCCGGCCACCGACCGTCCGGAGGATCTCGAAGCCGCCCGCCGGATGGACGGCCACACCAACCGCTGGTGGCTGGACCCGATCCACGGCCGCGGCTTCCCGGAGGACATGCAGAAGCTGTACGGCGTCGAACTGCCCGCACGGGAAGGCGACTTGGAGACGATCGCCGCCCCGCTGGACTGGCTCGGCCTCAACTACTACTTCCCCGCCACCGTCGCCGACGACCCCAGCGGCCCGGCCCCGCACGCCCGTTCCGTACGCCGCCTCGGCGTGCCCCGCACCGGCATGGACTGGGAGATCGACGCGAGCGGCATCGAGACCCTCCTGCTCCGCCTCACCGACGAGTACGGCGCCCGCAAGCTGTACGTCACCGAGAACGGCTCCGCCTACCCGGACGTCGTACGCCCCGACGGCACCGTCGACGACCCCGAGCGGCAGGACTACCTGGCCGGGCACCTCGCCGCCTGCGCCTCCGCCGCCCGCCGGGGCGCACCGCTGGCCGGCTACTTCGCCTGGTCACTGCTGGACAACTTCGAGTGGGCCTACGGCTACGACAAGCGTTTCGGCCTGGTCCACGTCGACTACCGGACCCAGACCCGCACCATCAAGGGCTCCGGACACCGGTACGCGGAGATCATCCGCGACCACCGGGGACGGGCGCGGCGCGCGGCGTGAGCAGGCGGGCGGCGGGGGCGGAAGCCCCTGGTCAGGGGGCCCTGGGGCGGGTCGTGCTCCCGTCCTGGGCTCTGCTGTCCGCTGTGCCGCGGGAGGAGGGTGAAGGAGCAAGGACACCCTCCTCACCACCAGGAACAGCCATGTGACCAGTGGGATGTGGGGCTTCGTGGCCTTCTGCGCAGGGGCGCGGAGTCGCCGAGCCGAGCGTCGTGGAGAGGGGGAGGGCGGGCGGATCGCCCGGCCCTTCTCCCTGCGCCGCGCGAGCCGCGCCAAATACGTTGCCGCAGGCCAGACCAGGTGAAAGCCTCACGCCATGCCCACCTTCACCACCCCGGACGGCACCACCCTCGCCTACCACGCGACCGGCGAGGGACCGCCCCTGGTCTGCCTCCCCGGCGGCCCGATGCAGGCTTCGGCCTACCTCGGCGACCTGGGCGGCCTCAGCGCCCACCGCACCCTGATCCGCCTGGACCTCAGAGGCACCGGCGACTCGGCGACCCCCGCGGACCCGGCGTCGTACCGCTGCGACCGTCAGGTCGACGACGTCGAGGCACTGCGCGAGGAACTGGGCCTGGACCATTTGGACGTGCTGGCCCACAGCGCGGGCGCCAACCTGGCCGCCCTCTACACGGCCCGCCACCCCGACCGCGTGGCACGCCTGGCCCTGATCACGCCGAGCGTCTACGCGGTCGGCATCGCCGTCACCGCCGAGGACCGCCTGAGCACGGCCCGTCTGCGCCGGGACGAGGAGTGGTTCGCCCCGGCGTACGCGGCCCTGGAATCCCTCAACGCGGGCCGTCCCGCCCCCGACGCCTGGCAGGCCATCGCCCCCTTCTGGTTCGCCCGCTGGGACGAGGAGGCCAAGGCGGTCCGCGCGGCCGAGGACGAGCAGCGCAACGACGAGGCGGCGGCGGTCCACGGCTCCGAGGGCGCCTTCGACCCGGAGGCGACGCGGGCGGCACTGGCCGGGTTCGCGGGGCGTGTGCTGGTGCTGGCCGGGGAGGTGGACGTGGCCGGGCCCCGGCGGGCGATGACCGAGTACGCCGGGCTCTTCCCGGAGGCCGAGTCGGTGGTCCAGGAGGGGGCGGCGCATTTCCCCTGGCTGGACGACGCACGGCGGTTCGTGGCGGAGACCGCGAGGTTCTTCGCGTAGATCGCGTTGTCAGTGGTGCCTGTCATGATCCGGGGCATGCTCTACGACGACTTGGTCCGGGCGTTGACCGACCCCGCCTTCGCAGTCGACGTCCGGGCGGCCGACCTGGTGGGGCTCTCCGACGAGGAGGTCGGCGGGCTGCTCGCGACGGCCTACCGGGCCCGGCCCGAGGCCACGGACGTGATGCAGCGCGCGAGGACGGCGGTGCACCTGGCCGTCCGGGACAGGGAACCGCGCTACACGCCCGACGCGTGCCGCCGGATGTTCGAGGCGGTCGTCGCCCGCGGCGAGGACCGCGACGACGTGGTGAGCCTCCGGCCGGTCGTGGACGCGCTGGTGCACTGCACGGGGCCGTGGCCCGATCTCTCCGGTCCGGCCCGTGCCTTGACCGGCTTCCTGGTGGAGAAGGGGGACGCCACCCACCCGTACTCGCTGCTCATGGTGGCGAGCCTCGGGGGCGACGAGGCACTGCGGACGGCGGCCGACCTCCTGCGACGCGACAACGGAGCCATAGCCATGGACGGGATCGAAGCCGTCATCGGCCTCACTCCCGCCGAGCGGACGCTGCTGGTCCAGGTCGACGGGCTCAACACCTACGACCCGCCGCCGAACGCACCGGACCTCTGGCGGCAGGTGGCCGGCATCCCGGCCTACGTCGCCTTCGCCCGCCGTGCGCTGGAAGCCGCGGCCGACCGCGCCGACGCCCTCCAGCGCGGCGAGATCCCCTACCGGGCCGACAAGGCGTTCACGCCCCGCGAGGTCGACATGCTCGGACAGGCCGCGCGGGTGGCGCTGCTGCGCGACGAGCCCTGGCTGCCGGACCTCCTCGACCGGCTGCTGCCCGGCATCGCCGTCGCCCCGACGTCCGCGAGGACCGTCCCCTCGCAGGCCCTGCTGTACGAACTGGTCCGCGCCGCCAGGGACTTCCCGACGCCGGAGCTGGTCACCGCGATCCGCACCGCGCGCTCGGTGACCCGCCACGCCGGAATACCCCGGCAGCTCGACAAGCTGCTCAAGAAGGTCGAGCCGGCCCTGGCCGAGCGGACCGAGGTGGCCCTGCGGCTGTCGAGGGCGGGGTTCGACGACGACGGTGTCCTGCGCAGGGAGGCGGGCGGCGGGTACACGGCCGTCGTCACGGTCACCGAGACGGCCCAGCTGACCTGGGAGAAGGACGGCCGCCCGCTGAAGAGCGTCCCCGCGCCCGTCCGCCGCGACCACGCCGGCCTGGTCAAGGAGGTGCGCGACCTGGTGAAGCGGGTGGACATCCAACTCGGCACCCTCGCCCGGGCGTTGGAGGGCGGGTTCACCGTCGATGCCGTCCATCCGTACGGCTGGTGGCGCGCGGAACTGGCCGGGCATCCGCTCGCCCGGTCCGTCGTACGCCGGCTGATCTGGGAGATCGAGGTCGCGCCCGGAGAGTGGCGGGCGGTCCTGCCGTCGACCGAGGATCTCCCCGACGCGCCCGACGAGGCGTCCGTACGGCTGTGGCATCCGATCCGCTCCGAGGCCGACACCGTGCGGGCCTGGCGGGACCGGCTCGTCGACGGGCAGCTGAGGCAGCCGTTCAAGCAGGCGTTCCGGGAGATCTACCGGCTCACCCCGGCGGAGGAGGAGACCCGCGTCCACTCCCTGCGCTTCGCCGCCCATCTCGTGCACTACCGCCGGATGTTCGCGCTGTTCCGGGCCCGGGGCTGGACGAGTCGGCTGCTCGGACCGTGGGACTGCGGGGACGGGGACGCGGCCGTCCGGACCCTGGGCGCGGGGGAGTGGCAGGTCGCCTTCTTCCACACCTACGTGGACTGGGCGCAGGGCGACGGGGTGGCCTCGACCGACCGGGTCCGCTTCGAGCGCCGGGTGGCGGGCGCCTGGCGGGAGGCGTCCCTCGCGGAGGTGCCGCCGCTGGTGTTCAGCGAGGCGATGCGCGACGTGGATCTCTTCGTCGGCGTGACCTCGATCGCCGCCGACCCCGACTGGACCGAGCAGGGGCCGGGCCGCTCCTACTGGGAACGGGCCGGGTTCGCCGAGCTGAGCGAGAGCGCCGAGGCCCGCCGTGATGCCCTCGCGCGGATCCTGCCGCGCCTGAAGGTCGCCGACCGGTGCGCCCTCGACGGCCGGTTCCTGGTGGTCCGGGGCGACCTGCGGACGTACCGGATCCATCTCGGCTCGGCGAACATCCTGATGGAGCCCGACAACTCCTATCTGTGCATCGTCCCTTCGCGCGGCAAGGTCGGCGGCAAGGTCTTCCTGCCGTTCGAGGACGACCGGCTCACCGTGATCCTCAGCAAGGCCCTGCTGCTGGCCGCCGACACCGAGATCACCGACCCGTCCATCCTCAGGCAGATAGGGAGCGGAGGGAGAGCGGGCTGACGACTACGGCCCTCCCCGGGCCAGATGCGTGGGGTCCACCAGGCCACGCTGCTCGCCGTCCTCGAGGAGGAGGCCCGTGAGTCGCTGGAGCGAGCCGACGATCCTCGGTACCTCCCGGAGCTCCGCGCTCGCGCGGTCCACCGGAGCCGGGGGGAACCGACCGAACTGCGCACCCGCTGTCCCGCCGCCGCGGAACCGTCGTCGGGGGGCGACGGTTCCGCGCGGACGGGTCAGCAGTCCCTGAACTCCGGCGACTGGTTCAGGATCTGTGAGCGCGTCGAGGTGAAGCGCGCGTAGGTCTCACTGTCCTGCGCGCCCGGCCGGAACGCCGCCACCCGGTGGCAGTTCTGGAAGGCCAGGGCGACCCCGAAGTGCCGCTCCAGGCTGCCGCGGATCGCGTCGCTGGCCAGGGCCCGCAGCAGCTGGCCGCGCTCCTTCTCGGACGGCGGGGGCGTCTGGTTGTCGGTGAACTCGGCCTTGCCGTCGTGGAGTTCGCCGGCGAGAGAGGCGATCAGGTCGTAGGCGTACGGGAGGGACGTGCGGACGGTGTCCACGAAGTCCTCCTCGCGGACGGCGCCGTTCTCGGCTTCGGCGAGGAGCTTCGGGGAGACGTCGAGAGACATGAAGGTGCTTGTCCTGTCTGTGCGTTGAGTGGGGGGAGGGGGTGTGTCAGATGAGGGAAGCGGGGCCCGGTACGAACTCGGGGTCGACCTGGGAGGCCAGGTCCTCGCCCGCCCAGGCCCGGGCGTTGCGCAGATGGAACTCGACGGCGTGGCGGTGGAGCGTCGCCCAGTCGCGAGGGCAGGCGTCCACGGTCTCCCGCAGGACGTTCAGGGCGTGCCGGTTGTGCGGCTCCAGGGCCTCCAGGGGCTCCGGGCCGCCCTGTACCCGGCCTTGTTCGGCGGCCCGCACGAACGGTGAGTGGACCAGGTGGGTCAGCAGGTCGTCCCCCACCTCCTCCTTGAGGAAGAGCAGATCGTCCTCGCCGGTCACCTTGTTGCCGACGACGGCGATCCGGATGCCGAACTCACGGGCGTGGTCGCGGTACTGGCGGTAGACCGAGACGCCCTTCCGGGTGGGTTCCGCCACCAGGAACGTGAGGTCGAAGCGGGTGAAGAGACCGGAGGCGAACGCGTCCGCGCCCGCCGTCATGTCCACCACCACGTACTCGCCGGGACCGTCGACGAGATGGTTGAGGTAGAGCTCCACCCCGCCGAGCTTGGAGTGGTAGCAGGACACCCCGAGGTCGCTCTCCTCGAACTCGCCGGTCACCATCAGCGGCACGTCGCCCACCCGCCGGACGTGCCGGGCGTGCAGTGCGTCGTCGCCGAGAAGGGTCAGCAGCCGGGAGCCGCGGCCCGGCGGAGTGGTCTTGATCATGGCCTCGGCGGAGGCGATGCGCGGGTTGGTGCCGCGCAGATGGTCCTTGACGGAGTTCAGGTGTGCGCCCAGCGGAGGGGCGGCCGGCAGATCCCCGTCGTGGCCCAGCGCCTCGGCCAGATGCTGGTTGATGTCCCCGTCCACGGCGAGCACGGGAGCGCCGGACCGCGCCAGGTGACGGGAGAAGAGTGCCGACAGGGTGGTCTTGCCGCTGCCACCTTTGCCGACGAAAGCGATGCGCATCAGCACTCCGCCCTTTCGGATAAGGGCTTTTTGAAAATGGATGTCATGTCGGTAGATTTGTAGGGCGTCACCGCGACGCTGTCAAACCGCCATCCGGGAGGCGTGGATCAAGCTCCTCCGCTTAATGCATATGATGTGCAAGTGCGTGATTACAGCATCAGGGCCGCGGGCCCGGACGACCTCGAGGGTGCGCGAGCCGTGATGCTCGACACCGTCTACCGCGACTTCGGTTCCGGCTATGTGCCCCGCTGGCACGGCGACATCATCGACCCGGCCGCCGCCTACCTGGTCCCCGAGCGCCACACCCTCCTCGTGGCGCTCGACCCGCACAGCGGCGAGGTCGTCGCCACCGGCGCCCTGGACTCCCGGGGCCCGGTCCACCCGCCGAACCCGCGCCATGTCGCCGAGCGCTACCCCTCGGGGCGGACCGCACAACTGCGCCGCGTCTACGTCCGTCCCGAGCACCGCAGGCGCGGTCTCGCCCGGCGACTGGTCGCGGGGCTGATGGAGTTCGCCGTCGCCGAGGGCGGCTACCGCTCCGTGTATCTGCACACCGACCCGGCCGTCCCGGGCGCCGAGGCCTTCTGGCGATCGCTCGGCAAGCTCGTGCACGACGAGCGCGAGGACCCCGAGGGCGCGTCCGGCGTCCTGCACTTCGAGATCCCGATGGGGCGATGACCCGAATGACCCGACCGCGCTTCCTCCTCGCCCTCCTTCTCGCCCCCGCCCTCACCGGCTGCTTCGCCTCCGACGGCTCGGGCGGCTCGTCCGACGACGTCGGCGACGGCTCCCGGCTGCGGGTCGCCCTAGCCTTCCCGCCCGCCGAGAACCTCTCGCCCTACGGCGCCGACGCCACCCTCCTCAGCCGCCTCGGCGTCACCGAGGGCCTGACCGCCCTGGACGCCAACGGTGCCGCGGCCCCCGCGCTCGCCGCGTCCTGGACCCGCGAGAACGACCGCACCTGGCTGTTCACCCTGCGCGAGGCCGCCTTCCAGGACGGCACCGACGTCACCCCGGCCGCCGTCGCCACCGCCCTCACCCACGCCGCCGAGGCCCGCCCGGCCCCCGCCGCCCTCTCCGGCGTGACCCTCACCGCGAAGGCCGAGGGCACCACCGGCGTCCGGGTCACCACGAAGGACCCCGACCCCGCACTGCCGCTGAGGCTCTCCAGCCCGAGCCTCGCCGTTCTCTCCGCGAAGGCCTACGGCAGGACGGACCGCGTCGACCCGATCGGCCACGCCACCGGCCCCTTCGAGCTCACCAAGGTCATGGGCTCCACCGCCGCCACCCTCGACCGCTACGACGACTACTGGGGCGGCCGCGCCCAGGCCTCGGGCATCGACGTGAAGTTCGTCGCCGACGGCACCGCACGTGCGAGCGCGCTCCGTACCGACCAGGTCGACCTCGCGGAGGCGATCCCCGTCGCCCAGGCCGCCACCCTCGACAAGGGCATCCGCAAGGCCACCGCCACGACCCGCACCACGAGTCTGCTCCTCAACACCGAGTCGGACGTGTTCAAGGACGCCGGCCTCCGGGCCGCCGCACGGCAGGCGGTCGACACCTCCGCGCTCGCCGAGGGCGTCTACGAGGGGTACGCCGACGCCGGCGCCGGCCTCTACGGACCCGCTGTGACCTGGGCCGAGGGCAAGCGGACCGAGCCGGCCGGGCGGGCGGGGGCCGCTGCCCCCGACGGGGCCACGATCACCCTCGCGACGTACGACAACCGGCCCGAACTCCCCGAGGTCGCCCAGGTGCTGAAGCAGCAGCTGGAGAAGGCCGGGTTCGAGGTCGAGCTGGAGGTGCGCGAGTACTCGCGGCTGGAGAGCGATGTGCTGGAGGGCAGGTTCGACGCGTTCGTCGGTGCCCGCAACAGCCTCCTCGACACCGGCGACCCCGTCTCGCTCCTCGCCAGCGACTTCACCTGCGACGGCAGCTACAACCTGGCGCTGCTGTGCGACAAGGACGTCGACAAGGCGGTGAAGAGGGCCGAGGGCGTCGCCGACACCGCCGAGCGCCAGGACGCGGCCATGGCGGCCGAGGCGAAGATCCTCGCCACCGACGCCGTCGTCCCGCTGGTTCACCAACGCGTCATCACCGGCGTCGGCCCCAAGGTCGGCGGCGCCCTCCTCGACCCGTACGAGCGCACCCTCGTCGGCCTCGGCACCCGGCGCTGACGCATGCGGCAGCAAGCGGCCACGCTCCTGTGGCGGGCCGGGATCGCCGCCGCCCTCGTGTGCGCCATCGGCCTGCTGCCCTGGCTCACGCGCACGGACCCGGCGCTGACCGTGCTCAAGGCCCGGTCGGCCGAACGCGACCCCGACCCGCAGGTGCTGGCCGAAATCCGGGACCGACTCGGCCTGGACGACGGCCCGTTCCACCTGCTGGGACAGTGGCTGGGCGGACTGTGGCGCGGGGACACCGGACAGTCGTGGATCTCCGGCGGCGAGGTCACACCCGCTGTGCTCCAGGCACTTGGGGCGTCCCTGCTGCTGATGGCGGTGGCCCTCGCGCTCGCCACCGTCACCGCCGCGCTGATCTGCGCCCGCACCCTGTGGCTCGGCGCGCACCACCGGCTCGGCGGACGCGGGGCCGGCGGCAGCGGGTCCGCGGTCCTCGCCGCGCTGCCCGAGTTCCTCACCGCGTCCGTGCTCGCCACCGTCGTCGGCGTCCAGCTCGGCTGGCTGCCCGCCCTCGGCTGGTACGGACCGAAGTGGACGATCCTGCCCGCCCTCGCCCTCGGCCTGCCCGCCGGGGCCGTGCTCGGCCGCCTCCTCGACGACCTGCTGCCCGGCGCCTTCGCCGAACCGTGGGCGCTGGCCGCCGCCGCGCGCGGACTGCCCGGCCGCAGCATCGCCCGCCAGGCACTGCGCCGCTGTCTGCCCGGACTCCTGCCGAACACCGGCCTGTTCGCGGTCGGCCTCACCGGTGGCTCGGTCGCCGTCGAGCAGATCTTCGACATACCCGGCCTCGGCCGCACCACCCTCCAGGCCGCCCTCGCCCAGGACCTCCCCGTCCTCCAGGCCGGCACCCTCGCCCTCGTCCTCCTCGCCGCCGCCTTCGCGGGCCTCGCCGCCCTCGCCACCCGCCTGCTCATCGGCACCGCCCTCCGGGACGGCGCCCTGCCCTCGCTGCACGGACCGAAGCCGCCGGTACGCGGTGTACAGCCGATTGCATACGGTGGACTGCTGGCGGTCGTCATCGCGCTCGGCCTGCCCCGCGACCCGCTCGCCCTCGACACGGGACAGCGCCTCCAAGCGCCGTCCCGCGCGCACCCCTTCGGCACCGACGCGCTCGGCCGCGACGTCCTCGCCCGCGTCGGCCACGGCGCCCTGGAAACCCTGCTGCTCGCCCTCGCGATCGGCACGGCCGCGCTGCTCATCGGCGTCCTGCTCGGACTGCTGCCCCGCCTGTCCGGCCCGCTCGTCGACACCGTCACCGCACTGCCGCCGGTCCTCGTCGCCCTCCTCGTCACCGCCGTCGCCGGCAGCGGCCCCGCCACCCCCGCGCTCGCCGTCGGCGCGGTCGCCTGGGCGCCCCTCGCCGCCCACACCTCCGCACTGCTCCGCCAGGAACGCGCCGCCCTCCACATCACCGCCACCCTCGGCCTGGGCGCAGGCCCCTGGCACCTGCTGCGCCACGAACTCCTGCCCGCCGTCCTGCCGTCCGTCACCCGCCACGCCCTGCTGCGGCTCCCCGGCATCGCCCTCGCCCTGGCCTCCCTCGCCTTCCTCGGCCTGGGCGCCCAGCCGCCCTCCCCGGAGTGGGGCCTGCTGCTCGCCGAGAACCAGCCCTACGCCGAGCGCGCCCCCTGGGCCGTCCTCGCCCCGGCCGCCGTCCTCGCCCTGCTCGGCGCGCTGGCGGTCACCGCGGGGAGCGGAGCGAGATGGGGGTCCCCCCGGCCGAAGGCCGGGGGAGGAGTGCGCAGGCTGCGCCGCGCCCCGCGCCCACCCGTGACCGAACCCGAACAGCAGCCTCGTACAAGGGAATGGGTGGAAGCCCGATGAGCGGCTCGCTGTCGACAGCCCTGCGCGGGACACCGGACCGTACCCGCCTCACACCCCTCCTGCGGCTGCTGATCCTCACCCAACTCGCCTTCAACGTGGGCTTCTTCGCGGTGCTGCCGTTCCTGTCCGAGCACCTCGGCACGGCGGTCGGCATGGCGGGCTGGACGGTCGGGTTCGTGCTGGGGTTGAGGACCTTCAGCCAGCAGGGGCTGTTCGTGGTGGGCGGGGCGCTCGCCGACCGGTACGGGATCCGACCGGTCGTGCTCGCGGGCTGTGCGTTGCGGATCGCCGGGTTCGCCTGGCTCGGGTACGCCGAGGCGACCTGGGCGGTCATCGGGGCCGTGCTGCTGATCGGGTTCGCCGCCGCGCTGTTCTCCCCCGCGGTCGAGTCCGAGGTGGCCCGGCAGGCCGTCGTCCACGAGGAGGAGGGCGGCGGATCCCGGACCCGGGTGTTCGCGCTGTTCACCGTGGCCGGACAGGCAGGGGCGTTCGTCGGGCCGCTGCTCGGCGCGCTGCTGCTGTCGGTGGACTTCCGGAGCGTGTGTCTCGCCGGTGCCGGGATCTTCGTGCTCGTCCTCGCCGGGCACGCGTGGCTGCTGCCGCAGCACATTCCGGGACGCCGGCGGGTCCACGTCAAGGGCGGGATGCGGGTGCTGGTGCGCAACCGGCGCTTCCTCGCGCTGTGCTGCGCGTACGGCGCCTATCTGCTCGCCTACAACCAGCTCTATCTCGCCCTGCCCGCCGAGGTGGAGCGGGCCACCGGCTCCCAGTCCGCGCTGGCCTGGCTGTTCGCCCTGTCCTCGCTGCTGGTGGTGACCGCCCAGCTGCCCGTCACCCGCTGGGTGGGGGACCGGCTCGCACTGCGTCGCTCCATGCAGGCCGGGTTGCTGCTGATCGCCGCCGGGTTCGCCGTCGTGGCGCTCGCCCGGCCGGCCGGCTGGACCGGGACGGCGGGGCTGCTGCCCGCGGCCGGGTTCGTCGTGCTGCTCACCCTCGGCCAGATGCTCGTCGCCCCCGTCGCCCGCGCCTGGGTCCCCGATCTCGCCGAGGAGGGACGGCTCGGCCTCTACACCGGCGCGCTGTCCTCGGTCTCCGGCCTGATCGTGCTCGTCGGCAGCTCACTGACCGGCACACTCCTCGACAGCGGGCTGCCGGCGGCCGTGCCGTGGCTGGTGCTGGCCGCCGTACCGGCCGCGGCGATCGCGCTGCTGCCGCGCCGTGCGTAGGTCATCCGGCGACCAGCTCGCGCACGTCCTCCAGCAGGACCTCCTCGATCCGGGAGGTGCGCAGCAGCCACAGGATGTCCCGGCCGAACGACCACACCAGCGCGCCCAGCGCCGTCGCGACGACCCCGAACTCCAGGGCGTACGGCAGCAGGCCCGAGGCGGCCAGCAGCAGGAACACACCCTGGAGGGCGGCCACCGTCTTGCGGGCCGTGCTCGGCGGGAGCGGGGCGTTGAGCCACGGCCAGACACGGGCGGCGGCGACGAAGGCGTAGCGCATGCCGCCGATCAGCAGGACCCACGGGCCGTGCGCCATCGACACGTAGACGCTGAGCACCAGGATCAGGAACGCGTCGACCTCCATGTCGAAGCGGGCGCCGAGCGGGGTGGAGGTGCCGGTGCGGCGGGCGACCTTGCCGTCGACGCCGTCGAGGATCAGGGCCACGGCCGTCAGACCGACGAAGAGGGTGACCGGCGGTGAGCTCTGGAAGGAGTCGGCGACCAGGGCCGTGACCCCGCCGACCAGGGTGGCCCGGCCGAGCGTCACGCGGTTGGCGGGGCCGAAGGAGCGCGGACGGTGGCGGTGCAGGGCCCGGGAGAGCACCGCCCAGGTGGCGACGGCGAAGACGAGACCGGTCAGCCAGCCCGCCGGTCCCATGCCGATCGCCGTCCCGAGCAGAGCCAGCAACAGGATCTGCAGACCCGCTCCCACAGCGGTCTCCTGCTGGACCAGCCTTGCGTCGTAAGTGTTGTTCAGGGCCACCGAACATCCTCCGGCCGTGTGACAGAGTCGATCAACGCCGCGTACTGTGCGCGACCTGTGCACACCTCGGTACGTGAACTACTTCCCAAGCGTTCAGGAGGACGCCGATGAAGCGCACCGCGAGTGCTTTCTGGCTCAACAGCCCCGGTGCGGGTGAGATACGTGAGGTCACCCTCCCGGCTCCATCCGAGGGGGAAGTGCTGGTCCGCGCCCTGTACTCCGGCGTCAGCCGCGGCACGGAGACGCTCGTCTTCCGCGGCGGGGTCCCCGAGAGCCAGCACGCGGCCATGCGGGCGCCGTTCCAGGAGGGCGACTTCCCGGCACCCGTGAAGTACGGCTACCTCAGCGTCGGAGAGGTCGAGGAGGGCCCGGCGGACCTCGTGGGCCGTACGGTCTTCTGCCTCTACCCGCACCAGACGCGCTACGTCGTCCCGGTGACCGCCGTGACCCGGGTGCCCGAGAACGTGCCCCCCGAACGGGCGATCCTCGCCGGCACGGTGGAGACCGCCGTCAACGCGGCCTGGGACGCGGTGCCGTTGGTCGGCGACCGGATCGCCGTGGTCGGCGGCGGCATGATCGGCTGCTCGGTCGCCGCACTGCTGGCCCGCTTCCCCGGCGTACGGATCCAGTTGGTCGACGCCGACCCGGCGCGGGCGACGGTCGCGAAGGCCCTGGGCGTCGACTTCGCGCTGCCGCGGGACGCGCTGGGGGAGTGCGACCTCGTCGTCCACGCCAGCGCCACCGAACAGGGACTGGCCCGCTCCCTGGAACTGCTGACGCCCGAGGGCACGGTCCTCGAACTCAGCTGGTACGGCGACCGGAAGGTCAGCCTTCCGCTCGGTGAGGCCTTCCACTCCCGGCGGCTCGTCATCCGCAGCAGCCAGGTCGGCACCGTCTCCCCGGCCCGCCGCTCCAGCCGCACCTATGCCGACCGGCTGGCCCTCGCCCTCGAACTGCTCGCCGACCCGGCGCTCGACGCGCTCGTCACGGGGGAAAGCGCGTTCGAGGAGCTGCCGCAGGTGATGCCCAGGCTCACTTCCGGGGAAATTCCTGCTCTCTGTCACCGCGTGAGGTACGGCAAGAGCGCCTGACCTGAGAAAAGAGTGAGAGACGGCTGAACGCGGGGACGCGAAGAGCCGTACTACTCGGCATCCCCGCCGGCGGTCGGCCGGGGGGATCAGACGTGCCGCACCTGGAGGGTCGTCCGTTGTTCAGTGTCACCGTCCGCGATCACATCATGATCGCCCACAGCTTCCGCGGCGAGGTCTTCGGACCCGCGCAGCGCCTGCACGGAGCGACGTTCCTCGTGGACGCCACCTTCCGACGGGAGCAGTTGGACGACGACAACATCGTCGTCGACATCGGACTGGCCACGCAGGAACTCGGAGCCGTCGTCACCGAGCTGAACTACAGAAACCTCGACAACGAGCCCGACTTCGCCGGGATCAACACGTCGACGGAGTTCCTGGCCAAGGTCATCGCCGACCGGCTCGCCGAGCGGATCGAGAAGGGCGCGCTGGGCGACGGCGCCCGGGGCATCGCGGCGATCGCCGTCACCCTGCACGAGTCGCATGTCGCGTGGGCGAGTTACGAGCGTGCGCTGTGACCGACGTGACCCTGGAGAAGGCCCCGCAGGCGGCCCTGGGCTATGTGCCCGTGCAGCATTCGGCTCTCAAGAACGCGGACATCGTCCCCATGGCTCTGCGCTCCGTGCACTTCGTCATGCCCGGCGGTGTCGACGACGCGGCCGCGCCCAGCGGCGGCAACGCCTATGACCGGCGGGTGAGTCTGGACCTGCCGGGCTTCGGCTGGCAGGTCCACAAGCACGCGGTTCCGGGCGAGTGGCCCCGGCCGGGCGCCTCGGGCCGTGCGGAACTGGCCGGTGTGCTGCGGGGGTTGCCGGACGACACCGTGGTCCTGATGGACGGCCTGGTCGCCTGCGGCGTCCCGGAGATCGTCGTACCGGAGGCGGAACGGCTGCGGCTCGTGGTCCTCGTCCACCTTCCGCTCGGCGACGAGACCGGTCTCGATCCCGTCCTGGCCGCCGAGTTGGACGCGAAGGAGCGCGCGGTGCTCCGCGCGGTCCCCGCGGTCGTCGCCACCAGCGACTGGGCGGTCCGCCGCCTCGTCTCCCACCACGGCCTCGCCCCCGAGCGGGTCCATGTCGCCGCCCCCGGCGCCGACATCGCCCCCCTCGCCTCCGGCACCGACGGCCTCTCCCGGCTGCTGTGCGTCGCCGCGGTGACACCCCGCAAGGGACAGCACCGCCTGGTGGAGGCGCTGGCCGCGGTCCGGGACCTGCCGTGGAGCTGCGTGTGCGTGGGCGGCCTCGGCCAGGACCCGGAGTACGTGGCCGACCTGCGGTCCCTGATCGCGAAGTACGGCCTGGAACACCGACTGCACCTGGCCGGACCGCAGGCCGGCGCCGAACTCGACGCCAGCTACGCCGCCGCCGACCTGATGGTCCTCACCTCCTACGCCGAGACCTACGGCATGGCGGTCACCGAGGCCCTCGCCCGCGGCATCCCGGTGCTGGCCACCGACGTCGGCGGTCTCCCCGAGGCGGTCGGCCGCGCCCCCGACGGCGGCGTGCCCGGCATCCTCGTCCCGCCGGAGGACCCCGCCGCCCTCGCCGCGGAGCTGCGCGGCTGGTTCGGCGAGGCGGACGTACGACGCCGGCTGAAGGCGGCTGCCCGGGGCCGGCGGGCCGCCCTGGACGGCTGGGCGACCACGGCCCGCAGCCTGGCCGGAGTACTGGGCCGACTGCCGAGCGAACCCAGGAGGGCGGCATGAGGAAGACGGCTACGACGACACAGCGCGCGGGAAGGATTCCGGCGCAGGCGGGACCGCGGGACGTGGCAGGGGTGGAGTCCGATATGGCCGGCGAAACCCCGACGCACTCGGTGTCATCGGCGTCCGCCGACCCCGGCACCGACACGGAGTCCGTGATCCCCGGCGCCGGCCCCGCCGCCCGCCCCGGCGAGCGGCCCACCGTACGGCTGCGCGAGGACGGGCCCGAGGAGCAGCCCCGCTACGCGCCCGAGTGGCTGGAGCTGCGGGAACCCGCCGATGCCGGCGCTCGCTCGCTCGATCTGCTCGACCCGCTGCGGATCCGGCTCGCCAACCTGCCCGGCAAGGCAGGGGTGGTCGTGCACGACCTCGGGTGCGGCACCGGGTCGATGGGCCGCTGGCTCGCGCCCCGCCTCGACGGCCCCCAGCACTGGGTGCTGCACGACCGCGACCCCTACCTCCTGCACTTCGCGGCCGTCGCCTCCCCGCGGGTCGCCGCGGACGGCAGCCGGGTCACCGTCGAGACCCGGCGCGGTGACGTCGGCCGGCTGACCCCGGACGCCCTCTCCGGTGCCTCCCTGGTGACGGCCTCCGCACTCCTGGACGTCCTCACCCGCGAGGAGATCGAGACCCTGGCGGCCGCCTGCACCGGCGCCGGCTGCCCGGCCCTGCTCACGCTCTCCGTGGCCGGCCGCGTCGACTTCACCCCGTCCGACCCGATGGACAGCGAGATCACCGAGGCGTTCAACACGCACCAGCGCCGCTCGGGCCTGCTCGGCCCGGACGCGATCACGGTGGCCTGCGAGGCCTTCTCCGAACTCGGCGCGACGGTACGGCTGAACCCGAGCCCGTGGCGGCTGGGCCCCGCCGAGTCCGCGCTCATGGCCCAGTGGCTGCGCGGCTGGGTCGGTGCCGCGGTGGAAGAGCGCCCGGAGCTGCGCGAGCGCGCGGACCGTTACCTCCGCGCCCGCCTGGAGGCCTGCGAGGCGGGCGAGCTGAGCGTGGTCGTCCACCACACCGACCTGCTGGCACTGTCCCGCCCGACGGGCGGGGCGGCATGAGCGTGGAGACGGTACGGGCGGCCCACGCGGGCCTGCGGGGGCCGGGCCGCAGGCGGTGGGCCGGGGTGACACGGGGGCGCGACCGCGTCGCGGTGACGCCGGTGGACGCGACCGCGTCGATGACGGGCGTGGCCGACCTCGCGGCCCGTACGGCGGTGGCGGAACGGTACGCCGACACGGCGACCGGCGGGGCACGTCCCGAGGTCGGCTCCGCCACCGTCGCCCTCCCGCCCGCCAAGGCCGTCCCGCCGCCGCCCGTCGCCGTCTCCGAGGACCGCATCGGCGTGATCGTCTCCGCCCCCCGGCCCGACACCGCGTCGGCGGCCCCTGTCGCCTCCTGGTGGCGAAACGTTCTCGCCCGCCTCAAGTCGCCCGCCGTACGCACCCACGTCGGCAGTGCCGTCGGCGTGCTCATCCTCGCCGTCCTGCTGTGGCGGCTCGGCACCGGTGTCTTCCTCGACGGGTTGCGCCGGATCGACGGGGCCACCCTGCTCGCCGCGCTCGGGATCGGCGTGGTCACCACCGTCTTCAGCGCCTGGCGCTGGCAGCTGGTCGCCCGGGGCCTGAAGATCCGGCTGCCGCTCGGTGCGGCCGTGGCCTCGTACTACCGGGCCCTGTTCCTCAACGCCGCCCTGCCCGGTGGCGTTCTCGGCGATGTGCACCGGGCGGTACGGCACGGGCGCAGCACTCAGGAGCTCGGGCGCTGTGTGCGGGCCGTCGTCCTCGAACGGGTCGCCGGGCAGCTCGCGCTGGCGGTCGTCGGCGCCGCGGTGCTGCTGACCATGCCGTCACCGGTGCTCTCCCAGGCCCGCCATCTCGCGCCGCTGCTCCTGTTCGCCACGCTGGGCGCGCTGGCCGTCGTGCTCGCCCTGCGGATGAACCGGGCGCCCTCACGGGCCGGCAAGGCCCTGCGCGAGGCCCGCGAGGGACTGCTGTCGCGGCAGAACGGGCCCGGAGTCGCCCTGTCCTCCGCCGTCGTCCTCGCCGGACACCTCGCGATGTTCGTGCTCGCCGCCCGCGTCGCCGGTTCCGCCGCCTCCGTCGCCGTCCTGCTGCCGATCGCCGTGCTCGCCCTGCTCGCCATGGGCCTGCCGCTCAACGTCGGCGGCTGGGGCCCCCGCGAGGGTGTCACCGCCTGGGCCTTCGGCGCCGCCGGTCTGGGCGCCGGCAGCGGGCTGGCCGTCGCCGTCGTCTACGGGGTGCTCTCGCTCGCGGCCAGCCTGCCCGGCGTCATCGTCCTGCTCGCCCGCTATCCGCGCGCCGAATCGCCGTCGGAGGTGAGCAGTGAGAAATACGTGCCGAAGGAATCCGCCAGGCTCGCAAGCAGCGCTTTGCCCTTTTCCGCCGAACCCAGCGAAGCACGGCCGATGACACCGGAATCGGTATAGGCGGACATACCGAGGGTGAGCAGATGGCGTCGGTCGTCGGCGACGAAATCGGAGGTCTCATAACCGGGTCGGACGAATTCGGGATGAGCGTGCAGAAGGATGGAGGTCTCGATTTCCCCCGCATGCATGTCGGTGAGCAGCGAGGTGACCACCCCCGCCTGCTCCCGGGCCGTCTCCCAGTCCTCCGCGGCCGGGAACAGTGCCATTCGCTCGCCGCGGGCGGAGGATTCCTGAACGACGTTGCCCAGTACGTAGTTTCCGCCGTGCCCGTTGACCACGACCAGGGTCTCGACGCCGGACCGGCGGAGCGAAGACGCTATGTCCCGTACCACCGAGTGAAGGGTCACCGAGGAGATGCTGACGGTTCCCGCCCACGCCGCGTGCTCGTGCGAGCAGGAGATCGTCACGGGAGGGAGGAGGTGCACCGGGTATGCCGCGGCGATCTCCCGGGCGACGGCGCAGGCGACGAGCGTGTCGGTCGCCAGCGGAAGGAACGGGCCGTGCTGTTCGAAGCTCCCGACGGGAAGGACGGCGATCTGTCGTGAGACACCCTCGCCCCGCGCCCGTACGTCTTCCGTGGTGTCCGCCGGCAACGTACCGTGCTCCGCCGACCGCGTTTGCGAACCACTCATTCTTTCACGGCCTTTCGTCTCTGCTTAGGAACTCGAGAATCATGACAGAAAAAGTTGGCGTACTCGGCAAGAAGACTCCACAGCGTACGGGCGTGGAACGCGTCGTGAATGCTCCGCTGCCCACGGTGTACGGTGAATTCAGGGCGGTCGGTTACCTCGACCACGATCGCGGTGACGAGCAAGTGGCCCTGGTCTACGGCGAGATCGGCACGGACGAGGTCCTGACCCGGCTGCACTCGGAATGCCTGACCGGTGACGCCTTCGGCTCCCGGCACTGCGAGTGCGGCGAACAGCTCGACTCGGCACTGCGGGCAGTCGTCGCCGAGGGCAGCGGCATCGTCGTCTACCTGAGGGGCCACGAGGGCCGCGGCATCGGACTGCTCGCCAAGCTGCGCGCCATGGCCCTGCAGGCGGAGGGCCTGGACACCGTCGAGGCGAACCTCGCCCTCGGCCTGCCGGTGGATGCCCGCGACTACGGTGTCGCCGCCGGGATGCTGCACGACCTGGGTGTGCGCTCGGTGCGCCTGATGTCCAACAACCCGGACAAGCGCGAGGCGTTGGTGCGCCACGGCATCGAGGTCGCCGAGACCGTGCCGCTGCTGATAGCGCCGTGCGAGAGCAACATCACCTACCTGCGCACCAAGCGGGAACGGCTGGACCACCACCTGCCGCATCTGGACGCGGTGGCCCACCTGTCCTGATTACGGGCACCGGAGTCCGGACAGGAAGAGGGGACCGGCCCCGACACCCCTGGGAGGCTCGCTCGTGAGGACGCAGGCAAACGCCGTTGTGATCGGCGGCGGAGTGATGGGCGCGAGCATCGCCTACCATCTCGCCGCCGCCGGTGTCCGTGACGTCGTCCTCGTCGAACGTGACGAACTGGCCTCCGGGTCCACCTCGAAGGCGGCCGGAGGGGTGCGGGCCCAGTTCTCCGACGGCCTCAACGTGCAACTCGGCGCGCGCAGCCTGGAGGCGTTCGGCCGGTTCCGGGAGGAGATCGGCCACGACATCGGCCTGCACCGCGTCGGCTATCTGTTCCTGCTGTCGACGCCCGAGGACGTGGCCTCCTTCGAGGCGGGAGTGCTCCTGCAGAACTCCCTCGGCGTGCCCAGCCGCATGCTCACCCCGAAGGAGGCCCGCAAGCTCTCCCCGCTGATCAGCACCGACGGGCTGCTGGCGGCCGCCTTCTCGCCGGACGACGGCCACTGCACTCCCGAGGCCGTCGTCCACGGCTACGCCTCCGCCGCCCGCGCCCTGGGCGCCCGCGTCCTGCGGCACACCGAGGTCACCGGCATCACCGTGCGGGGCGACACCATCAGGGCCGTCGAGACGACGCTCGGCACCATCTCCACCGACACGGTGGTCTGCGCGGCCGGCGCATGGTCGCGCGCGATCGGGAAGATGGTCGGCGTGGATCTGCCGGTGGAGCCGCTGCGCCGCCAGATCGCGGTCACCGAGCCGGTCCGGGGCCTGCCGCCCGGCCTGCCGATGACCATCGACTTCAGCAGCACCCTCTACTTCCACCGCGAGGGCCCCGGCCTCCTCCTGGGCATGTCCGACCCCGACGAGCGCCCCGGCTTCGCCACCGACACCCACGACCGCTGGATCCCCCGCCTCGCCGCCGCCATGGAGCACCGCGCCCCCTCCCTCCTGGACCTGCGTCGCACCGGCGGCTGGGCGGGCCTGTACGAGGTCACCCCTGATCACAACGCCCTGATCGGCGAGGCGACTTCGGTATCCCGTTTTCTGTATGCGACCGGCTTCTCCGGTCATGGTTTCCTCCAGGGGCCGGCCGTCGGCGAGGTCGTCCGTGACCTGTGCCTGGGCCGCGTACCCTTCGTGGACGTCAGCCCGTTGAGCGCCGGCCGGTTCGCGGCCGCCGCCCCGCGCCCGGAGGCCAACTGCGTATGACCGAGCTCCATCTGTGGCTGCGCCACGAGGACCGACCCACCGAGCGGCGCACCCCGGTCGTGCCGTCCGACGCACGCGGGCTCGTCGGGAGCGGGGTGACCCTGACCGTCGAGGAGTCCCCGCAGCGGATCTTCCCGATCGAGGAGTACGAGGCCGTCGGCGCCCGGGTCGCGCCCATGGGGTCCTGGGTGGCGGCGCCGCCGGCGGCGGTCGTCCTCGGTCTGAAGGAACTCCCCGACGCTCCGGCCGAGTTGACGCACCGGCACATCTTCTTCGGGCACGCCTACAAGCAGCAGCCGGGCGCCGCGGACCTGCTCCGCCGGTTCGCCGCCGGGGGAGGGGAACTCCTCGACCTGGAGTACCTGGCCGACGACCACGGACGCCGGCTCGCCGCCTTCGGGTACTGGGCGGGCTACCTGGGCGCGGCCCTGGCGGTGCTCCGGCACCGGGGCCGGCTCGTCGCACCGCTCACGCCCACCTCGAAGGAGGAGCTCGACGAGATCCTCCGGCCCGCAGCCGGGGACGAGGAGTTCACCGCGCTCGTCATCGGCGCCCTGGGCCGCAGCGGACGCGGCGCCCGCGTCGCCCTCCAGGTGGCCGGGCTCGACCCCACCTGCTGGGACCTGGAGGAGACCCGCGACCTGGACCGCGCGGCTCTGCTGGAGCACGACGCGATGGTGAACTGCGTCCTCGCCACCACCCCGGTCCCGCCCTTCCTCCGGGAAGCCGACCTCGACGCCCCCACCCGTCGGCTGCGCACGCTGTCCGACGTCACCTGCGACGTCGGCTCACCCCTGAACGTCCTGCCGGTCTACGACCGCACCACCGAGTGGGACGAGCCGGTACGCCGGCTCCGCAAGGAGGAGCCCCCGCGCACCCCTCTCGACCTCATCGCCATCGACAACCTGCCGTCGCTGCTGCCGAAGGAGTCCAGCGAGGGCTTCTCCGGCCAACTGCTGCCCCTGCTCATGGACTTCGGGACCGGCGGCCCGTGGGGGCGCTGTCTGGACCGGTTCCATGCGACCTGTCGGGAACTCGGCATCGTGGAAGGGGAGTCGCGGAATGTCTGAGCCGGTTCCGGCGAGCGGCACCGTCCACTGGATCGGTACCGGACTGTCCACGGGCAGCGGTCTGGCGCGGGTGTGCGGGACGGCCGAGCGGGTGCGGGTGTGGCACCGCACCGAGGAGCGCGCGGCCGAGGCCCTCGACCGGCTGGGTCTCACCGGCCGCGCCGAACCCCGCGCGTACAGCCTTCCCGCGCTGACGGCGGAACTCGCGCCCGGGGACGTCGTCGTGTCGATGCTGCCCGCACCGGAGCACGCCGGGATCCTCGCCGCGTGCGTCGCGCGGAAGGCGCACTTCGCCTGCTCCAGCTATGTGTCGGACGCCGTGCTGGAACAGGTGCCCGCGGCCCTCGCGGCGGGGATCGTCGTCCTCACCGAGGCCGGGCTCGACCCGGGCATCGACCACCTCTTCGCGCACAGCCTCGTCGCCCGCGCCCGGGACGCGATCGGCGACGCCACGGTGGCCTCGTACCGCCTGACCTCCTACTGCGGCGGCATTCCCGCGGTGCCGAACGACTTCCGGTACCGCTTCAGCTGGGCGCCCCTCGGAGTCCTGGGCGCCCTGCGCTCGCCCGCCCGTTACATCGAGGACGGCGCCGAGACCACCGCCGCGCGGCCGTGGGAGGCGACCCGGCGCCATGTCGTCGACGGGGAGGGCTTCGAGGTCTATCCGAACCGCGACAGTGTGCCGTTCGTCGAGCAGTACGGGATGCCGCCCGCCTGGAAGGCGCAGTCCTTCGTGCGGGGCACCCTGCGGCTGGAGGGGTGGCTGCGGGCCTGGGACGCCGTCTTCGAGGAGCTCAAGGGCGGCGACGACGCCCGGATCGCCGCGCTGGCAAGGGAGTTGGCGGCAACCTATCCGACCACGGACACCGACCTGGACCGGGTCGTGCTCGCGGTGTCCCTGGATGTGCAGGGACCCGCGGGGCAGGCGTGGTCGGGCAGTTGTCTGCTGGACCTGGTGGGGGACGAGGAGGAGAGCGCGATGGCCCGCTGCGTCTCCCGCACTCTCGCCCTCGGCGTGGGGCACGTCCTGGACGGCTCGCTGCCGCCCGGCCTCAGCCGGGCCGCCGAGACGGCGGCCCGTTCGGAGGAGTGGCTGCGCGAACTCGCCCTGGCAGGCGTGGAGTTCACCCTCCGTGTGGATGCCTGATCACTCGATCACGGCCTCGTGCACCAGGCGCCTGAGGTCCGGGTTGAGCTTCAGGGTCTTCGGCCGTACCTGGGTGTAGAACTGCACGGTCAGATCGCGACCGGGGTCGACCCAGAAGGTCGTGGACGCGGCCCCGCTCCAGCCGAACGTGCCCGGGCTCGTGGGTGCGAGCGTTCGGGCGGGGTCGATCACCACGGAGACGCTGAGTCCGAATCCGACACCGTCGTTGTTGGGCTCGTCATGGGCCGGTCTGCTGCCGAAGGCGCGCAGGTCGGCGCCGCCGGGAAGGTGGTTCCTGGTCATCAGGTCCACTGTTTCGGGGGCGAGCAGACGGATGCCGTCGAGTTCGCCGCGACGGCGCAGCACCTCCATGAAGCGGTGCATGTCGTGCGCGGAGGCCGCCATGCCGCCGCTGCCGGAGAGGAACCGGGGCCGGCCGTGGAGCGGGAGCCCGGGGACCGGTTCGATGCCGCCGTCGTCCTTCTCGCCGTACAACTCGGAGAGTCTGCCCGCCTGTTCGCCCGTGACGCTCAGGCCGGCGTCGGTCATGCCGAGCGGTCCGAAGACCCGCTCGGCGAAGAAGACGTCCAGCGGTTGCCCGGACACCACCTCGATGACCCGGCCGAGCACATTGGAGGAGACCGAGTAGTTCCACTGCGTGCCCGGCTCGAACTGGAGCGGCAGGCTCGCGTACACGTCGACCGTCTCGGCCAGGGTCGAGCCCGGTACCACCGACGACTCCAGATCGGCCGCCCGGTACAGGGCGTCGACCGGGTGGGAGTGGTAGAAGGCGAAGGTCAGACCTGCCGTGTGGGTCATCAGGTGCCGTATCAGCATGGGCTGTCCGGCGGGCCGGGTGACCATGTCGGAGCCCGAGCCGCTGACGTGCACCCGGGCGTCGGCGAAGGCCGGCAGATGCCGGGCGACCGGGTCGTCCAGCGACAGCTTCCCCTCCTCCACCAGGATCAGCGCGGCCACCGCGGTGACGGGCTTGGTCATCGAGTAGATCCGCCACAGGGTGTCCGGCTCGACGGGGAGTCCGGCGGCGAGATCGCGGTGGCCGTGCGCCGTGAGGTGGGCGACGCGGCCGCCGCGGGCGACGGCCACGAGGAAGCCGGGCATGCGTCCCTCGTCGACGTAGTGGGCGAGGTGCTGGTCGAGGCGGTCCAGCGCCTTCGGGTCCAGTCCGGCCTCCCCCGGGTCGACTTCCTGCCGCAGCTGTGCCATCGCTCTCCTCCGCTCGCGTTCGTCGAGGTGCGATCCGGCATACCCCGCCGCGCCGACCTCAGACCTCATCGTCGCGCAGGAATCTCCGAACGGTTGCCCGGTCGACCCCGATCGGTGATCGTGGCACGGAAACCCGCCGCCGGCACCGCGCCGGCCAGTGCGACAGCGGCGAACGTGACGAGTGACACCTCCGTGGCGGCGAGGGCCACCCCGAGCGTCGGCCCGACGTTCATCGCGGTCTGCTGCAGCCCGCCCGCCACCCCGGCCGACCCGACCGGACTCTCGCGTACGACGACATGGGTGGCCGCCACCATGACGGTCCCGAACCCGGCCCCGAGCAGGGCGAATCCGGCGCCCAGCGCGAGCGCCCCCGACGCGTGGGAGAGCACCAGGATCCCGACGGCGAGGACCGCCATCGCGGTCGCCGTCGTGCGGCGGGCTCCCGCCCGGCGCAGCAGCACGGGGCACAACGCGGCGGCGGCCACCATCAGAACCGCCAACGGAAGGCAGCGCAGGGCACTTTGGAAGGGGTCGAGACCGAGCGTGTGCTGCAGGACGTACGTGCTCACGAACAGGGTGCCCGACAGGGCGGCCGACGCGGCGACCAGGACGCCGAGCGGTGCGCCGGGGACGGTGCGCGGTATCAGCGGGCTCGCGGTGCGGCGCTCGTGGCGTACGAAGGCGACGCCGGTCACCGCGGTCACCGCCAGGCCGAGCCAGTGCGGGGAGACCAGCGTATGGACCAGGAAACCCAGGGTCACCGCGAGCAGGGCGGCACCGGGCAGGTCCAGCCGGACCCCGGTGGCCCGCTCCGGCTCCCGCACCGCCAGGGCGAGCACGCCGAACACCAGCGCGGGCACGACGTTGACGAAGAACACCGCCCGCCACCCGGACCCGGCCACCAGCACTCCGCCGATCAACGGGCCGACCGCGGCGGCCACCCCGATCGCCGCGGTGCGCACGGCGATGGGCCCCCGGAGCCGGTCCGGCGGGTAGGCGACGCGCAGCATGCCGAGGGTCGCGGGTTGCAGCAGCGCCCCGAACACCCCTTGGACGACCCGCAGTCCGATCGCCCAGCCGACACCGGGTGCCAGTCCGATGCCGGCCGACGCCACCCCGAAGCCGAGCATGCCGATCCCGAAGAGCCGCCGGTGCCCGTACCGGTCGCCGAGCCGCCCCGCGAACACCAGCAGACTCGCCACCGCGATGAGATAGCCGGTGCTGGTCCACTGGACCTGGGCGAAGGAGGCGTCCAGGTCCCTTTGCAGGGTGGGCTGGGCGATGGTGAGGACCGTGCCGTCGAGGGCGACGATCACGGCTCCGGTCACGCTGCCCGCGAGGACGAGACGAGGGTTCACCCGTCCTCCCGGCCGAGGTGCGCGTCGAGGGCGTTGCGCAGGAGAGGTGCGAAGTCCTCTGCTCCGGTGGCCAGTTGGAGGCTGCCCCAGCCCCACAGCTGGGCGATGCCGTGCAGGTTCGCCCACAACGCCCCGGCGACGAGACGGGCGTCCGCGTCCGGGCGGGCCACGGCGACCAGCTCCACCAGGCGGCCGAAGAGGGGCAGGCTGGTGTCCCTGAGTCCCAGGTGGCCGCTCTCCAGCAGATCGTGACGGAACATCAGCTCGTACATGCCTTGGTTGTCCAGCGCGAACCGCAGATAGACCCGCCCCAGCTCCGTCAGCCGGTCGCGCGGGCTCGCGGTGCCGTCGTCGGCCGACCCCGCCCGCTCCGCGAGCTCGCCGAAGCCGCGGCGCGCGATGGCCGACAGCAGCTCCAGATGGGTCGGGAAGTAGCGGCGCGGCGCACCGTGCGAGACGCCCGCCCGGCGGGCGATCTCCCGCAGGGTCAGCGCCTGCACGCCCTCCCGGGCCACCAGTTCCACCCCGACCTCGACGAGTCGGGCCCGCAGTCCGCTCTCCGGTTCATGCATAGACACTGTCTACCAGGTGCTCGTAGACAGCGTCTACTCACTTTCCCTCCGGGAATGCGCGCACCCCGTGTGCCGGTTGACCCAGGCATGACTCAGGACGCGACGCAGAACGCACTGCTCGGGCTGCTCTCCGAGGGCCACGGCGGGGTGCTGGTCACGCTCAAGCGCGACGGCCGGCCCCAGCTGTCGAACGTCAGCCACGCCTACTGCCCCGACGAGCGGATCATCCGGATCTCGATCACGGACGACCGCGCCAAGACCCGCAACCTGCGCCGCGATCCGAGGGCGTCCTACCACGTGACCGCCCCGGACCGGCGGGCGTACACGGTCGCCGAGGGCACGGCCGAGCTCGCACCGGTGGCGCAGGACCCGTACGACGAGACCGTCGAGGAGCTCGTCCGGCTCTACCGCGACGTCGTGGGCGAACACCCCGACTGGGACGACTTCCGTGCCGCGATGGTCCGCGACCGGCGGGTGGTACTGCGGCTGAAGGTGGAGCGGGCGTACGGGATCCCCGCGGGGGCCAACCGGGTCTGAGTCCCTGGGCGTCGCGGCCGGTCCGGCATCCTGGCGGTGACGCCGTTCTCTCTCGCACGGCGACGGACATGAGGACCTGGCCGTCGGCGGGCCCGACCAGCAGCGTGCTCGGGCGCACGGCACCGTGTGCGCGAGCACGAACATCACCGCGAACGCCGTCCGCCGGCCCGGCGCCCCGCCGAGACTCGTCCCCGAGGGCACTACCACCGGCACGCCGGTCATGGCGACAGCGACGGCCCGGTTCCGGAGCCGGGTGCGACCGGGGCGGCATCTCCGCGCGTACCGGCCGCCCCTGAATCCGGCCGGTACGCGCGGAGCCCTCCCCCCGGACCGGCTGCGCGTGACGAGCGTCTGTTCTTTTCTGCTCGTTCCGGCCGATGTTCTTGCTGAAAACGTCAACTGTCAACGGGGTAGGGCGGTTCACGCGGTCCTAGGACCCGGGGCGCAGGGCGGACGGCCGATGGTTTCGCGATCACGCGCTGCCTAAGCTGGCTGAGGAGACGCCACGCTCAGGAAGAGGTCACGATGCCGGTCCACGGCCGCAGTCACATCCGTATCGCCCGCCCGTCCCGCGACCTCGCCGCGGCGGAGCGTTTCTGGGCCGACGGGCTCGGTCTGGCCGTCGTGTGGCGGGCCGAGGGCGGCGCCGAACCGGGCCACCACGATCTGCTCATGCTCGGCTGGCCCGACGCCGGGTGGCATCTGGAACTCGTCCACGAGTCGGCCCACCCCGTCGAACCCCGCCCCACGGAGGAGGACCTCCTGGTCGTCTACGTCGACGGTCCCGTGCCGCAGGACCTGGTCGCCCGACTCGAACAGCACGGCGGCAAGCGGGTCCCCTCACCCAACCCCTACTGGAACGAGTGGGGCGTGACGATCGAGGACCCGGACGGCTACCGGCTGGTGCTGTGCGAGCGGGCGTGGTCCAACTCGTAGGGGACGGGCCCGACTCGCGGCGGGACGGGGCCGAATCCAAGGCGGCTCCGACTCCGCTCGGGACCGCCTCGGCCGGCGGACGAGCCGGCGCAACGCGTCGTGGACCGGCCCGGTCCAAAGCGGGCCGGTCCCCACTCCTGGGCCCGTTCAGGCCCCGACGTACTCCGCCAGGTGCTGGCCCGTGAGCGTGGAGCGGTCCGCGATCAGTTCGGTCGGGGTGCCCTCGAAGACGATCCGGCCGCCGTCGTGGCCGGCGCCGGGGCCGAGGTCGATGATCCAGTCGGCGTGTGCCATGACCGCCTGGTGGTGCTCGATGACGATGACCGACTTCCCGGAGTCCACCAGCCGGTCCAGCAGGCCCAACAGCTGCTCCACGTCCGCGAGATGGAGCCCGGTCGTCGGCTCGTCGAGGATGTAGACCCCGCCCTTCTCGCCCATGCGGGTGGCCAGCTTCAGCCGCTGCCGCTCACCGCCCGACAGCGTCGTCAGCGGCTGCCCGAGGGTGAGATAGCCGAGGCCGACGTCCGCGAGCCGCTCCAGGATCTTGTGCGCGGCCGGCGTACGCGCCTCGCCCGTGCCGAAGAACTCCACCGCCTCGGACACCGGCATCGCGAGCACCTCGCTGATGTCACGCCCGCCGAGGTGGTACTCCAGCACGGCCGCCTGGAACCGCTTCCCCTCGCACTCCTCGCATGTGGACGCCACCCCGGCCATCATCGCCAGGTCCGTGTAGATGACGCCCGCGCCGTTGCACGTCGGGCAGGCGCCCTCGGAGTTGGCGCTGAAGAGGGCCGGCTTCACACCGTTGGCCTTGGCGAACGCCTTGCGGATCGGCTCCAGAAGCCCGGTGTACGTCGCCGGGTTGCTGCGCCGCGAGCCGCGGATCCCGGTCTGGTCGACCGTGATCACGCCGTCCTGCCCGGACACCGAGCCATGGATCAGCGAGCTCTTGCCGGAACCGGCGACCCCGGTGACGACGACCAGCGCGCCCAGCGGGATGTCGACGTCGACGTCCTGGAGGTTGTTCGTACCGGCGCCGCGTACTTCCAGTGCCCCCGACGGCTTGCGCACCGTGGGCTTGAGCGAGGCCCGGTCGTCCAGGTGCCGTCCGGTGAGCGTGTCGCTGGACCGCAGCCCCTCGACGGTGCCCTCGAAGACCACCTCGCCACCCGCGGTGCCGGCGCGCGGGCCGAGGTCCACGACATGGTCGGCGATCTCGATCGCCTCCGGCTTGTGCTCCACGACCAGCACGGTGTTGCCCTTGTCGCGCAGTTGCAGCAGCAGTTCGTTCATCCGGCGGATGTCGTGCGGGTGCAGCCCGATCGTCGGCTCGTCGAAGACGTACGTCACATCGGTGAGCGAGGACCCGAGGTGGCGGATCATCTTGGTGCGCTGCGCCTCACCGCCGGAGAGGGTGCCCGAGGGGCGGTCGAGGCTGAGGTAGCCGAGCCCGATCTCGACGAACGAGTCCAGCGAGTGCCCCAGCGCGGCCAGCAGCGGCGCCACCGACGGCTCCTTCAGGTCACGGACCCAGTCCGCCAGATCGTCGATCTGCATCGCGCAGACGTCGGCGATGTTCTTCCGCTTGATCTTCGAGGCCCGGGCCTCCGCGCTGAGCCGGGTGCCGTCGCACTCGGGACAGATCTGGAACGTCACCGCCCGCTCCACGAAGGCACGGATGTGCGGCTGGAGGGCGTCGACGTCCTTGGAGAGGAAGGACTTCTGGATCTTCGGGACCAGTCCCTCGTACGTCAGGTTGATGCCCTCGACCTTGATCTTGGTCGGCTCCTTGTGGAGCAGGTCGTGCATCTCCCGCTTGTTGAACCTGCGGATCGGCTTGTCCGGGTCGAAGAAGCCGCAGCCCCGGTAGATACGGCCGTACCAGCCGTCCATGCTGTAGCCGGGGATCGTCAGCGCGCCCTCGTTGAGCGAGAGGCTGTCGTCGTACAGCGCCGTCAGGTCGAAGTCACTGACCGAGCCCATGCCCTCGCAGCGCGGACACATGCCGCCGAGCCGGTGGAACGTGGCCTTCTCCGCCTTGGTCTTGCCACCGCGCTCCACGGTGATCGCACCGCTCGCCGACACCGAGGGCACGTTGAACGAGTACGCGTTGGGCGGGCCGATGTGCGGCGTGCCGAGCCGGCTGAAGAGGATGCGCAGCATCGCGTTGACGTCGGTCACGGTGCCGACGGTCGAGCGGGCGTTGGCACCCATCCGCTCCTGGTCGACGATGATCGCCGTGGTCAGTCCGTCCAGTACGTCGACCTCGGGCCGCGCCAGCGTCGGCATGAAGCCCTGCACGAAGGCGCTGTACGTCTCGTTGATCAGCCGCTGCGACTCCGCGGCGATCGTGTCGAACACCAGCGAGCTCTTGCCCGACCCGGAGACACCGGTGAACACCGTCAGCCGGCGTTTGGGGATCTCGATGCTGACGTCCTTGAGATTGTTCTCCCGCGCGCCGTGCACGCGGATCAGATCGTGGCTGTCGGCGGGGTGCGACGCGGGCGGCTGGGGGGTCGTCCTCTTGGTGGCCATGCTGACTGTTCTCCATCGTTCGGCTCGATCTCACCGGCTCCGAGCATTAGGTCTGATTTCCCTGGGGGAACAAAGCGTTCCGCGTCGTTTCGAGCCCGCTCAGTTCCGTTCCTGGACACGGATCAGATTGCCCGCGGGGTCACGGAAGGCACAGTCACGCACGCCCCACGGCTGCTTGATCGGCTCCTGGACCACATCGGCGCCCGCCTGAAGCCGGTCGAACACGGCGTCCAGGTCGGCGGTGGCCAGCACGATGCTCGCGTACGTGCCCTTGGCCATCATCTCGAAGACCGTGCGGCGCTCGTCCTCGGTGAGGTCGGCGTCCACGCCCGGCGGATGCAGTACGACCGACGTGTCGGGCTGACCGACGGGACCGACCGTGATCCAGCGCATCGAGCCCTTGCCGACGTCGCCGCGCACCTCGAAACCGAGGAGATCGCGGTAGAAGGCCAGCGCGGCGTCCGGGTCGTCCTGCGGGAGGAAGCTCGCGTGAAGGGTGAGGTCCATGGACTTCACGCTAGGCGCGGTCCCGGGGTGGGCGCTTCTCGAAAACTGACAGGTCCCCGGCGGTCCGGTCGTGGCAGAGCCGGCGCATGGAACAGACGGCACCGCCGACCGCGGAGGAGTACGCCGCCGTACGCGCCGCCGTCCTGGCCGGGGCCGGCGGACGCTCCACCCTCAACTCCCTGCTCGCCCAGTGGCACGACCTGGTGGCGGAGGTGGAGGAGGGCTACGGCTGGTGCGGGCCGGAGCTGTCGAACGACCTGTGGTGCCGAGGCGCACTGGCCCGGGTCTGGCCGCGGCTGCCCGAGCGGGTACGAGCGCTGCGGCAGCCGGAGCTCGACGCGTACGACGACCGGTTCCGTGCCGCGACCGTCCCCTGGCCCGACCGTGCCGAGGGCGGGCGATGGTGGGACCGGCGCATCCCGAGGAGGCTCGACGTCGAGGCGGGGGAGGCGCGGTGGCAGGGCCGGCCGATGGGCTGGGACATGATGCCGTTCCCCGAACCGGACGAGGTCGACGTGGTCGAATGACCCGCTTCCGCCTCCCCGCCCGACATGCCCGAGTCCCCGGAGCCCTTACGGGTCCGGGGACTCGGGAGTCCTGGCGGAGGGGGATCAGGCGGTCACGGTCTCCCGCTCCGCCGCCGGCTTCGGCGCGCGCTCGCCGAGCTGCTCCGTCGGGACGCTGTGGGTCTCGCGGGCCGTGAGAACGGCGATGACCGGCGGGACGCACAGCGCGGCGGTGAAGAAGGCGACCGCCGACCAGTCGCTGCCGTCGGGGCCCGCGATCTGCGCGGCGAAGGTGACCGCGAACCCGGCCACGGCGAAGCCGATCTGGGTACCGATCGCCATGCCCGACAGCCGGACGCGGGTCGAGAACATCTCGCCGTAGAAGGAGGGCCACACCCCGTTCGCGGCGCTGTAGACGACCCCGAAGGTGACGATGCCCAGCACCAGGGTCAGCGGGTAGTTGCCCGTGGAGATCGCCCAGAGGTACACGAACATCATGACCGCGCTGCCCGCGGCGCCGATCAGGAAGACCGGGCGGCGGCCGATACGGTCCGAGAGCGTGGCCCACGCCGGGATCGCGCCGAGGGCGACCAGGTTGGCCAGCGCGCCCACCCACAGCATCGAGGAGCGGCTCATCCCGACCGAGTCGCTGGTGGCGTACGCCAGCGCCCAGACCGTGAAGATCGTCGAGACCGAGGCGATCAGCGCACCCGCGACGACCCGCAGGACGTCCGCCCAGTGGTTGCGGGCCAGGAACGCGAGCGGCATCTTCACGACGCCCTCGGAGGCGGTCTGCTGCTCGAAGGCCGGGGTCTCCTCCAGCTTGCGCCGGATGACGTAGCCGACGACGGCGACCGCGATGCTCAGGAAGAACGGGATCCGCCAGCCCCAGGACAGCAGCTGGTCCTCGGGGAGCGCGGCGATCGGGATGAAGGCCAGCGTGGCGAGGAGCTGGCCGCCCTGGGTGCCGCTGAGGGTGAAGCTGGTGAAGAAGCCGCGCCGGTTCGGCGGCGCGTGTTCGAGCGTCATGGAGTTGGCGCTCGCCTGCTCGCCGGCGGCGGAGATCCCCTGCAGGACACGGCACAGCACCAGCAGGACCGGTGCGAGCGTGCCGACCTGGTCGCGGGTGGGCAGACAGCCGATGAGGAAGGTCGACAGACCCATCAGGATCAGCGTGAAGACCATGATCTTCTTGCGGCCGACCTTGTCACCGAAGTGGCCCAGGAAGAGCGCGCCGATCGGCCGGGCGGCGTAGGCCACACCGAAGGTGGCCAGCGACAGCAGGGTCGCGGTGGCCGGGTCGGACTTGTCGAAGAAGATCTCCGGGAAGATCAGCGCGGCCGCGCTGCCGTAGATGAAGAAGTCGTAGTACTCCAGCGCGCTGCCGATCCAAGCGGCAGTGGCCGCCTTTTTCGGCTGCCCGACGGCTTCGGCGGGGACGGACACGAGCGTGCTCCTTCGAGGGAACTCCAACGTATGCGGAGTGAGCGGGGGGGGGAGAAGGTGCCTGAGCCCTGGGGTGCTGGGTCGGCCGCGCTGGGATCCTCGGGGGCTGCGGTTAATTAACCCACTAGGTAGTTAGTAGCGCTTGGGTAGGGATGTTGCGCCCGCGTTTCCCGCGTGTCAAGAGGCCCTGCCAAAGGATCTTCAGTCGGCGATGCGCTCCGCCGTCAGATAGGAGATCACCATGTCGCCCAGCATGTTCCGGTAGTGCTCACGCTGCGCGGGGTCGATGAGGTCGCGGCCGAACAGGGCACCGAAGGTGTGCCGGTTGGCGACCCGGAAGAAGCAGAAGGAGCTGATCATCGCGTGCAGGTCGACGGCGTCCACGTCGGCCGTGAACAGGCCGGACTTCTGGCCCGACTCCAGGATCCGGCGGATCACGTCCAGGGCGGGCGAGCCGATCTTGCCGAGCTTCTCGGAGGCGGCGATGTGCTCGGCCTCGTGGATGTTCTCGATACTGACCAGACGGATGAAGTCGGGGTGCTGCTCGTGGTGGTCGAAGGTGACCTCGGCGAGCTTGCGGATGGCCGCGACCGGGTCCAGATGCTCGACGTCCAGCTCCTGTTCGGCTTCCCGGATCACGCCGTACGCCCGCTCCAGGACGGCCGTGAACAGCTGCTCCTTGCCGCCGAAGTAGTAGTAGATCATCCGCTTCGTGGTGCTGGTGCGGGCGGCGATGTCGTCGACCCGTGCCCCCGCGAAGCCGACCCGGGCGAACTCGTGGGTCGCCACGTCGAGGATCTCGGCCTTGGTGCGCGCGGCGTCACGGATGCGCCCGTTGGGTCGTGCCGGTTCTTCGACGCTGGTCATCGGGTTCCTTCGGGTGTGCGGCCAGTGCCGCGATTCTAGAAGCCCGCTCGCCCCGCGGAACGGGTCAGGGCTTCCCAAGTGCCGTTTCCGGGTGCTATGACTAACTCACTAGTTCGTACATTAGTGAGCCGCTCAGGAGGTCCGCCGTGGCCAAGGACTCGTATCTCGTCGGACTGATCGGCGCGGGCATCGGCCCCTCGCTCAGCCCGGCCCTGCACGAGCGGGAGGCCGACCGCCAGGGTCTGCGCTATCTGTACCGGCTCATCGACATCGACGTCCTCGGCGTCGGTCCGGAAGCGGTCGGCGATCTGCTGCGGTCCGCCCGGGACACGGGATTCGACGGGCTCAACATCACCCACCCCTGCAAGCAGCTCGTCATCGAGCACCTCGACGCGCTCTCCCCGCAGGCCGAGGCGCTCGGCGCGGTCAACACCGTCGTCCTCGAGGACGGCCGGGCCATCGGCCACAACACGGACGTGACCGGCTTCGCCGCCTCCTTCGCCCGCGGCCTGCCCGACGTACCGCTGGAGAAGGTCGTGCAGCTGGGCGCGGGCGGCGCGGGAGCGGCCGTCGCGCACGCCACGCTCACCCTCGGCGCGGAGCGGGTCACGGTCGTGGACGCGCTGGCCGACCGGGCCGCCGACCTCGCCGCCTCCCTGAACCGCCACTTCGGCGACGGCCGGGCCGCCCACGCGACCCCGGACCGGCTCCCGGACCTGCTCGCGAGCGCCGACGGAATCGTTCATGCCACCCCCACCGGCATGGCCGCCCACCCCGGCCTCCCCTTCACCGCCGAACTCCTGCACCCCGGCCTCTGGGTCGCCGAGGTCGTCTACCGCCCCCTCGAGACCGAACTCCTGCGCACCGCCCGCGCGAGGGGCTGCGCCACCTTGGACGGGGGCGGAATGGCCGTGTTCCAGGCCGTGGACGCCTTCCGCCTCTTCACCGGGCGGGAGCCCGACAGCGCTCGCATGCTGGCCGACATCGCGGAGATGGCCGGAGCCGTCGAGAGCTCGGCGGGCTAGGCCGTATCCATGCCGCGGGCCGCCGACGGATGGTCGCGGCCCCGCGGCGGAGCCGCATATGTACTCAGCCCCGCGCCCCCGACGGGGCACCGTCGGACCGCAGGTCGAAGGAGCTTGCCCCATGCGTACGTCCATCGCAACCGTCTCCCTCAGCGGATCCCTCACCGAGAAGCTCACGGCCGCCGCCCGGGCCGGCTTCGACGGTGTGGAGATCTTCGAGAACGACCTCCTCGCCAGCCCCCTCACCCCCGAGGAGATCCGCACCCGCTGCGCCGACCTCGGTCTTGGCATCGACCTCTACCAGCCGATGCGGGACATGGAGGCGGTGCCCGAGGAGCGGTTCGCGAACAATCTGCGCCGGGCCCAGCACAAGTTCGAGCTGATGGGCCGGCTCGGTACCGACACGGTCCTCGTCTGCTCCAGCGTCCACCCCCTCGCCGTGGACGACGACGCCCTCGCCGCCGAGCAGCTGGGCCGACTGGCCGACCTGGCCCAGGAGTTCGGCATCAAGGTCGCCTACGAGGCACTGGCGTGGGGCCGGCACGTGAGCACGTACGACCACGCCTGGCAGATCGTCCGCGCCGCCGACCATCCCGCGCTCGGCACCTGCCTGGACAGCTTCCACATCCTCTCCCGTGGGTCTGAACCCAAGAGCCTCGAAGCCATCGCGGACATCCCCGGCGAGAAGATCTTCTTCCTCCAGCTCGCCGACGCCCCGCTGCCGGCGATGGACGTCCTCCAGTGGAGCCGCCACTACCGCAGCTTCCCCGGGCAGGGCGGATTCGATGTGGCGGATCTTGTACGCCGTGTATTGCATACCGGCTACGACGGTCCGCTCTCTCTCGAGGTCTTCAACGACGTCTACCGCCAGGCCGACGCCGGTCGGACCGCCGTGGACGCGCATCGCTCGCTCCTGCTCCTCCAGGAGACGGTCGGCGTGACGACCCCGCCCGCGGCCGTCGTCCCCACCGGCGTCGCCTTCGCCGAACTGATCACCCCCGACGCCGAGCCGGTCTCCGCGGTGCTCGGCGCACTGGGCTTCGCCCGCACCGCGCGCCACCGCACCAAACCGGTGGACCTGTGGCAGCAGGGCGAGGCCCGACTGCTCCTGAACACCGGCCCGGCGGGCCGCCGCGACGGCACGGGCCTCGCCGCGATCGGCCTGGAGTCACCGGACCCGGCGGGCGCGGCCCGCCGCGCGGAGGCCCTGCTGGCCCCGGTGCTGCCGCGGCGCCGCGCCGTCGAGGACGCCCCGCTGGACGCCGTCGCGGCGCCCGACGGCACGGAACTCTTCTTCTGCGCGACCGGCCGTCCCGAACTGCCCAACTGGCGGGCCGACTTCGAGGACGTGGCGCACGAGGCCGGGGCGGCGTGCGTGCGGTGCATCGACCATCTGGCCCTCGTCCAGCCCTGGCACCAGTTCGACGAGGCGGCGCTGTTCCACCGCAGCGTGCTCGGGCTGCACGCGCAGGAGAGCGTGGACGTCGCCGACCCGTACGGGCTGATGCGCAGCCGGGCGGTGACGAACCCGGACGGCAGCGTCCGGATCGCGCTGAGCGTCGGCGCGGCACCCACGGACGACACGGTGCACGCCCAGCACATCGCGTTCGCCACGGACGACGTGGTGACGGCGGTACGTCGCTTCCGGGACGCGGGCGGCCGCGTCCTGCCGATCCCCGCGAACTACTACGACGACCTCGCCGCCCGCTTCGAGTTCGCCGACGGTGAGCTGGAGACGTACCGCGAGCTCGGCATCCTCTACGACCGGGACGCGTACGGCACCTTCCGCCACTGCTACACCCGCACGGTCGGCCGGGTCTTCTTCGAACTCGTCCAGCGCGACGGCTACCGCGGCTACGGCGCCCAGAACGCTCCGGTGCGGCTGGCCGCGCAGCACGGCGTCACTGGCGGCTGACCGCCCGGGTCACACCTGTCACCACCGTCGTGGCCAGGATCCAGCCGGTGATCACGAGGGCGTAGGAGAGCGCCTGGTACCCGCCCTGCGGGGCGAACGCGCCCTCCTGCCCGAACGAGATCACCGGCAGGAGCAGGTCCAGGGTGAAGAACACCGGGTCGAAGTCGGGGTGTTCGCCAGGCTTCAGCGGAGGCGGCTCGTGGAGGGCGTACACGAGGGAACCGACGGCGAGCAGGGAGACCAGCCAGGCACAGGCGCGCAGGGGGCGGAAGCCGTAGCCGACGGTGACGTCCTGAAGGTAGCCCCAGAGACGCCCGTACCAGGCGCGGGTGGCTCGCAGGCGGCGCTGTTTGGCGAGCTGGACCTGGCGGGCGGCGTAGTCGTCGCCGATGCGGAGGTAGGCGGCGGTCAGCTGTTCGTAGGCGTGGGGGACATAGCCGTCGACGTCCCGTTCGAGCATCGGCAGGCGGCGTTCCGCGGGCTCGTGGGGGATGAGGGTGGTGTAGGTCAGGCTGTTGAAGCGGATCCGACCCGGGACCATGTCCGGCTCCAGGTCGAGGAGTTCCACCTGGGAGCGGCGCAGGTTGACGACACCGTCCACGGGAGGCCCTTTGCGCAGCCACAGTTCCCCGATGGTGCAGCTGGTGGCGTGCAGGGCGGTGCCGCCGGGGTTCGACAGGTGGGCGCGCGACAGAATGAGGCGGCCCCTTATCCGGGCGCCGCGCAGCTCCAGCAGGCCCTGCGTGCGGACACGTCGCAGTACTACGTCGGCCTCCGCCGCGAGGGCTTCCGCGTTGAGAGCGGTGCCGCCCGGGCAGCGCAGCTCGGCTTCGTGGAAGTTCACCAGGCCGCCCACGGCCGCGCCCGTGAGGAGGACTTCGCCGTCCGCCGTCAGTCCCTGGCACAGCAGGTCGCGCCCGATCTCCGCGTGATTGAGCTGGAGCACCGCGTCGGAGGTGTCCGATGTGAACTGCGCCCGCTCCATGAACAGCGCCCCCGCGATCCGAGCACCGCTCAGTCGCACCGGCCCCCGGAACCGGCAGTCCGTCAGCCTGAGTACGCCCTCCATGCACACGGCGCCTGCGTCGAGGCCCGGCAGCGTGGAACCTCTCAGGTTGAGCTGACGGATCTGGCTGCCGTACAGGCGAGGGGACTCCTCGAACTGGCACCGACTCAGCCGTACGGACGTGTCGACCGCTCCGTGCCGCAGGTCGAGTGCGCCGGTGATGTAGGCCCCGTTCAGTCTCAGGGCGGGTATCTCCCCTTCCTGACGTGGCCCGTTGAGCATGAGCGCCCGCAACACCACGGCACGGACGGTCCGTTCGGGTTCCCCGGCGTCATGGAAGTCCACAGCCGTGCCCGTCGCGAACGCCTCCCACACCCGCCGCTCGGCGGGCGTCAGGTCGTTGATCTCCACAGAGCGGGACTCTAGCCGCTCCTTGGACGACGACGGCCCGGGCCGTCGTCAGGTCGCTACGGTCGGGTGTTCCACTCGGCGACGACCGGTCGGCCGTGTTCCGTGGACAGTCGGCTGACGGTGGCCGTCGCGAGCTGGAACAGGCGGCCGTCCGCCGCTTCCAGGCCCAACCGACGAGCCGTCAGCACCCGCAGGAAGTGGGCGTGCGCCACGAGCACCACGTCCCCGTCCGGGAGCGCCGCGTCCACCCGGGCCAGCACCCGGTCGGCGCGTGCCCCGACCTCGGCGGGCGACTCGCCGGGGTGTCCTTCGGGGCCGAGCGGCACGCCGTCGGTCCACAGGTACCAGTCGGGCCGGGTCCGGTGGATGTCGACGGTGGTGACGCCCTCGTAGCCGCCGTAGTCCCACTCGTGGAGGTCGTCATAGGGCAACACCCCTGACAGGCCCACGAGTTCGGCGGTGCGTATCGCGCGGTCCAGCGGACTGCTGAGCGCGAGAGCGAAGGTCCGTCCGGAGAGGAACGGAGAGAGGGACTTGGCCTGTTCCTCACCGTGTGCGGTGAGGGGCAGGTCGGTCCAGCTGGTGTGCCGGCCCGACACGCTCCACTCCGTCTCCCCGTGGCGAACCAGCAGGAGATCCCCCACCGTGCGCCTACTTCGACTCGACGGCGTGGCCGCCGAACTGGTTGCGCAGCGCCGCGATCATCTTCATCTGCGGCGAGTCGTCCTGACGGGACGCGAACCGCGCGAAGAGGGAGGCCGTGATCGCGGGCAGCGGAACCGCGTTGTCGATGGCCGCCTCGACGGTCCACCGGCCCTCACCGGAGTCCTCCGCGTAGCCGCGCAGCTTGTCCAGGTGCTCGTCCTCGCCCAGGGCGTTCACGGCCAGGTCGAGCAGCCAGGAACGGATGACCGTGCCCTCCTGCCAGGACCGGAAGACCTCGCGCACATCGGTCACGGAGTCGACCTTCTCCAGGAGCTCCCAGCCCTCGGCGTAGGCCTGCATCATCGCGTACTCGATGCCGTTGTGGACCATCTTCGCGAAGTGCCCGGCGCCCACCTTGCCCGCGTGGACGAAGCCGAAGTCGCCCTCGGGCTTGAGCGCGTCGAACACCGGCTGCACCTTGGCGACGTGCTCGGCGTCGCCGCCGACCATGAGGGCGTAGCCGTTCGTCAGACCCCACACGCCACCCGAGACACCGGCGTCGACGAAGCCGATGCCCTTGGCCGCGAGCTCCTCGGCGTGCTTCTCGTCGTCCGTCCAGCGGGAGTTGCCGCCGTCGACGACCGTGTCGCCGGGGGAGAGGAGGTCGCCGAGCTCGTCGACGACGGACTGGGTCGCGGCGCCGGCCGGCACCATCACCCAGACCACGCGGGGGCCTTCGAGCTTCTCGACGAGTTCGGCGAGGCTCGCCACGTCGGAGACCTCGGGGTTGCGGTCGTAGCCGATGACGGTGTGGCCTGCGCGGCGGATCCGCTCGCGCATGTTGCCGCCCATCTTGCCGAGGCCGATGAGGCCGAGCTGCATCGACGTCATGTCAGCGCACTTCCTTCAGTTCACGGTATGCGGCCACGAGGGCGGCGGTTGATGCGTCGAGGCCGGGTACCTCGGCGCCTTCGGTGAGGGCGGGCTCCACCCGCCTGGCGAGCACCTTGCCCAGCTCGACACCCCACTGGTCGAAGGAGTCGATGTTCCAGACGGCGCCCTGGACGAACACCTTGTGCTCGTACAGCGCGATCAGCTGACCGAGGACCGACGGGGTCAGTTCCTTCGCCAGGATCGTCGTGGTGGGGTGGTTGCCCTTGAACGTCTTGTGGGTGACCAGTTCCTCGGGGACACCCTCCGCGCGCACCTCGTCCGGCGTCTTGCCGAACGCCAGCGCCTGCCCCTGGGCGAACAGGTTGGCCATCAACAGGTCGTGCTGCGCCTTGAGTTCGTCGCTCAGCTCGGCCACGGGCCTGGCGAAGCCGATGAAGTCCGCCGGGATCAGCTTGGTGCCCTGGTGGATCAACTGGTAGTACGCGTGCTGCCCGTTGGTTCCGGGCGTGCCCCACACCACCGGCCCTGTCTGCCAGTCCACGGGCCGGCCGTCGCGCTGCACCGACTTGCCGTTGGACTCCATGTCGAGCTGCTGGAGGTAGGCGGTGAACTTCGACAGGTAGTGGCTGTACGGCAGTACCGCGTGCGACTGGGCGCCCAGGAAGTTGCCGTACCAGACGCCCAACAGGCCCAGGAGCAAGGGGGCGTTGTCCTCGGCGGGGGCGCTGCGGAAGTGCTCGTCGACGATACGGAAGCCGTCGAGCATCTCCCGGAAGCGGTCCGGGCCGATGGCGATCATCAGGGAGAGGCCGATGGCCGAGTCGTACGAGTAGCGGCCGCCGACCCAGTCCCAGAACTCGAACATGTTGTCCGGGTCGATGCCGAACTCGGTGACCTTGCCGCCGTTGGTCGACAGCGCCACGAAGTGCCTGGCGACCGCCTTCTCTTCACCGCCGAGGCCGTTCAGCAGCCAGGAGCGTGCCGAGGTGGCGTTGGTGATCGTCTCGATCGTGGTGAACGTCTTCGACGCGACGATGAACAGCGTCTCCGCGGGGTCCAGGTCGTGCACTGCCTCGTGGAGGTCGGAGCCGTCGACGTTGGAGACGAACCGGAAGGTCAACTCCCTTGCCGTGAACGCGCGCAGCGCCTCGTACGCCATCGCCGGACCCAGGTCGGAGCCGCCGATGCCGATGTTGACGACATTGCGGATACGACGGCCCGTGTGGCCGGTCCACTCACCGGAGCGGACCCGGTCGGCGAAGCCGCCCATCTTGTCGAGCACGGCGTGCACCTGCGGCACGACGTTCTCGCCGTCGACCTCGACGACCGCGTCGGCCGAGGCGCGCAGCGCGGTGTGCAGGACGGCCCGGTCCTCGGTGAGGTTGATCTTCTCGCCGCGGAACATGGCGTCACGCAGACCGAACACGCCGGTGGCGGTGGCCAGTTCCTGGAGCAGGGCCAGCGTCTCGTCCGTGATCAGGTGCTTGGAGTAGTCGATCCGCAGATCGCCGACGCGTACCACGTACCGCTCCGCGCGCCCCGGATCCGTCGCGAACAACTCCC
>NZ_JBSFUY010000043.1:0-63390 GCF_053592055.1 Streptomyces sp. NPDC002817
CCTCCTCTGCAACGGCCAGCATGACGAGTACCCGGACGAAGACACCGTCCCCATCGGTGAGGCGTTCAGGCTCGTAAAACACATCGTCAGCACGGAATCCTGGCCTGCGGACGCGTGCTGGGTGGTCGATCGCTGAGGCTATCGCCGGGCCCAGATGGATGGCGGCGAGGTGGAGTGCAGCCTGGTAGGTGATGGCGAGCTTGTCCGTTCGCATGGCCAAACCGCACCACTGCTTGACTGGCCGTTCTCTATCCGTTCGTGGAGTCTATCGGGTTCGAACAGGGTGCTGGTTCGGGTGAGTTGGCCGATGCCGGGGCATGGAGGAAGGGCCTCTTGGTATCTCGCGGTTGTTGAGTCCAGCGAGAAGCAAGAGGCCCTGTTGTCGAAGTGTCGCGTGGTCATGGTTGCCGGGTCCAGTCCATGGGTGTGGTGGGCACTCTGACTTGAAGTCTCAGCGTCCATTGGTCACGCCTCTGTCGAGCCACACCGCGCGAGTGCCGGCCGGCGGCGGCAAACTCATCATGAGCCAGCCCGAGTTGGGGCGGCATGAGGTCACGCGAGCCCGTGCCGGTCGGCACCCTGGACGCTACGGCTGCAGACCGCGCGTCTGGGGTCGATTCAACAAGTCAGAGGTCCGGCCACCGCCCGGTCCGGCGCAACGCCCGACCGCGTACGGGCGGCAGGTCTGCATAACGTGGATGCGCGCGTACGACACCCATGCCGAGGCCGGCACGGTCAACACCCTTGGAAGGGCGCGATGTTCGACACCGAAGACGTGGGCGTGTTCCTCGGCCTGGACGTCGGCAAGAGTGCCCATCACGGCCACGGGCTCACCCCGGCCGGGAAGAAGGTCCTCGACAAGCAGCTGCCCAACAGTGAGCCGAAACTGCGGGCCGTCTTTGACAAACTGACCGCCAAGTTCGGCACCGTGCTGGTGATCGTTGACCAGCCCGCCTCCATCGGCGCCCTCCCGCTGGCCGTGGCCCGGGACGCGGGCTGCAAGGTCGCCTAGCTGCCCGGACAGGCCATGCGCCGGATCGCCGACCTCTACCCCGGCGAGGCGAAGACCGACGCGAAGGATGCCGCGGTCATCGCAGACGCCGCACGCACCCTGCCGCACACCCTGCGCTCGCTGGAACTCACCGACGAGATCACCGCCGAACTGACCGTGCTCGTGGGCTTCGACCAGGACCTCGCGGCCGAGGCCACCCGCACATCGAACCGGATACGCGGCCTGCTCACCCAGTTCCCCCCGTCACTGGAACGCGTCCTGGGCCCGCGTCTGGACCACCAGGCCGTCACCTGGCTGCTGGAGCGCTACGGTTCGCCGGCCGCGCTGCGCAAGGCCGGCCGCCGCAGGCTCGTCGAGCTCCTCCGGCCCAAGGCCGCGCGCATGGCCGCCCGGCTGATCGACGACGTCTTCGACGCGTTGGACGAGCAGACCGTCGTGGTCCCGGGGACCGGCACCCTCGACATCGTCGTGCCCTCCCTGGCCCGCTCGCTCGCCGCCGTCCATGACCAGCGCCGGGCCCTGGAAGCCCAGATCAACGCCCTGCTGGAGGCCCACCCTTTCCCCGGTCCTGACGTCGATGCCCGGCGTCGGTGTCAGGACCGCCGCCGTCCTGCTGGTCACCGTCGGCGACGGCACCGGCTTCCCCTCCGCCGCCCGCCTCGCCTCCTACGCCGGCCTCGCCCCGACCACGAAGTCGTCGGGGACCTCGATCCACGGCGAACACGCACCCCGAGGCGGCAACCGGCAGCTCAAACGCGCCATGTTCCTGTCCGCCTTCGCCTGCATGAACGCCGATCCCGCCTCCCGCACCTACTACGAGCGCCAGCGAGCCCGGGGAAAGACCCACACTCAAGCCCTCCTCCGCCTTGCCCGCCAGCGCGTCAGCGTCCTGTTCGCGATGCTCCGCGACGGCACCTTCTACGAACCCCGCGTCCCCCAGGCGACGGCTGCATGAACCAGCCCACACAACGGCTGACGCAGATCAACACCTAGGGCCGCCTGCCCATGCCGAGATATCTGCGGCCCCCCGACGGACCGCTTCTTCCGGGTCCCGGGCGAGCTTCCCGCAGGCCGCTGCGACGTCCTGCGCACCGCCCGGTCCCACGAGCGCGTCATGCACCCCGGTCTGCAGCCAGTCGGCCTGGTTGTCGTCAGCCTCGGCAACCGCGAGAGCGATAAGCCTCATGGCGGTCACCGTCCCCACCCGGGTCAAAGCCTCTGCCGTCTGCCGGGTCACCGCCGTGTCCTCGACGTCCAGCAGCAGTCCCACCAACGCTTCCGCAGCCTCAGAAACATCAGCGAAGGAAGCAAGGTCACGCCCGGAACGAACACGCCGCGTCCACGAAGGAGACGACGCCTCAGCCAAGACCGCCTCCAACCCACTCGTCATCTCTGGCACGACCAGACAGTCTCACGCCCCACAAAGACGATCAAACCCCGGGCAGAGGCCGCCCACACGCTTGACGAAGAACATAGAGACACCCATTACCTTCGTTGTAGCGCCCGGTTCGGGCTCGTGGCCCTCGGGGCCGGTATGACTCGTTGCCCCTGTCCTTGATGATCCGGGGGGTGCTGTCGCCGGTCCTGGCGGCACCGGGTGGTCGCTGATGGAAGCGTGTCCGCCGACAGGCAGGGCTGCGTAATGTGGCTGCCGATCTCCGGTGCCGGTCGGGCCACCGGCGGTGACTCCGGGGAGGGAAAGCCCGGTGACCAGCAACGACTTCACGTCGATCGATGTGTTCTGCGCCTTGGATGTGGGCAAGTCCGCCCATCACGGCACGGCCCTGTTGGCCGACGGCCGTACGGTCTTCGACAAGCCGCTGCCCAACGGCGAGCCCCAGCTGCGGGAGCTGTTCGTACGCCTGGGACGGCGGGGGAATGTCCTGGTCGTGGTCGACCAGCCTGCGTCCGTGGGGACCTTGGCGGTGGCCGTGGCCCGCGCCAGCGGATGCGAGGTGGCCTACCTGCCCGGCCTGTCCATGCGCCGCCTGGCCGACTGCCATCCCGGCACCGGCAAGACCGACGCCCGCGACGCCTATGTCATCGCCGATGCCGCCCGCATCATGCCCCACCTGCTGCACTCCATCGACCCCGCCGAGGGCGTGCGGGCCGAACTGACCATGGTTCTGGGCTATGACGACGACCTCGCCCAGGACGCCACCCGCACCTCCAACCGGCTGCGCGGCCTGCTCACCTCGATCCATCCGGCCCTGGAACGCGTCCTGGGACCGCGGCTGCGTCACCCGGCGGTCCTGGCCGTGCTGCAGACGTTCGGCTCCCCGGCGGCACTGGCTCAGGCCGGCACCGAGGAACTCATCGAGGTCATGACCGACGCCGCCCCACGGATGCGGACCCCGCGGGAGCTGGCCGGACGGATCCATGCCGCCCTGGCCGAGCAGACCGTCCAGGTCCCCGGCACCGGCTCGGCCGGCGAGATCATCTCCGGTCTGGCCGAGTCTCTCACCGTGCTCCTCAAGCGCCGCGAGATCCTGGAGACCCGCATGACGGCCCTGCTGCAGGCCCACCCTCTCGCGAAGGTCCTGACCTCCATGCCCGGGGTCGCGGTCAGGACCGGCGCCCGCATCCTGGCCGAGATCGGCGACGCCAGCGCATTCCCCACCGCTGCCCACCTGGCCTCCTACGCGGGACTGACCCCCACCACACGTCGATCCGGGACCTCCATCCGCGGCGAAGGACCGCCCCGCGGCGGAAACAAGACCCTCAAACGGGCCCTGTTCCTGGCCTCGTTCGCCTCGCTGAGCAGTCCCGAATCACGGGCCTACTACGACAAGAAACGGGCGGAAAACAAGCGCCACAACGCCGCCCTCATCTGCCTCACCCGCCGCCGCATCGACGTCCTGCACGCCATGCTCAAACACCGCACCCCCTACCAACCCGGGCACCAGCAAGCAGCCTGACCAAGCCAGCAGACCTTGACCGAACAGATAGAAGCCCCCCCCCGGGCAGCGCCCTGCCGGCAGAGCGGACGCCGACGAGCCGGTCGCAGGTCAGCCGTTGCTCTGTGCCGGAAGCGCTGCGCGTACTGGAACACGCCGGGGTCCTGGGCATCCGCACCGGCAGCGGCACGTACGTGGCCACAGAAGGGGTTCGAGCGTCATGTTCCGGCGCGCCCAGGCCGCCGCCCTCGGCGAACACAGCCCGCTCGATGTGACCGTGGCACGTGCGGCGATCGAGCCGGTCTGCGCGGAGCAGGCTGCGCTGTCCCACCACCCCACCGACCTCGCCGCCCTTGAGGCTGATTTCGCGGAAGAGGCACGGGCGACACCGGCGGACGAGGGCATGCCGGAGCCCGACCTGTCCTTCCACCTTGCCTGTCGCCGCGTCCCGCAACAGCGTGCTGCTGGCACTGGAGAGGTCGCTCATCAGTACCGCTCTCGCAGCCGCAAGCACGCCGCGACGGAATGTCTGGAGCACCACCGCCGACTGGTGTCGCAGGCCACGGCGCGACGCCCGACGAGCCCACCATGTGATGGCGATCCACCTGAGCGCCGTGGAGACGGCGCTGGTCGCGGGAGCGGCACCGGGCGGTGCCGCTCCCGCGATTCAGGCGCGTTCCAGGACGATCAGGTAGATCGCGTTGGGCGCGAGATCGACGGTGGCGGTGTACGTCCTGCCAGGCCTGACAATCTTCTTGTCGACCAACTGAAGACCAGCCTTGGCCGGGTCGGAGAAGTAGTTGCTGGTGTTCTGGTCGATCCGGTACATGAGCTGGCGGACCGGACGGTTCCTGAGCTCGGACGGCATCCGGGACATGTCGATGGTGGCCCGATAGCTGCGGTCGCCCACATGCTGCCAGTTCCAAAGCATCAGCGACGCACCGGTACGGTCCTTCGACGCCATCGCATAGACGCCGTTGTCCCCTTCGAGCGCGTCCGACTCGGCGGCAACCCTGGTGTCCTTCATCCGGGATTGCATCAGCATCATGTTGCCGTAGGGAGTGAAGGTGTCGTTGACCGGCCCGTTCGGGGTTCGGGTCACGAGCTGGTCCTTGCGCTCCTCGACCCGGTGCCGGACGCACCAGTTGAACATGTAGGTATCCGGCTGGTTCGCGAAGTAGTAGTTGTAGGTGGCCATACCGGCCGCCTGCCGGATGTAGTCCTTCTTGGGGTCGGTGTCGTCGTAGGCCGGACCCGGGTAGACGCCCGTCTCGGTGACATAGCTCGGGATGTGCCCGCGGATGCGGCGCTCCTCAAGCCAGCCGCGTAGGGCATCCCGCTGGGACGCCACCACCCTCAGGTCGCCGTTGTACAGCGTCGGCGTCTGATAGTTGTCGTCCCATTGGAGGTACGCGTGATAGGAGAGGAAGTCCAGGCGCTTGCGCGGGTCCCGGTCGGCGGCGTAGTCGTCGAGGAAGGGCCTCATCCACTTCGGGTCCATCCACATCAGCGCCGGTCCGCCGAGCTTGATCCGGTCTGCGCGCCGCACGCCCTTGTTGACCTTGTCGACGGCCTCGTAGTAGGGCTCGTAGAAGCGGTACAGGTCACCCGGTTGCAGCGTCGTCCTGTCCGCCGAGGTACCCGCCTTGCGCTGCTGGCCGTGGAACTGCCAGTCCGGCTCGTTGAAGGCCTCCACGTACTTGACACGGGGGTACTTCGCCTTGACGCTCCGCACGATCAGTTCGAGCATCGGCTCGAGGTCGTCGAAGGGCCGCTTCCCTTCGACGAAGTCCGTCGGGTTGAGGTTGATCAGCACCGAGTCGGAGACCGTGCTCGCCGCGGTGAGGTAGGCGCCCAGCTTGGACAGGTCGCACCTCTGTGTCTTCAGGTCACACAGGTTGAACACGTCGAGGCTGTCCGCCGCGTTCGGGCTGCTGAGCCAGATCCGGTAGATGTCGCCGTGCAGGCCCTGCCGGTTCAGGAACTTCGTGTCGGCGGCGCGCTGGTCGGGCCACGCCGTGACGTTGCCGAAGTTGTTCAGCCGTTCCGGGTGCGGCATTCGGCCCTCGCGTGAGCCGAAGTCGACCGAGACCTCGGCCGGGGAGGGAGAGGTGGAGGGTTCGGCCGCCTGAGCCGCGATGGACTGAACGGACGTCACGGCCAGCAGCGAGGCGGCCGCTCCGGCCAGCAACCCCCGCCGGGTGGGAAGTCTCGTACTCATGCGCACGGGGAAAACCTCGCTTCCATGAAGCAACGACGGCCTGTTGTCGCGGATGTGGGGGGACCGACGGGCGGTTTCAGCATAGGGAGACTCACGCTCACAGAGAACCCCTGATGCCATAGAGGAGAAGGTTATTCTTTGTCAGCGAGAAGACGGGCGCGGGCGTTGGGGTGCCTGCCACTGCCCAACTCGGGCCTCTCGGTACGGCAGATGTCACGCGCCTTGGGACAGCGGGTGCGGTGAGGGCAGCCCTCCGCCGTCCCAAGTGGGCCCGACGCCTCGTCCTCGGAAGGCTGCTTCGGGGAGGACGTCGTCGGCGAGGTCCACGGCCGTGGCACGACCGGGCGAAGCGCTCAGCAGTGCCTGGGTGAAGCGGGTGTCCGTATAGCTCCTCGGTCGTCCCGGTCGCCACCACACGCCCCATGTACCATCACGGCCACCCGGTCGGCGACGAGCCGGACCAGGTTGCGGTCAGCCCGAGGTCGGCGTGCGGCTTCATCAGGACGTGGGCTACCTGTGCCTGGAGGGACACGTCGAGGGCCGACACCGGCTCGAGGTGTGGCGAGGCCGGTTGCCGTCTCGTGCTGGCCATCACGAAGGGCTTGGGTTTCGCGTGGAAGCCTGCCTGGTGGACTCCGCTGGTCACCGAAACGAGGAGCGGGAGATCAATGAGGGCCTCGAGTGCCGAGGCTCGATAGCCAGGAAGAACTGGCGGCGGCGCAAGCCATTTGGATTCGCGGCGTACTTCTCCAGCTTCTTCTGATGGACCTCAGATACTGCGGCCAGCCGCCGCGAAACTGCACACCGCCGCTTGAAGCAGGTCAACGACGACCAAAGCTGAGGAACCCACCATGACGAGACTTCCCGCCAAACGCGGCCGCGTCGCCGTGATCGGTGCCGGACCCGGTGGCATGGCCGCCGCACTGTCCGTCCATCAGGCTGGCCACGACGTCGTACTGTTCGAGCGCTACCCGCAGGCCAGACCCGCCGGCAACATCCTCAACCTGTGGCCACCCCCCATCAAGGCACTCGGGCTGTTCGGAGTGAACACCGAGGACCTGGGTGCGCCCTGCACGTCCGAGTTCCGCAACGCCCGCGGCCGCCGCCGGGTCCGCGCGACCCTTCCGGAACAGGTTGTCCGCGACTACGGCGGCGGCTTCGTCGGCCTGCTGCGCCCCGAGTTGTACGAGCGGCTGCTCGACGCGCTCCCCAAGGGAGTCCTGCGGGTCAACCACACAGTGGAGAGCGTCGAGCAGGACGAGAGCGGTGTTCGACTGCACCTCGCGGACGGACGAGTCCACGAGGCGGACCTCATGATCGGCGCGGACGGCATCGATTCCCTGGTCCGCCGCACCCTGTGGGGCGACAGCCCCAAGCGCGAGCACAACCTGCACATCTTCGGCGGCTACACCTTCGACGACAGCGTCGAGACCGAGCACGGGATGTGGGTCCTCTCCCACACCCGCACGGTGCAGGGCAGTTGGACCTCCATCCGCGACAAGGGACGTGACGGCCACCAGTGGTGGGTACTCGAAGCCTTCGACGCAAGCCGGGAATTCACCGGTGACCTGCACTCGACCGCGACCGGCCTCGGTCAGGGCTTCGCCCACCCGTTCCCTCAGCTGATCGCCGCGACCGACCCCGCACACGTTCAGCGCTGGGTGATCCGCGACCGCAAGCCGCTGAAGCAGTGGTCCAAGGGCCGCGCCACCCTTGTCGGCGACGCCGCTCATCCCACCTCCCCGTACGCCGGGTACGGCGCCGGTATGGCCACCGAGGACGGCTATTTCATCGGCCGCCACCTGGCAGGGGTGGACCTGAGCGACTACGGCGCCGTCCGCCAGGCACTCGACGCCTTCGAGGCCCCCCGCAAGCCGCACACCGCCCGGCAGTCCCAGCACGCCTACGCCCTCGGGCAGGTCTTCCATCACGCGCCGCGCGCTCTGCAGCCGATCCGGGACGCGATCCTGGACCGCACCCCGCTGATGCAGAAGGTGGTCGGTGACTCCACCCCCGTATCGATCCTCACTCAGCTCGGTCAGATCGACCGGGCCGAAGCCCGCTTCAGGGCGCTTCTCGGTCTCGGCCGCGGCGAGGCGCATGACACCGACACCGCTTCCTGAACCACGTGGCAGGTCAGCGTAGCGCCGGGATCCGCTCGGAGGTGGCCGAGCGGACCCCGGGGCAAGTTGGCGGCGGCAAACCCCGGGTCAGCCACACGGTGGGCGCATCGCGGTGGCTCCAGGAGGACGGGGGCCCTGGTGAAACTACTCCGTCAGCGTGTCCATCGCGCGGTCGAGCAGTACGGCCAGGGGCACGGCGCCCTCGCAGGCCACCCAGCCCGTCGCGGCCGCATCCAGACAGGCGAGCGCGGCCCCGGAAAGCGAGTTCGGCCCGACCTCCTCCGGCTGGTCGGCGCTGACGCCCAGCCGCCGGGCGATCTCCGGCTCCAGCATCGCCTGCCAGCTCAGCTGCTTCTCGAAGTGCCGGGCGCGCAGTGACGGAGTCTCCTGGAGCATGCGCAGGTAGGCGAGTGTCTGCTCGGGCGCCTGCTCGTTCGCCTGCGTGAGGACGTCGAACGCCCTGCGCAGCGCCTCCCAGGGACGCTCGGTGTCGGGGCGGGCGGCGAACGCCTCCGCGATCTGAAGGCCGGTCTCCTCCAAACCCTGCAGGACCATGTCTTCTTTGGTACCGAAGTACCGGAACAGGCTGGCACGCGACAGCCCGACCTCACCGGCGATCTGGTCGACAGTAGTCCCGTCGAACCCTTGCTCGATGAAGAGCCGGAGCGCGACCTCGACGACTTCCTTCCGGACCGTCGCACGCATACGCTCCCGCAGGCCGGGCGGCTTGGTCTCGGACTGGGCGGAGGCGCGGGCAGAATCGGTCATGAGTAAAGAATACAACAGCGGCTCAATCTGATACTGAGCATCAGAAGCACGGGATCCCGGCAGCTGCACTGCAGTTTGCGCAGGAGACGTCAGCTTCAGGGTGGCCATGGCCTGTTCGCCGACGGCCCGGATGCGCGCTCGGGCGACATTGAGGGCCTGCGGACCGACGTAGAGGTCGCGGTGTTTACCGCGGAAGGGCACGCGCCCAGTCCTTCCTCGCGGACGGCAGCGCTTACGCCGGGGCCAACGGCGACGCTGGCACTGCACCACCCAGTCCGGCGCGCTGTTCTTCACCGAGCGCAGGACGCTGCGGGCGAGACTGATCTCCCCGCACGCCTGGGTGTTGACGTTCGAGACGCAGATGACCAACGTCTCCGGAACGGACGTCTCCATGGGGTCCCCGACCACCAAGGGACGGGAGAACGCCGGCTACGGCGGCCTGTTCTGGCGTGGCCCCCGGTCGTTCACCGGCGGACAGTTCGTGACCGAGGAAGGCCTCGGCGGCGACGAGGTCCGCGGGCGGCGCATGGAGTGGATGGGCTTCGCAGGCCGCCATGACGAGACGGACATGCAGTCGCTGGTGCTCATGGTCGACAACGCGGCCAACCCGAGTCACCCGCCGCAGTGGTTCGCCCGGACCAAGGAGTTCGCCTGCCTCAACCCGGCACCGTTCTTCAGCGAGGAGGTGACCGTCGAGGACGGCGCGACCGTGCGGTTCCGCTACGGGGTCGGGATCGCCGATGCCGACGCGGACGCGGCTCCCGCACTCGCCGACGAGGTACGACGGGTGCTCACACGGTCGGACACGCCGTCCGCACGTGCCGCGGAATCCACGGAATCCTCTTCAGGACGCTTCGCGACGGAGTGATAGGACCCCGCTCACTGTGCTGCCCCGGCGGCGTGCACTCCCCGCTCACCAGGGAGTGCACGCCTTCCTCGCGACCCCGGCTGACATCGCAACGGCCCGGCGCCTCTCGACGAACCGTGAGACGGCGGGCGTCCCGACGCTGCTCCGTTCCTGCTCTGCCGGAACCGGACAAGGTGGCCGTGGATGAGTTCGCGCAGCGGCCGTCTCGGCGGGCCGGCTGCGCGGCCGTTGTGACCCGCTCGCGTCAGCGGCGACCTGCGCGGGAGGCACAGGGGTCCCTTCGGATACCACCATCGTCGTCTTCTCCTGGGGCGGGCTGCCGTCCGACTCTCGGCCGGGCGGCAGGAGGTGGGGTGGGGCCGCCGACGACGCGCGGGGCTTTCGGTGCCTGCTCGTCCCGCCGACGTCGTTGATAGTGACAACAGCCGCACCGATGCGGAATGGTCGAACTGGTATGCCACCGATCCACAGGACGCATGGCGAGCCACCGATGTCCACCTATTGAGCCGCCTACCGGACCCCAGCCAGCGGACCAGCTCCAAACCTCGGTCCACGTGCGCGTGAGGCGCCGACCCGGTTGCGGCGGCGCTTCGGTGAGGATCTGCGCCCGCGTCGACCGCGCCTACGAGCTCACGTCGTTCGCCGCCACTCTGCTGGTCCGGCTGTGGACGCGGTCAACGTCAAGGCTCTGATCCGGCCCGACGACGCGAGCACCCTGCCGCGGGAGGCCGTCCGCGACTGTCCCGGCGAGCCCTCGGTCCAGGTCCACTGAGTCCGCGTGGTGGCAGAGTCCGACGACAGCGTGGACAACGAGTTGCCGACCGCCGACCTGGCCCCTCGTCACCACCTACAGGGGGCACGCCCCGCTCCCCTACGCGCCCCTGCGCGAGATACACCCGATTCAGCCGCTTGATGACGATGGCGGCGCGGCGCCTCCAGGATCGTGAACACCGGGTGGAGTTGAACCGGCCACGCCGGGTTTCGGGCCCCGGGCAGGTGGGAGTGCCGGAGTTGTTCACGGCGGTCCGATGCTGCGTCAGCACGACGCGGCCCTCCAGCTCGGCGGCCCGCCGATCTGCGCTGCGTGAAGTCGACGGCGCCGCCCGAGGTTGACACGTCGCGCCACCGGGCCGTGGCCGCGCCGGCCACCGACGCGAGCGTGCCACCCCCGGTTCCTCGTGTTCGACGTGGGCCGCTCTGCCCGGCTCGCCGTACCGCTGGTGCACGCGGGGCGGCCGCATCCGCGTGGCACGCCCGCCGGTGCCCTGCCTGTCGAAGTGTGGCGCCGAGCCGTCGGAAATTAGGTGGTCCCCGCCCGTCGGCGCGTTTCCAGACTCTCCGCCACCATGAAAAGTGCTGCTACGCCGCCGAGCGCACGCGCAGTCCTCGCTGGAGGCCGTCCAGCCCGCCTGCGAGCATCGCCTGGCTGAGTACCGTGCCGGGGAGCCCTGCGGAGCCATGGAACGCCCCCGGGTAGAGGTGGAGCTCCGTGGTGACTCCCGCCTGTACCAACCGCTGCGCGTAGCTCATTCACTCGTCCCGCAGGGGATCGAACTCGCACACTCGCCGCGGCGCGCGCCGTCCGGTGGGGCCTCTGTGGCACTGCGCTCTCACCTGCCTCTGCTAGGTGGCTCTCCGCCGTCCTCGCCACTCTTACCGTCCTCGACACTTCCGATCCCACGACTCGACTTGATACTCAGTATCAGTCCGATATACAGTCTTCTCATAAGACTTCAGCTCGAAGAGAAGAGCTTTCCCATGAGCAAGATCTGGTTCATCACTGGCTCGTCGCGTGGCTTCGGCCGTCAGTTCGCCCAGGCGGCCCTGGAGCGTGGCGACAAGGTCGCGGCCACCGCCCGCAACACCGACTCCCTGGCGGATCTGGTGGCCGCCCACGGTGAGGCGGTCCTGCCGCTGAAGCTGGACGTCACCGACAAGCCCGCCGCGTTCGAGGCCGTCCAGCGGGCGCACGAGCACTTCGGCCGCCTGGACGTGATCGTCAACAACGCCGGGCACGGACTGTTCGGCGCGGTCGAGGAGCTGACGGAACAGCAGGTCCGCGGTCAGATGGAGACCAACTTCTACGGCGCCCTGTGGGTCACCCAGGCCGCCCTGCCCCTCCTGCGCGCCCAGAACAGCGGCCACATCGTGCAGATCTCCACTGTCGGTGGCGTCACCTCCTTCCCCAACCTGGGCGGCTACAACGCCTCCAAGTGGGCCCTGGAAGGCCTGACCGAGGCCCTCGCCCAGGAGGTCGCCAGCTTCGGCATCAAGGTCACCCTCGTCGAGCCCGGCGGTTTCGAAACCGACTGGGCAGGCTCCTCCGCCACCTTTGCCACACAGCTGCCGGCCTACGACGACCTGCGCACCGCCGTCGCCGCCGCCTGGAGTGACGTCGAGTCCGGCGACCCCGCCGCAACCGGCCCCGCCCTGCTGAAGATCGTCGACGCCGACAACCCGCCCCTGCGCATCTTCTTCGGCACCGCCCCCCTCCACCTCGTCCCCCAGGTCTACGCCGAGCGCCTGAAGACCTGGCAGGAATGGGCCGACATCTCCACCCAAGCGCAGGGCAACGCCGCGTAACCCGTGCGACGGCCGCGCCGGTCACGCCCGCTGACCGCTCCCATGGCCATGGGAGCGGTCAGCGGGCGTGTGCACTTCCCCAGCGAGCAGCCGCACGCTCGCAGGTCGAGCTTTTGCGAAGTAGCCACCTGTCCTCCGGCTTGGCAGCTCTCAACCGATGGGCAGGCAAGGGACGGACGGGTTACCTCAGGGCAGCGGCTTCAGGTTCCCGTCACTGATCTGCCGTCGCAGGACAAACTTCTGGATCTTTCCCATGGCGTTGGCAGGAATGGCGTCGGCCAGGTACCAGTGGCGTGGTGTCTTGTACGGGGCCAGAGCCGTGTGCAGGTGGTCGTGGTGTCCGGCAGCGGTGGGCGGGTCGGCCGGATCGGTGGCGTTGATCACGGCGGCGACCTGCTCGCCCCACGCCGGGTCGGAGAGGTCGAGCACGGCGGCCTGCCGCACCTTGGGGTGGGTGCTGAGCGCCGCCTCGACCTCGGCGGGGTAGAGGTTCTCCCCGCCTCGGATGATCATGTCCTTCAGGCGGCCGGTGACGGTGACGTAGCGGCGCTCGTCCATCACGCCCAGGTCGCCGGTGTGCAGCCATCCGTCGCGGTCGACGGTCTGCGCGGTGGCCTCGGGGAAGTCGTGGTAGCCGAGCATGACCTGGTATCCACGGGCGCAGATCTCACCCGGAAGCGCGCCGAAGCGGCGCTCGGTCTCCTCAACGAGTTCTGGAGGCACCCGGTCACCGCCGGACAGGACGGCGGAGCAGGCGCTGAGATCATAGGAGTCGAACGAGGGGTGGTTCAGCAGGGCGGAGAGCATCGCCGGGACTCCGGCGAAGAAGCTGACCCGCCACTTCTGCAGCGCCTCCAGAACCAGGGCGGGCTGGAAGACCTGGACGAGCACGAGGGTGCCGTTGGCGGTGGCCACTCCGAGCACCGTCAGGTCGCAGCCGGTGGTGTGGAACAGTGGCAGCGCGCTGCCCCAGACGCCGTTCCGGGTGAATCCGGCGCGGGCGGCCACGAAGGCGGCGTTGCTCGAGCGCCAGGCCGCCGCCCGACTTCCCGCCGACGTCGACCAGCAGTGGATCTCGCTCGCCGAGCATCTGCTCCCCCGACTTCGACGACCCGCGGCACGGCGCGGGGCACCCCACACGGCCCATGGAGGGCAACCACACGCTGCTTCTCGAGGCCACCCTCGCCGCGACCCATATCGTGAGCACCTCCGCTGTGCACGCGTACGCGCTGGCCTCCCACACCAAGCACTACCTGGACCACTGGACGTCCTGGATGTACATCCAGGATCCCGACTTCCGGGCCGCCACGGCCGGACGCACCGTGTGGGGCGTCACCACCGTCAGGATCGTGCAGCTCGCGGATGACCGGGTACTCATGATCCGCAACGAATTCGACAGAGTCTTCCGGAGCGCCGAGCACACTCGGCCATACCTCAGGGCCCCGCGGCGGCAACACTCGGCGACGAACCCACGCACACCACCGGCTGCGGCAACGCACTCGCCGTCCGGATGCGCCCTCGGGCGCGTTCAGTTGACCATGGTCAGCAGCGTCGTACGTCCCTCGTCAGGACGCCCTGTTCCGTGGCGAGCGTGTGGTCGTAGCACACCCCCGCTCCGCTGAGCCGGTACCGCTCGCTCGTCGTCGCCACGGCATGCCGGTCCTCTCGGGCCACGCCCAGCGTGAACGTCGCGTCTCCGGCGTACTTGTCGTCGCTGAGGATGCCGTCCGTGCGGGCATGGTCGTCGATGGACATGATCACGCGGAGCCCGTTGTCCGTGTCGATCGTGGAGCGGCCGTCCAGTGTGTACGTGCGGTCGGTGCGCGAGGTGTGGCCGTTCACGGTGACCTTCTGGGCATCGGTCCAGCGGCCGGTCTGGTTGTCGGTGGTCTCGTCCGGGGTCCAGTGGTGGGTGATCGCCGTGGTCAGGGACCGGTCGACCGTGGTGGTGACCCGGCCGTGGGAGGTGTCGAGGTAGCCGGAGACCTTGAGGCTGTGCGTGCCCTCCGTCACCAGGCTGCGCAGGGATCCGTCCTCGTAGGTGTTCGTCACCTTCGGCGCGCCCGTCACCACCGCCTTGTGGGTGTCCTGCCACACCAGAATGTTCGTCGGGGCACTCCAGCCGGTCTGTCCGCTGGGCACCGGACTGGGGTTCCACCCCATCAGCTCGACCAACGGCGCGCAACGGACCGGCTGCAACCACTGACGTCGGCGCCTTGTCCTCATCGTCATGACAGCCAATCGAAGGCCCCGACCCGCCCCGGACGACCGGGAGTTGCGGCTATGGGCGGTCGGCCGGGCACTAGCCCTCGCCTTCGCCACCGCCGTCCTCGTCGCGGGCGGCATCTTCTACGGCCTGGTGCAACTGCTGGACGTGAAGGAGATCGACAGCACCGCCAAACTCGACGCGAACACGCTCTTCGACCTGGTGAAGCTCTCCTTCGGCGTAGTCGCCGGCGCCGGGGCACTCGTCGCCCTGGTCGTCGCCTACCGCCGCCAGCGCGTCGACGAGGCCGGCGCCCACCGCGAAGCCACCCGGCTCCACACCGAACGCTTCTCCCAAGCCGTCGACAAACTCGGCTCCGACTCCCCCGCCGTCCGGCTCGGAGGCGTCCACGCCCTGGCTGGCCTCGCCGACGACGCCCCCGACACCAGCCTGCGCCAGACCTGCATCGATGTCCTGTGCGCCTACCTCCAGCTCCCCTTCACCCCCGACCCCGGCAACGACCCTGCCCACCAGGAGGAACACCACCACTACCTGGCCCTGCGCAAAGTCCGGCACACGATCCTGCGCCTCATCGGCGACCACTACCGACGCCCCCAGAGCACCCACCGCTCCTGGCAAGGCTGCGATCTCGACCTCACCGGCGTCACCATCGACGGCGATATGGACTTCAGCGGCGCAGTGTTCTCCGGCGGCAACGTGTCCTTCGACAGCGCGGTGTTCTCTGGCGGCACCGTGTCCTTCGACAGCGCGACCTTCTCTGATGGCGCCGTGCACTTTGAGAGCGCAACGTTCTCGGGCAGCAGCGTGCACTTCCGAGGCGCGACGTTCGCCGACGGCATCGTATTCTTCCGCGACGCTACGTTCGCCGACGGCAGCATGCACTTCGACGGCGCGACGTTCTCCGGCAGCGACGTGTCCTTCGAGAGCGCGACGTTCGCCGGCGGCATCGTGACCTTCTACGACGCAACTTTTGCCGACGGCATCGTCTTCTTCCGCGGCGCTACGTTCGCCGGCGGCACTGTGTCCTTCGGAGGCGCGAGGTTCTCCGGCAGCGACGTGCCCTTCCGAGGCGCGACGTTCACCGACGGCAACGTGTCCTTCGAGAGCGCGACCTTCACCAACGGCACCGTGTCCTTCAACAGCACGACGTTCGGCGGCAGCACCGTGTCCTTCAACAGCGCGTGGTTCTCCGGCAGCGACGTGCCCTTCCGAAGCGCGACGTTCACCGATGGCAACGTGTCCTTCAACAGCACGACGTTCGCCAACGGCACCGTGTCCTTCGACAGCGCGACCTTCACCGACGGCACCGTGTCCTTCGAGGGCGCGACGGGTCCAACTCCCAATGGGCTATTTGCTGCCCTCGGCTCTCCTAATCCCCTGTGGGTCGCCCTTCCCTCTGCTTGGCGGCCCTCGAACCCACAGCACTGAGAGGGGTCGACGACCGCGTCAGCCAGCGAGGACGGCGTCCAACTGGACGGGATCTTGGTGCGCACCGTCGGTGGGGCGGGAGCAACTCCCCTCCGTGGAGAGGGCACCGTTTTCGCAGCGCACCGTGTCGGCAATTTCCGTGCCGGGTGCGGAGCTACCGCAGCGCGGAACGCGCCGATGCCGTCCGCTGGGCAAGCCTCGGGCAGGCGGCTTGCCCACATCGGCCGCACCCGGGCAAGCCTGCCACCAGCCGTGGTCGGGACAGCTGACGACGTGGGTATGACCCGGTCGGGGGCGACCACGGCCGACGCGGTCAGCTCGTCGGCTGTACCTGCTGCGGAAGCGGCCACCCCTTACGCGAGCTGCCCGTGACATGCGGGTGCTCTGGACGATGTCGCGCGCGTGAGTCAGGCACTGCGTGAGCGGCGTGCTGCCGTCTTCTTCGTGGCCTTCTTCGCTGCCGTCTTCTTGGCCGGCTGCTTCTTCGCGGTCTTCCTGGCTGGCATGTCGTGGACGTCGGCGTCCTCGCCGCGGGAGGCCCTGGCCTGCTGGACGGACTCGGTCAGGGCGGCCATGAGATCGAGGACCTTGCCCGGCTGTTCCGGCTCCGGGACGTCGGGCAGGGGCTTCTCCTCCCGCTTCGCTTCGATGATCTTCGCCAGGGCGTCGGTGTAGGAATCGGTGAACTCGGGGCCCTCGAGGTCCTCGTGGGTCATGCGGTCGATGAGCGCCAGCGCCCCCTCGATCTCCTCCTGCGACACCGCCTCGTCGGGCGGGTCGACGGCGCCGGGATCGCGGACCTCGTCCGGCCAGTGCATCGCATGCAGCACCAGCACATCGTCCCGGACGCGGATCAGTCCGAGGCGCTCCCTCCCGGACCAGGCGTACTTCGCGACGGCCACCTTCGACGACCGGCCCAGAGCCTGCACCAGGAGCTTGTAAGGCTTCGCCGCGACCTGCCCGTCCGGGGCCAGGTAGTAGCCCTCGCCGATCCGGATCGGGTCAACCGTGTCGAGGGGCACGAACCCGGCGATCTCGATCGCCTTCGCCGTGGGGAGCAGGAGAGATTGCAGGTCCTCGTCGGTGACCGGCACGACCTGGTCCTTGGCGTACTCGTAGCCCTTCCCGATCTCCGCCTGGGCCACCTCGCGGTCCTCCAGCTCACACACCTTCCGCACCCGCACCCGCCCCATGTCCTCAAGGTGGTACTGGTGGAACTGGATGGAGTGATTCTCGGTAGCCCCCACCACGTGGATAGGCACCGTCACCAGGCCAAACGAGATGGCACCGCTCCAAATAGTCCGGGGCATGGCAGACCTCCGCAGTACGCCCCGAGCCCTCTCAGTGTGGGATCTCAAGTTCGGCTGCACAACCTCACCGCCCGCTTCATATCGGCTGCACTCTCCGTCTTCCTTGACGAACTCGCCCACCACGCACGGCACATCGAACTGGCCGGCGAGCCCCGCCGCAGAACCTCCCACTCTGTCCGGGGTCATGTCTCCCTGCCCGTCTCACTCTCCGCGCGCGGATCATGGGTGAGCTATCCTCCGCGCATGCGCGGACAGTTCACCGGCTGGCCGGAGCAGGCCATGGACGTGTTGTGGCAGCTCCAGGGCGAACCGACCCACGCGACCCGCGAGCGCTACCGCGCAGACCGCGAACGCCTGGTCCGGCAGCCGATGATCGCCCTGCTCAACGAGGTCGCGGACACCGACCCCCGGTACGAGGACTTCTCCGTCTGGCACTACCGCACCGACTCTTGGTGGTGGCAGCACCAGGGCGCGGTGATCCGGCTCGGCCGCAAGATCGAGATCGGTCTCCGGTTCTCCCTGGACGGCCTGCGGATCCAGGGCGCCTGGTGGTACCCCGATCCCGGCCAGGTGGACACATTCCGCAAAGCCGTGGCCTCCGAGAGGAGCGGCCGCGAACTGTCCGCCATCGTCGAGGACGTACTGCAGAAGGGCTACGACATCTCCGGGGACGTGATGAAGCGCCCCCCGCGCGGCTATCCGACGGACCACTCCCGTACGCACCTACTGCGCCACCGTTCACTGATCGCCGCCCGTCCCCTCGGCTGCGAGCAGTGGCTGCACACCCCCGAGGCGGTCGACCGAGTCCTCTCGGCCGCCGCAGACCTGGACGCCCTGCTGATGTGGCTGGTCCGCCACGTGAAGCGTGCCACCTGACATCACGAGGGCGCCACGCGGAGCGGGAGGAACCACACCCGCGCCGCCGGCCCTCGTACTCTGGCGGTGATGCGCACGTTCAGCGCCGACCGGTCGTCCGCCAGGCCGTCGGTGGACGGGCCGTCCAGGCCGGTGAAGCCGTCCAGCCCCCGGGCGTCGCCGAGGACCATGCCGCACCGGTCGACCGGCAGGTCTCCGAGCTGCAGGGGTTCGCCGGCATCGAGGCCGGGCCAGGGCAGGCCGAGGTCGACCTCCAGGACGGCGATCGTCGGGCCCCCGTCGAAGGGTGAGGCTGATGTCCGGGCCCGGACCTGCAGGGGCCGGTCGGCGGCTGCTGCTACGGCGATCGCCTCGCACATCCAAGCGGATGGCTCGGTGTCCTCAGGTCCGTGCAGGTGGCCGCCGCCGGCAGCTATTGCGGTCCGGGCACGCTCGGACAGTGGTCCTCCGACCTGCGGCCAGTAGTCGATCCAGCCCGCCATCCCCAGCACGAGCCTCCCGGAGGGCGCGGTGACGGTGCCAAGGTCCACACCGGTCTCAGTCATCTGCGGATTCAACAGGCTCGGAACCGAAAGGATCAAGGTGTCGTCCGCGTCCGACGTTCGCGTGGAGCTGTCATGTGGGGCGCGCGCGACCGCCCGCAGTACATCTCCGAATCCAGCCATAGCGGACTACACAGGGGTGTTGGGCTGAAGGTCGAAGAACAGAACCTTGGGGTCGATATAGGGATTGCCAGTGGTCAGCTCGGACTGAGTGCACAGGTCCCGAGATGAGCCGGTCGCATATGGACTCGCGGGTGTCGTGTGCTTCGGGCCGGAGGACGCCGTGATCACTGAGGAGAGTCTGGCGGCCGGCCACCGTGCCCGTGACAGTCAATACCCAGTGGTAGGAGCCATGGTTGGTCACCTCGGTCACCTGCCGAACTGTGAGTTTTTCGACGGAACCAAGGAGGGAGCGGGCCGCGTCGTGGACCTCCGCGTCGTACCGGATCTTGCGCATGAGCACCACCATCGGATGGTTGCCTTCGGCGGCAGGCCCTATCGGCGCGTCACTCGACATGAGCCCCTCCCCTCAACATCGCTGGTAGCCAACCTGGTGGAGGAATCCATCCGAGGGTGACGGTGGGGACGGCTCGGTAGCATGAACACCCCGACGCTCTGTCGGACACGGCGCAGTCCCCTTTGGGTCTCCGTCTCCCCCGCAGTGCACCACGAGGTTTTCTTGGACACGCTCTCATTCGCTCACCTCCCCGCCTTCGAGCAGGACAGGATCAGTGGCTTCCTAGCGGTGCTCGCCCAACCCTGGCTCGCGTCCGGCGAGTGGCCGGTGTGTGGTCACGTCCAGCACGCCTACGACATCAGGGGGGACGACGCCGACAGGGTGTTCCAGTCGCTGCCGCGCGTCGGAGTGGCCGGACCGTTCGGAGCCGGGTACGGCTACACCACCGGCATGCGCCCACCCATCGGAGAGGGCGACAGAGTGCGGGTGACCGTGGCCGGCGGACTCGTCCTCCCTGAGATGCGGGCGGCGGTCGGCGAGCCCTTCCTCCGCGTGCTCCACCACATGATCAAGCTGCACACCGAAAAGCCCGCCTCAGCCAACGAGGTCACCTACGCCCAGCTGCGGTCCGGTGAGCTGAGGCAGGCCATGCCGCACCTCGCGCCTCGGTTTGTCGAGGTGCTGCCCGACCTGCTCTCGTACGAGCCCGGGATCGCCAACGGCGGCAGCGCCCGGAAGGGCGACGGCAGCTGGGAGTGGAACATCACGCGCAGCGTGCTCGAGTACCGCAACGTGAAGACCCTGGAGGAGTACGTCGAGAAGACGTGCGAGATCGTCACCGCGGCGGCCGCCGAGTTCACCCCCTCCGCCGTCAGCGCAGCTGCGCCCATCGTCGCTCCCGAGCGGGGCCCATACGTCGACCTGGCCCTCCTGAACGAGCTGGAGAAGGCTGCCCAGTCGACCACGTGGAACCTGAGCCGGCTCATCGCCCTGTGCAGAGAGCTGAACCACAACTACACCGCCGACATGCCGCACGCGGCCGCCGCCATGATCCGGACGATCCTGGACCACATCCCGCCCGTCTTCAATGGGCACAAAGACTTCAAGGTCGTGGCAGCCCAGCATCCGTTCGGAAAGACCGACAAAGCACACGCACAGGAGCTCGTTCGCTTCAAGGCCATCGCCGACGACGCGCTGCACCGGCAGATCGGCAAGAGCAACTCCACCCTCACCATGGACGATCTGCCCGCGCCTATCCGGGTCCGTGCGGTGCTGCGGGAGCTGCTGACACTGCTGTGACGAAGCGCGCGGACCGGGGCGGCTCGCTCCTGTGTAGGACCTGACACAGACAGCGCCGGGCCCGGTTCGACTCCTCGATTCCCGACGCCTTGAGCCTGCGGATAGATCTCAACGATTCTGACGTGCTAAGCCTGACTCGAAGGTCCTACGACTGGTAGTGGTCCCGCCAAGCGCGGCATAGTGCGTTGAACTCCTCCTGGCGTTCGGCAAGGAGGTCCTGGGGCCGTTGCAGGTGGCAGTCGAGGATGTGTACGCCGTCCGGGAAGGGTTCGAAGCCGATCCGCTCCCATACCCGGCTCAGTTTGGCGGCGGCTTCACGATGCTGTTCTTCGGTCCTCTCGCGGCCGTCGGCAAATCCGGGCTGGCACGCCACCGCGACACGGTCCCGCGAGAGGCGCCGGATCGAGGAAGCAACGAAAGGTCGGATATGCCTCAAGGCTCCGTCTAAGCTGCTCACTTGAGTGTCAACGCGGCATGGGGGTGGGGACGATGCAGGTGAGGTTCCGGTTCGCTGGTGACTCGGCCGAGGAGCAAGCCCGGTCTCTGCACGACTGGTTGCTTCTGGATCGGGATATACGCCGTGCCGGGGTCCTGGAGATGGCCTCGTCGTCGGCCTCGGTCGCCGGTCAGCAGGGAACGACGATCTTCGACCTGGTCTCCCTGGTTCTCGGCAATGGAATCAGCGCCGCTTCACTGGGCGTGTCGGTCGCCTCATGGCGGGCTACCCGCCCCCAACAGCCCACCATCATCGTCGAGCGGGCCGACGGCAGCAAGGTCACGATCAGCGGGACGTCGTCTGATGAGGCCCGGCATCTGCTGGAGCAGTTGCTCAGCGAGCAGCGGTAGGTACGGGCGTGAGCAGGTTGCCCGTGCCCGAGAGGTCTCGAGCATTGTTCATCGGCGTGGACAAGTTCCAGAGCCTGGACGACTTGCCTGCGGTGAGACGAAATCTGTCGACCCTCGTTGACCTCTTCGCCCAGGACGTATGGGGACTGGGAGCTTCACGCTGCATGCAGTTGCTCAATCCAGCTTCCGTGCGAGAGGTGGACGAGGCAATCTTCCGTGCTGCGGAGGAAGCGTCGGACACGCTGCTGCTGTACTACGCCGGACACGGTCTGCTCGATCGCAAAGGGTGCCTGCACTTGGCGCTGCCCGACAGCAGCACGCGATCCGTCCACTCGACGGCCTTCCCCTATGACTGGGTACGCATGGGGCTGTCGGCCAGTAGGGCGCAGCGGTGCATCGTCATCCTCGACTGCTGTTTCAGTGCGCGCGCCATGGGGCTGCAGTCATCGCCTTCGACCGTGGTGGAGCTGGCGGAGGCCGAGGGAACGTACGTCATAGCGGCCGCCGCTGAGAACGCCGTTGCCCTGGCACCGCCGGGTGAGACGTATACGGCATTCACCGGCGCCCTGGTGGGGGTTCTGACCGACGGCATAGCCGAAGCCCCCGAGTTCCTCGATCTGGACACTGTTTTCATGGGTTTGCAGTCCGTTCTCAGGCGTCAAGGGCGGCCGGATCCGCAGTGTCTGGGACGCAATCAGATCGGGCGGACCGTGTTCGTCAAGAACCCTGCCCACGTGCCGGACCAGGGCCATAGCTTCGAGGGGGCAATTCGCGAGCTGCACATCGCACGCACCACGCAGGCCGTCGAGATGGCGGGCCCGCACGACAGCGCGCCCTGGCTCTTCGCGCGCTGCTGGATGCGGGTCACCCGCTACGAGACGATCACCAAGGACCCCACGGACATCGACGCGGCCCTCAACGACTTCGACGACCTGCCGGCGGACCTGCCCGGCCGGGCCAAACTGGCCGCTGTGCTGGCCACCGCCCTCATCAGGTCGGGTGAGCTCGTGGGATCCGCACGCATGCCCCGCGCGATGGTGCTGGTGGACATCGCCGACGCGGACCCGTCGCCCCTGGCGGGCTGGCCCGCCACCTCCGCCGCGCTGCGGGCCGCGGACCTGCTCGTGGCCTGGCAGCAGAACCGGCCCGGGTTCAGTCCGCCCGCCGCGCTGCAGGAACTGGAGCGGTACGCACGCATCGTCGGCGACACCCAGCCCCACGCCACCCTGATCGACGCGGCACGGATGGGACTGCAGCACCTGGTCATCCAGGACGACATGGATCCGGCGGCAGCCCAGCGACTGGCCGAAGACGTCCGCGCATTCACGGACGGCCTGGATTCCCGGCCACCGTTGTTCGACCGCGGCAAGGTGATGGCACTGCTGCAGGAGGCGAACGCCAAGGCCATGCGCGGTGACCCCGCGGGAGCCATGGAGAAGCTGGAGGAACTGCGCGAGGGCGCCCTCCGGCTGCCCGTGGGCGATCCGCTGCGGATGGCGGTGGACGAGGCGTGGAACCAGCTCGTGCCGTTCCTGGACATGCTCCAGCCCGTGGCCCCGGCGGGCGAGGACCAGCTGCTCATGTTCAGTGAGATGGCTGCCCAGCCCGGAATCGCGGACAACGAACGTGCCCTCCGCCTGTCCCAGCTCGGCGCCGCCGAACTGGCCACGGACACCCCGCAGTCGGTGGACAGCGCGGTGAAACACCTCACCGAGGCGCTGTCCGTCGCCACCGAACACGACCCGCGACGCACGTACTACCTGATGTTCGCCGGGGTCGCGCACCTGCGCCGGGTCGAGATGACGGGTGACAGGCGCGACCTCAGGACCGGCACGGACCTGCTCGAACAGGCCTGGCGGCAGGCCGAGTCCAGCACCCATGCGCTGTGGACCACGACCGCCATGCCGCTGGCCCACGCCTACCGGCTCGCCGGCCGCAACGAGCTGGGCCGCTCGACGGCACTGAGCGGACTGCGCGGGCACGCGTGGAGCGTGCTGCTGCAGTCGACGCCCGACGAGATGCAGGCCACCGCACGCGACGCGGCCGGCGACGCGCTGGACACGGCGCGACTGTGCCTCATGGACCATGATCCGGAAGGCGCCGCCACCGCCCTGGACGCGGGCCGCGGTCTGATCCTCTACGCCACCACCGAGACCCGGGGCCTCGAGGCACGGCTCACCGCCGCGGGCGATGCGACCCTGGCCCGGGAATGGGCCGAGGCACAGCGGAGCCACCTGCCGGACGACGTGCCGGGCGAGCTGCGGCGCCGGGTCATCGGCGCGTTGGCGGGTGTCGAGCTGACGGCCGACGGTTCACCGGCGGCCAGTCCGGGCCAGGGCACGACCAGGCTGCTTGATCCGCCGCAGACGCGCGAGACGAGTGCGGCCCTGCGTGCGCTCGGCATGGACGCGCTGGTCTACCTGGTACCGGGCGACGAGCGCAACGGTGCCGCCGTGGTCATCCCGGCAGACGCACCCCCGAGCTGGTGCCTGCTGCCGAAGCTGAACGACACCGGCTTCGCGGCGTTCGGCTCCTTCCTCTTCGACGCGGCCCAGGGCATGGAGGGCGCGGACGCACATACCTGCGACAGTGCCCTGCTCGGCGCGCGGAACAGGGCCCCGCAGGTGCTCGACGAGATCTGCGAGTGGGCGTGGGAGGCGGCCATCGGACCGCTCGTCGAGCGCCACCTCGACCTGCCCGCGGACCGCCCCGCACGACTGGTGCTGGTGCCCGTACGGGAACTGGCCCGCGTGCCCTGGCACGCGGCCCGCACCAGGTCGGCGGACGGGACGTGGCGCTACGCCATGGAGCGCGTCGTGTTCTCCTACGCGCCGTCCGCCCGCCTGTTGTGCGAGTCGGCCTGGCACGACCCGGTACCCCTCACCACGAAGGGACTGGTGGTCGGTGACCCCGACACCGCGGGACGGGCGCGGGACCTGCCCGCCGCGCGTCTGGAAGCGCTGGCGATCAAGGACTGCTTCTATCCGGACGCGCGATACGTCGGCAGGCTGCCCGACGGAGAGCCGAGCCAGGAAGGAGCGGGCACCTGCGACGAGGTGCTGCGCTGGCTCGCCGATCCCGACGGCGGGACCATGATGCACCTGGCCTGCCACGGAATCGTCGAGCAGATCACTTCGGCACGGGACAGCTCCTATCTGCTGCTCGACGGCGGGGAACACCTCGCGGCAGAGCGGCTGGTGCTGACCCTGGGCGCCGGCCCCGACCGCGGTATCGCACTCGCCGTTCTGGCCGCGTGCAGCAGCGGCCGTTCCGGACGCGGCTACGACGAGGCGTTCAGCCTGAGCACCACCCTGCTGGTCGGCCGGGTCCGATCGGTGGTCAGCTCCGCGTGGAGCGTGCCGGACGAGGCGACCTCGGTGCTGATGTTCATGTTCCACCACTTCCTCAAGGAGGAGGCTCTGGCACCCGCCGACGCCCTGCGCACGGCACAGCTGTGCATGGTCAGACGCCGGGAACCGCCAGGCGCTATGCCGCACAACCTGCGTCGCTATCTACACCGCCACGGCGAAGGGATCACATCCTGGGCGGCATTCATGCACACCGGACGCTGAACAGGAGCACGCACCATGGGCCTTCCCCCGTGAAGGTGGGCACGCGGTTATTGATCACGCGGCGAGCGTGAGTTTAGCGGTGTGGTGTCGGTGTTCGTATTCGTTGGGGCTGAGGTGGCCGTTGGCGGAGTGCCGGCGGCGGGTGTTGTAGCGGGTCAGCCAGGCGAAGATGGTCCTGCGGCAGGTGGCGGCGTCACCATAGTCGTGGGCGCCCTGGAGAGTCTCGCGTTTCAGGGACGCGTGGAAGCTTTCGCAGGCCGCGTTGTCGGCGCTGGTGCCGACCGCGCCCATCGACCGGCTGACCCCGAGCTGGTTGCAGAGGCCGGCGAAGGCCCGGGATTCGTACTGGGCTCCGTGGTCGGAGTGGAACACGGCGTCGTCCAGGCTGCCGCGGGTCGAGGCTGCCATCCGCAGTGCGTCGGCGACCAAACCGGTGCGCATGTGGTCGGCGATGGACCAGCCGACGACCTTGCGGCTGAAGCAGTCCAGCACGGTCGCCAGGTAGAGGAACTCCCCGTTCTCCAGAGGGAGATAGGTGATGTCGCCCATGTATTTCAGGCCGGGTTCGGTGGCGGTGAAGTCTCGCTGGAACAGGTCCGGGACCGGTTGGGCTGCCGGGTCCGGGATGGTGGTGCGGACGCGTCTGCGCAGGCGGATGCCGGTGATGGAGAACGTCCGCATGATCCGGGCGACCCGTTTCTCGTTGACCCGCCGCCCCTTCTCGTGGAGCTCGGCGGTCACGCGCGGGGAGCCGTAGGTGCCGCCGGACTCGCCGTGGACCTGACGGATCTCCTCGGCCAGGACCCGGTCCTGGTGCCGGCGGGCGGCCCGGGCCTGGGCGCCGGCGAGCCACTTGTAGTAGCTGGACCGGTTCACGTCCAGGACCTGGCAGAGCCGCTTCACCTCGTAGGTGGCCCGGTGGTCGTCAACGAACTGGAAGCGGCTGATCACCAGTTCGTCTCTCCGGCGAAGTACTTGGCCGCCTTGCGGAGGATGTCCCGCTCGGTGGAGAGCTTGCGCTCACTCGCTTCCAGCTCGGCCACCCTCGCCTCCAGCTGTCGGACCCGCTCGTCCGGATCAGCGGACGGCACCGCCTCCCGAGGTTGGGCGGCCGGCTTCGCAGCGGCGGCAGTGACGCCACGGCGGTCGCGGTCCCGCAGCACCCACTCACGCAGGGTCGCCCGGTTGATGCCCAGGTCAGCAGCGATGCTCTTGTAGGTCGCCCCGGGTGTGGACTCGTACAGGGCCACGGCATCGGCCTTGAACTCGTCCGAGTAGTCCTTCATCGCCATCGGCGGTCTTCTCGCTTCCTCCGGATCAAGCAGATCCAGTATCAGCGTGTCCACCACTCAGGGGGAGGCCCCGAGGCTTTGTTAGGGCCAGTTAGGCCGGTCAGCGAAGGTGGCCGTCGCGAAGTACGCCTGGTCCGGCCGCGAGCGCCTCGGCCTGATCCGTGTGCGCGAGGACGTGCTGGTGCTGCACGCGATGCGCTGGCCCTACGAAGTCCGCGACCCGGGCGCCGTCGACACCCCGAACGCAGAGCTGTCCGACGACGAGATCGACGGCGCGCTCGCCCTCATCGACCGCATGACCCGCGACGGCCTGGAGGGCGAGGACCTCCGCGACACCTACACCGGCGCCCTCGCCAAAGTGATCGAAGCCAAGCGCGACGAGAAGCCCCTGCTCCAGGCCCCGGAGCCGGAGACGGCGGGCAAGGTGCTGGACCTGATGGCCGCCCTGCAGGAGGCCGTCGCCAAGGCCCAGGCCTCCCGCGGCGAGACCGAGGCGGACGTGCACCAGCTCCCGCAGAAGAAGACCATAAAGAAGACGACGGCAAAGAAGAAGAATGCGGGGCGGTCGCGCAGCGCGTGACACCCGCGCCTAGGCAAGGAGGCCACCATGGACCGTGTAGACCGCACAGAGGCCGATGGTCCGCTCATCAGGACCGCGTTGAGCTCACTGGACCGGATGGGCAACCACGAGATCCAGCGGATCATGTCGCAGTCCAACCTGGCGCAGACGCTCGCGGGCCTGATACAGAAAAAGAAGGACGAAGCGGAGAAGGACGCGCTCGGCAAGATCGGTTGACTAGTCGAGGATCCCGAGCGACGCCCTTGGACCGTCCGCCCGCCATGTAGCAGCCGCCGACCCGGCACCGGCGGCCGCGCTTCGATGCCGCGCCGGCGCTCGACCTCGCGGCGCTCCGCATCCACGATCCACCGCCAGCTACGGGCCAGATCCCGCTCCTGAACGCGCTCCAGGAAACGGAGTAGGATCGCTTCGTCGGACTCGAATCGTGCACACCTTCGATTACGGGAGGTAACCTGCCCCCCGCACCGCAGCCGTCCAGGAGACACCGCGGACCGTACGAGCCTCGACGCGCTGCTCAAGCAGGCCGACGTCACGGCTGGATTCTCAGCGAACCGGACGCGGCCCAGGACGTGGAGCTCCGCCCCGGACAAGACGGCTTCCACCTGCTTGGCGGCCGCGCCGGAGATGGACACTGTCCCGCTCACGGCCTGTCGCGCCCGCCGTCATAATGGAGACATGGCAGCCAGCACACACTCCCCCGCACCCGGACCCGAACTGGCCGGAGCGTACGCGGACGACCTGGCGCTGTACCGGCGCAAGTTCCAGCAGCGTCTGCCCGCTTCCCTGGACGAGCTGCGGGGCCCCGCACGGGGTGTGGTGGACCTTCCGCTGCATGTGGCATGGTCCGGGATGACGTCCTATGACCTGGACAAACCGCGACAGCGGATGGGTCTGTACCGCACCGTGCTGCACGAAGGGCTGCGCGAGGACCTCACGTCCGTGCTGAACCAGGACGTTCTGCTGGAGCTGTGGCCGACACTGCGCCGTCTGGTCGGCCGCACCGTGCGCACCGTATGGGAAGACGCCTTCCCCCAGCTTGCCGCCCGCGGCCAGGCGGCCGCGTGAGCCTGGACATGCCGGGACTGCACGCACGGCTCCTGGCCGACGTCATCGCTCTCGGCTCCCCCTACCCCCTCGTGCTGACCGGCGGCTACGCCGTCCGCGCCCACCGTCTGGTCAGCCGGCCCAGCCAGGACCTCGACGTCGCCACCGAAAACCCCGCCCCCATGGCCGACATCGCCGCCGCCCTGCACAGCGGCCTCCAGGAACTGGGCTGGCAGGTGCAGTCCCTGGAAACCGCCCCGCTGTCCGCCTGCTTCACCGTGCGCGACCGACGAAAGTACGCGCCCTGGGAGACCGCGGCGCACCCCGAGACCTGATCGACGTATTCGCCGCCTCCCACCGCTGGAACACTGCCGACCTCGAGGAATTCGGCCGACGACACGCCCGGGGACGCTTCGAACGAGAAGACCTCCAGGCCAACCTCGCGGGCGCCGAGTGGACCGACGACGAGGCGTTTGCCGCCTACGGCCTCGACGCCGCCACCATCACCGCGCTGCGCGCCTGGGCCGTGCACTGGGCCGACGACCTCGCCAGCAGACTCCACGAAGAAGACCACCCCCACGACCACGACTAAACCCACCCGCACCCCTCCCCCGGGCCACAGGCCCGCGAGCCGGGGCCGGGCGACGGCCACGGCCACGGCCACGGCAGCCACCGTGCGGCCAAGGGGCAGCGCCCAGCACCCCGCACCGGGCCAGCACACGGGCCAGCTGCGGCACCCAACTCCCGCAGGGCCCCCGCGCCATGCCTGCGGCAACGGTGTACTCGATGGACCCGAAGGTCGGTGGCGGGGACTGCGTACGCGGCAACGTCTGCTTCGAGGTGACGGAAGGATCGGACAGGGCGGAGCGGGTGTTGTACTCGCCGCAGGAAGAACTCGCGCCCCGGTGGACGGCCGCGCGGGAGTCGGCGTTGCACGAGCGGCATAGCGGAGACCGGAGGCGCGCGGCCGGCACGAGCACGCTGCTCCACCCGCCGCATCAGCCGCACCGTCCAAGCCATCCACGTACTACCGACCTGCGACTATTCAAGATGAAAGAGGCTCACTGTCTCAAGAACCACATGCTGTTCGACGAGAACACGGCCTTCCCTACGGTTCTCGCCGCCGCTGCTTGACACGTTAAGTGCCTGAAATGCCTGCCGGGACCGGGCCAGTCCCTACTCCTCTGCGATCCGCGAAGCGGCCTCCGAAGCCCAGGAGAAGATCTGTGTCACTTCGCGATCGCCCTGCCGACGCCCTCAAGCTGAGATGGCCGTTAGCTCCGGTGGGGTAAGGGACACATTGATAACCTGGGCGATCGCTTCCAAGCTCCAAGGACCGGAAATCATGATCCTCACCATTTCGCACTCTAGGTCGACCTGCCCCCACTTGCCTTCCCAACTCCGAAGCGTGTGCATGCGCGTCTCGGCCGGCCAGTCGGAGCGTTGGACGGGCAGCAAGGAGACTTGGACGCCATCGATAAAGCATGGCCCCGTCTCCCTCAGATCATCCATGCGGAGATAGCGGATCCGTGCAAGATGTAGCCATACCGGCGCATATGGCCTTTCCTCCTCCACGAAACCGAGCACCAGGTCCCCCTCAGGCCAATTTGCATCCATCTGGCACACCACTGTCTGAACATAGTACCCAGCCCATCGAGCAGTGATTCCCGAGATCGCCTGAATCTTTCGGGCATACGGACTAAGCGCGTCGGCCGCATCGATCTCATTCAACGCTCACACACTCCTATGGGCAGTTTCTGAGATACTCACCCGTATCCTTATGATCCTGCGTCGAAGAATAGGGAGTTCCGTCAGGGTTCCAACGTTGTGGGCGGTTTCTAGCGTTCGGGCCCATGTCAATCATATTACTTCTCACGACACGACCGTTCGCCATTTCTATTGAAACTTTATTCCCCGAGGCATCCTTGAACGTAGCCCAGGCGCCAGAATCTCCAGTGGGTCCTGCCATCTCAAATCCATGGGCCCGAAGCGTATCGTATGCCTGAGTTTGCGTCATCCCATTCATGTTCGGAAGAGACGGAAAGGGATTGACATTTCCACCACTGTTATGAACCAGGACCGGGGTGGCGCCAGCCAGTACATAGTACGTGTGGATGCCGTCAACGGTGAGATTGCGCGTTTCCTGCATGCGATGGAGCGAGTGAGTCTCGTCGACAGTGACGACCGCACCAGCATCCGTGCGCAGGGTCATACCCTTCCTTAGGTCGACTGCGTTGACCCAGGCGTGTTCCGAAGGGGACCAGAACGGGTGGTGATCGGTTGCGATAATCTCGGAAATTTCACCACTCGTCTCCACGGCCACTTCCGTGAAGTCTTTGTCCTCCTCGGTGATGATCGTGGCCAGGACGATGCGTGCTTCTGTCTTTCCGGTTTCAGGGTTTGTGGCAAGTATCTTGTCGCCTACGGCGATGTCCTGGATTTTTTTGACAGTCCCGTCTGCCATGAGGACCTGCGCTTCAGGAAGGAAGCTGTTCTTGGAGCAAGGCCCTCCGAAGCGCCCGAGGACGTAGTCCATGAGTAGCTGAAATCCTATGTTTCCGCAGATGGGGCATGTATCTACGGAATCGATACTCTTTACGTGCTGCCAGTCTCCGTAGTAGTTACGGAGATTCTTACAGGTCATATCAATGCTTGGATTGACATTGCAATACTCGCGGAAGTAGAGCTCGTAGTTGAGTTCGAGGCTGACACCCTCCATGTACGTGCCGAGCCGTCTCATCTGAGACTCCGTGGGCCGCCCGTCGTAGTCCTTGACAAGGTCTTCATCCAGCGGAGGTGCTTCGCCGTCTCCGATGTCCGTGACAGGATCTCTGTTTTGCGCGGAATGAGGATCGTCGGCCGGGTCGTAGTCGTCGTATGTGCCGTTGTCACCCGAGCAGTAATTAGAGGGCCAACAGCTCTCCAGACCTGTGGGGTCCATCCGGTTGACGGGGTCGTTCTCGCTGTAGCTGTAGGCAGACAGCCGCTGCGGCATGTACGGACTGCTCAGCGGGTCCGTGCTGAGAAACCGTCCCAAGTCGGGATCGTAGGCGCGGGCCCCGAGAAGAGAGAGTCCGGTGCTGGTGTCTTCCGTCTTCCCAAGGAAGCCGTTGTCGGTCCCCGTGGGCAGGGTGCCGCTACGTTCGTCGCCGAAGGGTGTGTAGCGGCGGCGGGTGGTGGTGCCGGTGGTGGCGTCGACGGCGAGCTGGGTGGAGGCCTGGGTGTCACCCATGAGGTAGGTGACCTTGCCCTTCCCGTCGGTGGAGGTGGTGCCTTCCGTGGTGCGAATAGCGACGGTTGTGTCGCCGCTGGTGTAGTAGCGGGTTGCGGTCACCGTGGTGCCGTCGGTGGTGCGCAGTTCCATGCCGCCGATAGACGCCACGGTTTCGTCGGGGGTAGTGCGGACCAGGAGGTTGCCGTCGGCGTCATAGGCGTAACGGGTCAGGTCGCTGCCGCCGTCGGTGGTGGTCTTGACCGTGGCAATCCGGCCGAGCGGGTTCCAGGTGTAGTCGCTGGTCTTCCCGGGTGCGACGCGCTTGACCGTCTGGCCGGCGTTGTCGTAGGTGAGGACCTCGGTCGCGGTGGTGGTGCCCGCGGCGATGGTGTTGATCTTACGGACAGCGTGCGGGCGGGCGGCGTTGTCCGTCCAGGTGCCGGCGTCGTCGTAACCGGGGTAGAGGTAGTCGCGGGTGGTCTCCGTGCGGGCGGCGTCGAACTCAGTGACGGACTGCAGGTTACCCATGCGGTCGTAGCTGTAGTCCGTCTCGTAGGGGTCTGGGCCGGTGAAGTCGGAGGCGGTGTACGCGGAGCAGCCGCCCTCTTCTGCACGGGTGTAGGAAGTGATCAGGCGGGCCTGGTCGTCGTAGCGGAAGCACTGCGACTGCGCGGTCTGGCAGCTTGCCTGTTCCCGTATCCGCAGGATCTTGCCGTCGCGGTCGCAGGAGTAGACATCCTGCTGCTTCTCGGTGGTGATCACGCCGGCGTTGACGGTGGTGGTGATGCCCTGCAGCCACCGTGTGCCGTTGTCGTAGTTGTAGCTGTAGCTGCGCTGGGCGCTGACGTCGCTGGTGCTGGTGCCGGACGGGCCGTAGGTACGGCCGGTCAGCAGGCCGTAGGCGTCGTAGCCGGTGCCCCTGATGTAGGTCTGCCAGGGCGAGGTCAGGGTCCGGGAGCGGCCGTAGGCGTCGTAGGTGGCGGTGACGGTCTCTTCGTTGAGGCCGCCTGCCTTGGGATAGGTGACCGAGGTGATGTGGTCGGCGGCGGCAGTGTTCGAGTAACCGCTGCAGACGTTGCGCGGTGTGCGGGCCGTGCCGGCCGGGAGCTGTGATGATCCAGCGGGCGGCTTCGCGTGGTGAGGGCGGCCGCTCGTGTGGCTCGTCCAGGGGCAGGCCGCGCCGTAGCGGTGCGACGGCCATCTTCACGCGCTGATAGTGGCCCAAGTAGCCCTTGGTGAGGAGTTCCTGGTGCAGGACCTTGGCGCTGTGCTCGCCCTCGTCCCAGCGTTGCTGCAGGTAGTCGAGGTACGGGTCGAAGGTGGAAGGGCGGCGCGGACTGCAGGTGGAGCAGCGAGTCGGCAGCAACGACGGTGGTGTTGATCTCCTGGGTTCCGGCGCCGGGGTAGTACGGCGCGTGCGCGAAGAGGAGGTACACGTCCCGGTTGCGGGCCGGGCTGGGTTCGGGGCGGCCGTTGGGAGTTACCCGGCCCCCGCCGACGACGTCAAGTCGGTGACGTTCGAGGTGAAGGACCAGGTGCAGGACTTCGGCAAGGTGGCAGACGTGCGCGTGTTGACCGCCCGCTGACCCGACGGGCGACCCTCGGCGGGCGGCGTCAGCCGAGCGGGATGGCCGAGATCGAGAACGGGAGCTCCGGCTGGCCACCGGTCTGCCCGGTGTTGTACTGGCTGTTGACCACCAGCAGCCGGCCACGTACCACTCGCGCGGTGCTGGGATGCAGGAAGTCCGAGTTGATCACGGACTCCACCTCGGCCGCCGACCAGTCTTCGGCCGGCCGCAGCACCGAGACCTGCGGCTGCGGGTTCTGCGGGGAGAGCCCGCCGCGGACCACGTAGAGCCGCCCGTCATGCCGAACGAGGCCGTCGCCGCCGTACAGGAAGGCGCCGCCGAGGTCCACCTGGTGGATCTCCTTGGAGTTCCGGTCGAATCGGTACAGCTTGCCCGACTGGCTGTGCACGGCGATCAGGTTGTCGCCGTCGACCGCGATGATGCCGTTGAGGTTGTGCCCGTTGACGTGCTCTACCGGAGTGCCGTTCAGGTCGAGCCAGGGGTGCATGCTCCAGCGCCCGTCCCGCTCGCTGATCCGGTAGATGAGGTGACCGATCGAGTCGGTGGCGTAGGCGGTGCCGTCCTCGGCGATGGTGATGTCGTTGACGAAGCCACCGGGCATTCCGGAGACCGTGGCCAGGAGCCGGCGGGATCGGATGTCGTAGATCCACACCCGGTTGGTCGCGCCTCCGCCCACGTAGAGCCTGCCCTGGTCATCGGAGATGATCCCCGACGTGGTCATACGGCCGTCCACGCCGCCCGGGAGCCATATCTGCATCTTCTCCCGGCCGGGCGTGCCCATGTAGAGGGTGCCCTCCTGCGTGCTGCCGGTGAAGAACTGGTCGGTGGCCCGGTCGTACGCCAGTCCGCCGGGGTATGCCCGCAGGCCCGGGACGATGTACCGGGACGGAAGGCCGATGCCGGCGTCGTTGCGGAGTTCCGCGGCCTGGGGCGACGGGGTGGGAGCCGGATTTCCGGTGTGCGTGGAGGCCACGGCGGGGGTGGCCATGAGCAGGAGGGTGAGGGCGGCGGAGACGGTGGGGACGCGCACGAAGGTCTGTCCTTTCGATGGCATATCACCGATGATCAGCGGACGGCTCTCGGCCAGCCAGGGTTCAACCCTGCGTAGGTACGGCGAACCTATGCCCGGCAGGACCACCAAACGGCGCGGAGTATGCGCTGGCCATGCGGCTCGGTGGTCCTGACCGAGCCCCCGACAACATAATGGTCATCCAACTCTGCCTATACCTATAACAGTTCAGGTTGCCCACAGCCCCCAGAGCGGCTCTCATCGCCTCATGGGCGCCGTGGGGATCGCCCTCCGCGTAGTGAATGCCGATCCCGGACTCACGTATCGGAGGCTGCGCCCCGGACAGCGGTGACTGATCAGCACACCGATCGACGGCCGAGCGGGATAGATGAACTGACGCCCGCGCTGAGATGCCGAGACCGCCGGGCTGAAGGTGGGCCACTCGTCGTCGAGCGGGTGGTGTGCAGACGGGGTCGAGGTCGGTTGCCCAGGCGACGGCCCAGGTAGAGAGGCTGTCGACCTGCTCGGGGCTCAGTCCGTAGGCGGCGAACCTGGTTCCTCTCGAAGGATCCACTCAGGTATGAGTGCGCCTCCCGCGTCCTCTCGCGCCGCAGCTGAGCGACGGCTTGACCCGGATGTTGTCGCTCAGGCGGGCCGCATTGTCGATGCGGCCCGCCTCTCCGCCCCGAGCTGCGCGAGCAGTTACGCGCGGTGTTCGCCTCCGCTCGCGACAACGTCCGCCTCAAGCTCAAGCGGCTGGCTGGCCGGCCGGCCGGCCGGCCGCGAGATCCTGGCCGAGACCGAGCCAGGCTTGTTCACCCAGCCTCGGCCGTAGTCGACTGATGTCGTCACGACCTGCCCGCTTGTCCGCACGAAACGAGGAATCGGGCATCAACTCTCATGCCGCCCTCTGAGTGGACGTTAAGTCCGATCTTCCTCGGTTCGTGATCGCTCGATCGTGGTACTGATCGCCGTCCGGGCCATCTGTTGGGCATGTCCATGCTGAGATGCGGGCGTGAAGCGAGAGCCGTACCTCAGCGACTTGTCGGACGAGCAGTGGGCGTTGATCGAACCGATGATCACGGCCTGGAAACAGGACCGGGTGGCCCGGTCGGCGACCGGAGATCCCGGGTCCTGCGACCTGCGGGAAGTCGTGAACGCGATCTTCTATCAGAACCGGACGGGCTGTCAGTGGCGGTACCTGCCGCACGATCTGCCGTCCTGGTCGGCGGTGTTCTACTACTTCGGGCTGTGGCGCCAGGACGGCCTGGACCAGCGGATTCAAGAACTCCTGCGCTGCCAAGTGCGGGAGAGAGCCCGCCGATTAGAGGACCCGTCCCTCGTGATCCTCGATACCCAGTCCGTGCGCGCGGCCGCAGGTGTCCCCAAGACCACGACAGGGCTGGACGCGAACAAGAAGGTGTCGGGGCGCAAGCGAGGGCTGGCCGTGGACGTTCTGGGGCTGGTCATCGGCGTCGTGGTGCTGGCCGCCTCCGCCCATGACAACGCCGCCGGCACCGCCCTGCTCGACCAGGCCGCCGAACGCTGCGGCAACCGGCTGGAGAAGGTCCTGGTGGACCAGGGCTTCAAGGACCAAGTCGTCATCCATGGCGCATTGTTGGACATCGACGTCGAGGTCGTCCGCCGCAACCCCGACGACCAGGGCAAAGGCTTCGTCCCACAGCCGAAACGATGGGTGGTCGAGCAGACGAACGGCACCCTGCTCCTGCACCGGCGCCTCGCCCGTGAATACGACCACCGGCCCGACACTTCCGCTTCACGCGTCTACTGGGCCTCCATCGCGAACATGGCCCGCCGGCTCACCTCGCCGAGTCCCGCCTGGCGCGACACCCTCGAGCTGGCCGCGTGACCATCATCGAGCTCCTGGCCGGCCTCCAGGCCCAGCACGACGAAACCACCGCCCGCGCTGGTGAACTACGCGACCAGATCGAGCACTTGACCGCCGCACTGGCCGAGGCCGAAGCACGACTCGTCGACCTGGCCACCACCCGGAAGGTCATCACCGAACTCGCACCGGCCGGAGAAGACCCCGATCCGCCCGAGACGAGCACCGCCTACCAGGCCATCGTGAACGCCTTCAACCAGCACCCCGACCAGGAGTTCCGAGCCCGAGAGCTCCACGAACACCTGGGCATGCCCACCGACGAGGCATCGGTCAACGTCACCCGCGCCCGCCTCGGACGCCTCACCCGCCAGGGCTTCCTCACCCAACCCGGACGAGGCCGCTACCAGAAACGGACTTAACGTCCACTGAGTAGGTTCGGGGACTGGAAACGGAGCGTCAGCCACCGCGCCAGTCCTCGAACCTACTCAGTACACCTGCGAGTAGCAGTGGCCGTTGAACTGGCCGTTGCTATCGAATCCCGGCAGGTTGACGCCGTGGAGGGTATTCGGGCCCCACACGCCGTCGACGGTGACGGAAGGACTGGCGAGCCGCTGTGCGTACTCCAGCCCCTTCTTCGTGTTCGCGCCGAAGTCACCGTCGACGGTGAGACCACGGGCGTAGCAGTTGTTGAGGATCCGCTGCAGCGCCTTGACGTGGTCGCCGTTAGCCCCTTGTGCCATGTTGCAGCGGGAGTAGCGGTGGGTCGTGCTGCCCGTCTTGGAGACGTAGGCGGGGATCCGCGTGTAGAAGGAACCCATGTTGTTGTCGGACGTCATGGTGCCGTTGCAGTTGTTGACGGCCAGCGCCCCGGCCTCCTGCGCGCCGGCCGTCGGGACTGAGGCCCCCAGGCCGGCCACCGTGAGGACGGCTGCCGCCAGTGCCGCGGACTTGAGCTTCATGTGTGTTCCGTTCTAGGGAGTAGCGGCGTTCGACGTGCCAATCGTCGCCCTGCGCTGAAAGGCACGGCTGTCAGCTTGAGGGGCAGGTGGATTGGGTTTGGATCTTGATGCCGCTCACCCTGAAGTCGTCGTTGAAGTGGTAGGTGCTGTTCGGGGGGAGGCACCGGTAGTAGGTCACGCTGTACTTGTCGTGGACGCGTAGGGAGACCCGGTCGTCGTTGCGGGTGTTCCTGACGTAGTTGGCGCCGTAGCTCTTGGATCCGAGGTCCTGGTAGGAGCTGGTGACGTCCTGGTACGCGGCCGTGGGCTTGCTGTTGTTCCAGTCACTGTCGGTCAGGTAGAAGCAGACGCGGGGCCAGCCGCATCCGTTGTAGTCGCCGGCCGAGGCGGTGGGGGCCGTGGCCAGCCCAGTGGTGGCGAGTGCGGCGGCCGCTGTCGCCACAACAGCCATCCGCTTGGTCATCTTCGCTCGAACGCGCACAAGGAATCAGTCCCCGATTTTGTCCCAGTGGGTATGTGCCGGTCGGGCACGCCTGACTGTCTCCTGGACGAAGGTGCTGGGGTACCTGCAACTTTTCGGGTTGCGCGTCGCGGTGCTCTCGATTCCCGGGCTGGGACAGCCGCCTCGGGCGCGCTGGCGGTGGCCGTTTCGGTGCGGTCACCGGCAGCGGCTCGCAGCTGCCGAAGCCGCATGTCCAACAGGTACTGGGCGGTGCGCAGGCGCGCCGCATCGGCCGGAGTCCTCGATCCGTCTCCTGGACGCTTCGGACGTTCTTGATGCTTTTGAAGGCCACGGCTCTCATGTCCGGAGCCGAGTCAAGGGTTACGACTATCAGCACCTGCGGCGTCGGCTGTCCTCCAGAGGCATCCAGCACCGCATAGCCCGCACGGGCGTCGAGTCCTCGCAACGGCTGGGCCGGCATCGCTGAGTCGTGACGGTGTCCTGGCTGTCAGGCTGCCGACAACTCCACCGCCGTTACGAGCGCAAGCCAGAACACTTCCTCGCCTTACAGCCATCGCCGCAACCCTGATATCCCACCGTCGACTCACCAACTGAAATGACGTCTTCACGACCGCAGGGCTGCCGTCGGTGATCCGGGTGGATCGGGACAAGGAATTCCTGCCCAGCCGACGAGGAAGTACCTATTTTGACTACCTATTCGACATACTGATCAACGTCCAGAAATGCCCCGACTTTAGCCAAGAATGCAATACCCTCCAGCCCTATTGAGAACCCAGGCCCAACCGCGTCATCTCTTGAAATACACTGCACCAAACAGACCTTCAACACACAGTCCATCTGGAGCAGACCGCCGACGGTGACGAGCACGACTACCGCGGTGCCGCAGGTGCGGGCGAAGTCGGGCAGGCTGAAGACGGCCACCCAGCCCAGGGCATGCTCAGCCCGGTGGAGTACGAACTCCGCACCCCACCACCAGTAGCCTGAAACCAAGCAACTCGACTCCACTCAACTCGGGACAGTCCGGGGACTCCACAAATCTCAGTACAGCTCACGACCGAAGGCCGATACGAAACGCAACGACTCGCCCTGCAAGGGCTGGCCTTCGCCGAGACAACGCAGAGGAAATCAAGCTGACGGGCAACCAGAGGGGACAGCAGTTCCTAGCTCTCCGCTTGTTTCGCCGCATCCACGGCTCACGCGTACCTCAGACAACGCCACGCCCTCAATGCGCTCAAGAAGTCGTCGTCGTGATTGCAAGCGGCCCGAAATGCTGACTGCGAGGCGTCAGCGCCCCAACCACGCCCGCATGGACGGCACACATGGCCCGCTCGACAGTCTCCTGATTTTCGCCGACCGGAGCCACGTAGTCGATGACGGCGCGCGCGGCGTCCTCCCCGAGCATTCGGGTGATCACCCACGTGGCGAGATACTGGGACGCCAGGCAACCGCCCGCCGTAGCGATGTTCCCCTCGGCGTGGAACGGCGCGTCCAGCACGGTGACGCCGCAGCCTTCGACAAAGGCTCGGCTCTTCATGTCCGTGCAAGCCGGCATGCCTTCCAGCAACCCGAGCCGGGCGAGCACCAGCGCGCCGGAGCACTGCGCACCGATCAGCTGTCGCGAAGGGTCGAGCAGCAGCTTCGAGATCAGCCGGTCGTCGGCGACCACCTCTCGCGCCTTCACCCCGCTACCGATCAGTACAACGTCGGCTTCAGTCACGAACTCCATCGGGCGCTGCCCGGTCACCTCGACGCCGTTCATCGACGTGACCACCGGCGTCGGCGTCGTGATGAAGGCTTCCAAGCCGTCCTTACGGCATCGGTTGATCAGGGCGGAAGCGATGAAGCTGTCGAGCTCGTTGAATCCGTCGAAGGTGACCACGGCGACCTGCATCACAACTCCTTCAAGCACAGCATCAGAAGTCCGCAGTTTCCCTGGCGCGCCGTTCCCGGTCGAGAGCCAATCAGCGGCTGGTGGCATGCCTGTCGACGCTCTGACTGTCGAGTCCCGAGCCTGAGTACCGCTACGGGCGAATAGGGCACAGCCAGAACAGTGCCTCTCCACCAGTAGGCGCGGCACACCACGGAGGCGATCACCGGGGTGGTCACCGGGGTGGTCACCGGGGTGGTCACCGGGGTGGTCACCGGAAGCCTACGGGCGCCCACCGAAGGCGTTGGTGCCAAAGATGACGGGCCCAGCAGCAGTGTGGTGGGCACCGGGGCGGCCAAGGCGATCTACCGCCTCGTCACCGGCAGCCGGCACTCGCACCACTACCCGAGCGCTTGGTGGATGTCGGCTCGGCCTTCCCAGCAGATCCGTAAGGGCCGGAAGCCGTGCAGCCACGCGAAACCTCTTTCGATCACCCAGCAGTAGGTACACATTCCTGTGAAACACGCAGGAAACGGGTGCTCCCTAGACTCCGGCAGATGCGCCACCTGACTGTCCTCGAAGCCCCCACCGAGTGGAGCCGGTTCACCGAGGGTTCTGTCGAACGCCGGATGCTGATCGCCCTCGGCGACCGGCTCGGTACCAGGCTGCGTCCGAAGCCGCTCAAGCTGCCCGACGGCAACCGCGTCGAGGTCGAGGGGATCGACGCCGACGGCCGGGTGCTCGTTCAGCTCGTCGGCAATCAGGGCGCGTACAAGCCCGCTTACCGCAACAAGGTCATGGCGGACATGTTCAAGCTGCTCTGGCTGCGTGACGCGGTGCCCACCGCCGAGCGGGCGGTGCTCCTTGTCTCCGAGCTGATCGTGCAGGCGCTCGGCGGCTGGGTGGGAGGCGCGGCGGCGGACCTCGGAATCGAGATCTACGTCTTCGACGGCAGCACGGCCGTAACGCTGCAGCAGCGAACGTAATACCCACGAAACAAGAAGTGGTGACGGAGCGAAACACAGGGCTCCTACGGTCGGAAACACCTAAGCGGATTTCCGCGTCGCAGTCTCCCGCACTCGCTACGCACGCTCTCCGACTTCCAGGATCGGGCCTTCGTGCTCGCGACATGGATGGGAGCGTGAAGGTGACTGGTACGCCAGCACTTGAGTTGCGATCGGTGCACCGGGTCTACGGATTCGGGCCGTCCGCCACGAATGCCCTCGACGGCGTCGATCTGACGGTGCCGTCCGGCCGGTTCGTCAGTCTCATCGGGCCCAGCGGCTGCGGCAAGTCGACGCTGTTGCGCATGGTGGCCGGGCTTGAGCAGCCCGATCGCGGTGAGGTCCGGGTGCATGGCGTGACGCCGGCGAAGGCGTGCGCCGCCAAGATGATCGGACTCGTGCCGCAGAGCCCGGCGTTGCTGCCCTGGCTGTCCGTGCTGCGGAACGTCACACTGCCGCAGAAGATCAACAGGGGTGCCGCCGGGCGCCGCGAACGCATCGGCGGCTTCGAGAAGCGGCAGGCGGCCCCGGACATGCGGGACCTCCTGGTCAAGGCGGGTCTCGGCGAAGCCATGCACAAGCTCCCGGCGCAGTTGTCCGGCGGTATGCAGCAGCGTGCCGCGATCGTGCGCGCCTTCGGTCTGCGCCCCGACGTGCTCGTCATGGACGAGCCCTTCTCGGCACTCGACGAGTTCACCCGCGAGAGCCTTCAGGACCAACTGCTCGACCTGTGGGACGAGTTGAAGACAACGGTGCTGTTCGTCACCCACTCCGTCTCGGAGGCCGTCCGGCTCTCCGACACCGTGGTCGTCATGGCGCCGCGGCCGGGCCGCGTCGTGGACACCATCGACATCGACCTGCCCCGGCCGCGCGGAGAGAACCTCTTCCGGGAACGTCGCTTCCACGAGTACGAGGACCTGATCCGAGACCGACTGCGCCACGCCTGGCACGGCGCGGCCGCGTGAAGGGGGTGCGGGAGATGACCGTGACCGACGAACGCGCCGGCACCACCCCGGCGACGGAGCCGCAGACACCCGTCGAACCGTCGCGCTTCAGCCTCAGGCATCCGAGGTCCCGGATCGCGTGGGTCCGTCCCTCCGTGTGGCTGCCCCTCGCCGTGATGCTGGCCTTCCTCGCCGTCCTGTGGCAGTGGGGAGCCAGGGAACTGCCCTACCTGCTGCCGCCGCTGCCGAAGATCGGCGACTCGCTCACCACGGAGTTCGGCTACTACGTCGACAACGCTCTGGTCACCCTGGGTGAGGCGACGGCCGGCCTTGCGCTGGGGTTCGTCGCCGCGGTCGTCCTCGCGGTGCTGACGACCGAGCTTCCCGTGGTGCGCCGGGCGGTCATGCCGATCGCGGTCGTCCTCAACGTCACCCCGCTCGTGGCGATCGCACCGGCACTGGTCGTGGCCTTCGGTTTCGGCCCGCTGCCCAAGCTCGTCATCGCCGGCCTGATCTGCTTCTTCCCGATCCTCATCAACACCGCGGCCGGTCTGCGGTCCGTGCCGCAGCAAGTGCTGCAGGTGTACCGGACGATGGACGCGGGCCGCTTCGAACTCCTGCTGCACGTGCGCTTCCCCAACGCGCTGCCGTTCCTGTTCGCGGCGCTGCGCATCGTCTTCCCCCTGTCGATCGTCGGCGCGGTGGTCGCCGAGATGTCGGCGTCCGGATCGACCCGCGGCCTCGGCACCGCGATCAGTGTGGCCTCGTCGATGAACCAGCTGCCGGTCGTATACGCCTCGATCCTCGTCCTCGCGGTCCTGGGCGTACTCCTGCTGCTCGTCGTGACGCTGGTGGAACGCCGCGTCCTCCACTGGCACGACAGCGCGCACAACTGACCCGCCCTCACGTCGCTGTCCCCGGTCGCCCGCGATGGCGGGGCACTCGGCGCCCCATGCCCTGATCCGCCTCATGGGCGGCGCCCTTCTCCGGCACACCCCTTCCCAGGCACCCCTTTCCCCGGCGGCCCCCGCCAGTTCGGAGTCACCCATGCAGTCCACCCTCATCAGATCCGGCCTCGCCTCCCTGTCCGCCCTGGTACTGACGGCCGGCCTCGCGGGATGCGGCTCGGACTCCTCCGACAGCACCTCGGCCGGCTCGGCAGGTTCCGCGATCTCCGCCGCGCGGTGCGCCGAGAACAAGGCCGCCGGAAAGATCACCTACCTGTCGGGCTACCAGTACCAGTCGTCCGTGTCGATCCTCGAGTACATCGCCGCCGCCAAGCTCGGCTACTTCAAGGATCTCTGCCTCGACCTCGCCCTCAAGCCCGGCACCGGCGACACGGCACAGAACACCAAGCTCCTCGCCAGCGGTCAGGCGACCGTGAGTCCGGTCGCCGAGCAGGACGTCATCCAGGCCCGGGCCAACGGCATCGACATCACCGGCATCTCCTCGTACTCGAACGCCGGCCTCGAGATCCTGATGACGAACAAGGACATCACCAAGCTGCCCCAGCTCGACGGCAAGGTCGTCGGCCACAAGGGCTACGTACCCGCCACCGTCCAGGCGATGATGGTCAAGGCCGGAGTCAAGTGGGACTCGCTCAAGCTGGTCAAGCAGGGATACGACCCCTCCGTACTGCCCCGCAGGCAGGGCGGCCTGGAGGCGCTCACCGGATTCGTCTCCAACGAGCCCAACCAGCTCAAGGCGGCCGGCGACGACGTCACGGTGTGGAAGCCGGTCGACTACGGCGTCCCCAGCTCACTCGGCGCGATGGCGGTGAACCCAGCGTTCGCCAAGGCCCACCCGCACGCCGTCGAGGACATCCTGCGCGCCGCGCTGCACGCCTACGACTACTGCACGTCCAGCGACAAGCACATCGCCGAATGTGTGGGGTACGCGGCCGAGCTGTCCGGACCGACCTACGACAAGAAGCTGAACACGGCGATCTGGAAGACCGAGACGCAGGTCGTCAAGGACAACCCGACGCCCGGACAGCCCCTGGGCGGCATCGACCCCGACAACGTCACGGGGCTGGTCGGCATGCTGCACCAGTTCAGGATCGTGCCCGCCAGTGTGACCGCCGACCAGGCCCGGGGGTGGTTCGACGCTTCCTTCGTCAAGAACGTGTACGCCGCCGACAAGCTCGTCTGGCCCGCCCCCTGACCGCACCCGCCGCATCAAGCAGCCCGCACGGCTCCCGGCTCCCCGCACGGCGCCGGCGATCTCACAGAAGGACTCACCCGCATGCCCGCGAAAGAGTACGGAATCTTCCTCCCCATCGGGAACGGCGGATGGATGCTGTCCACGACCGCGCCGCACCCCGAGGCGACCTACGCGTGGAACAAGCGCGCAGCCATCCACGCGGAGACCATCGGCCTCGACTTCGTCATGTCGATGGCGAAGTGGCGCGGCTTCGGCGGCAGCACCGACCACTGGGGCCGCTCGCTCGAATCGATGACGATGATGGCGGCGCTCGCCGAGGCGACCAGCCGCGTCAAGATCTGGGCGACCCTGCACGCCAACGTCCACAACCCCGCCCTCGCGGCGAAGATGTACGCCACCCTCCAGGACATCTCCGGCGGCCGCGCCGGCATGAACATCGTCAACGGCTCCTACGCGGGCGAGTTCGAACAGTTCGGCGAGTGGGACCCGCAGCTCAGCCACGCGGACCGCTACCGGATGACGGAGCTGTGGACGGAGGCGGTCACCCGCCTGTGGACCGAGGACTCCGTCACCATGCGCACGCCGTACTTCGACCTGGTCGACTGCGAGTCCCGCCCGCATCCGGCCACCCGCCCGACCCTCATCAACGCGGGCAGGTCGGAGGACGCCCGGCGCTTCCAGGCCAAGTACGCCGACGGTGCCTTCCTCTCCGCCGAGAGCCTCGACGAGATGCGGATGCTCTCTGCGGACGTCCACGACCGGGCGAAGGCCCACGGCCGCGTCTGCAAGACCTACTCGATGCTCACCGTCGTCCAGGACGAGACCGACGAGCTGGCCGCCAAGAAGGTGAAGCAGTGGGGCGCGGGACTCGACCGTGAGGCCCTCGCCCACATGCGCCGCACCTGGGGCATCCCCGAGGACCAGGCCCGCGCGTGGGCCGACGGCGCGGACGGCGAGGCGGCGTTCCAGACGCCGTACGTCGCCGGATCGGCGCAAACGGTCACCGACCACATCGAGTACATCGTGCGCGAAGCCGACCTCGACGGACTCATGCTGATCTTCCCGGAGTACGACGAGGACATGCTGCTGTTCGGCGAGACCGTACTGCCCGCCCTGCGCGCCCGCGACGAGGTGGCAGCCTGATGCCCGGCCTGCGCGACACCCAACTCGCCCACCTCACCCGACCCGGCAGCAGGCCCGCGCTGGTCGTGGTCGACGTACAGCGCGACTTCGCCGATCCGGCCCGCCTCACGGAATACGGGCTGACGGACGCCGCACTGGCTGCCCTCGACCAGGCGGTCACCCGCGTCGGCGACCTCGTCGACGCGGCACGCGCCGCCGAAGTGCCCGTCCTCTGGGTCGAGTTGGGCAGCGACCCGGCCCGTCCGTGGCGGGCGAGCAACTGGCTGCGCGGCGGCGACTACGACGCCCCCATGAGCCCGGCCGAACCGTGCGTCCTCGGTACGCCCGGAGCCGAGTGGTACCGCGTGCGGCCCGCCGAGGGCGAACCGCGCGTCGTCAAGCGCGGCTACAGCGGCTTCCTCGACACCGATCTCGCCGCCCGGCTCCACGAGGCCGGCTGCGACTGGCTCACCGTCGTGGGCCTGACGAGCGAGTGCTGCGTGTACGCCACGGCCCAGGACGCCATGCAACTGGACTGGCCCGTGGTCGTCCCCCGGGACGCCACCGCCGCCTACGACCTCGACGTCAACGCCGCCGCCCTCGCCCAACTGGCACTCAACGTGGCCGTTATCAGCGACGCCGACGAGGTCACCGAGATGTGGAAGAAGGCAGCGCGGTGACCGGCATGCACATCGGCTACGACCTCTCCTTCACCCACACCGAGGGTGCCTGGGCCCGGCAGGGCTCCTGGGTCGGGCACGACTTCCCCGACGTACGCATGTACATGGAGCTGGCCCGGACGGCCGAGCGCGCCGGCGTGGACCTGCTGTTCTTCGGTGACGGAAGCGGCATCCCCAGCACCTGGCGGGGCAGCATCGAACCGGCCGTGGAGTGGGGCATTCAGTGGCCGCGCCACGACATGTCACCGGTCATCGCGGCGATGTCCACCGTGACGGAGAAGATCGGCTTCGGGCTGACGTACTCCTCCACGTTCATGCATCCCTTCTACGTCGCCCGGCTGCTCAACTCGCTCGACCACGTGACGGGCGGACGCATCGCCTTCAACGTGGTTGCCTCGACGCGCGGCGCGGACGCGGCGAACTACGGGTTCAACGAGCTGATGGACCACGGCCTGCGCTACGAGCGAATGGAGGAGTTCGTCAAGGTCTGCCGCGCGCTGTGGGACTCGGTGGCACCCGACGCCATCGTGCGCGACCGGAACACGGGCCGGTTCGCCGACCCCTCCAAGGTGCACCCGATCGATCACGAAGGGCGCTTCTTCACCGTCAAGGGCCCGCTCGCGTCGGTGCCCAGTCCACAGCACCACCCGCTCGTCGTGCAGGCCGGCAACTCGCCCCGTGGCATCACCGCGTCGGCACGGCTCGCCGATCTCGTCTTCGGTTTCGGCGGCAACCTCATGGCCCAGCACCGCCACCGCAAACTGCTCGACGAGGCACTCCTCGCCGAGGGGCGCGACCCGGCCCGCGTGGGCATCCTCTGGGCCACGCAGGTCATCGTCGGCCGCACGGCCGCCGAAGCCGAGGCACGCCGTGACGCGGCGCACGAGTTCTGGAGCGAGGAGGCCGTCGCCACCTACCTGTCACACAACGCCGGCTACGACCTCTCGACGCTGCCGGAATCCTTCCGCCTGGCCGAGCTGCGCGACGAGATCGTCGCGGCCAACGCGAGCCCGGCCGGCCTCGTCGGCTCGCTCATCGCCGAGTTCGGCGAGGACCACACGATGAGCCGCGACGAGTTCTTCGAGCACGGCCGTGAGCGGGCGACGGGGCTCGACCACGGCATCGTCGGCGACCCCGCCACCGTCGCCGACGCGCTGGAGGAGAACTTCGCCGCGACCGGATCGCGCGGCGGCTACATGTTCTCCAGCCCGCTGGCCATGCCCTCGGGCTTCGCTGAGATCAGCGAGCTGCTGCTGCCTGAGCTGCGCCGCCGCGGTGCGCTCGCGCCGGCCTACCCGGGCGCCACGCTGCGCGAGAACCTGGCGGTGTGACATGACAGCACCGAGCGAGCGACGCCATTGGCTCGCTCTCGGCAGTCTGTGCACGGGGTTCTTCATGCTGCTGCTGGACAGCACGATCACCTCGGTCGCGCTGCCCGCGATGATCACCGGCCTGGACACCACGGAGACCCTCGCGATGTGGGTCAACAGCGGCTACCTCATCGCCTACGCCGTGCCCCTGATCATCGCGGGACGACTGGGCGACCGCTACGGCCACCGGCGCGTCCACCTGGTCGGACTCGCGGCGTTCACCCTCGGGTCACTGCTGTGCGCGCTGGCCCCCACCATCACGGCACTCATCGCCTGGCGGGTGGTCCAGGGCGTCGGCGCCGCGCTGATGACCCCGCAATGTCTCACCATCATCAAGGCGCTCTTCCAGCCGCCGCGCCTCGCCGTCGCGCTCGGCACCTGGGGCGCCGTCGGCGGAGCCGCGGTGGCCGTCGGGCCGCTGGCCGGCGGTCTGCTCGTCGCCGTCGGCGGCTGGCCCGCCGTGTTCTGGGTCAACGTCCCGGTCGGCATCGCCGCGATGGCCGCCGTGGCCGCGTTCGTACCCGCCCTCCCCCGCCAGAAGGCCGGCATCCCGGTGTGGGCCATCTGCGCGAACGCGACCGGCGTCGGCGCGCTCGTCCTCGGCATCCAGGGCACGGACGCCGGGAGCACGGACGTACTGGGTACCCCCCGGTGGCTTCTCGCCGTCGCCGGCACGCTGGTCGTCGCGGCCGTCGTCTGGGGGCAGCGTCGCGACGGGCAACGCGCGCTCGTGCCTGTCGCGTTGCTCCGCAGCCGCGGGTTCGTCACCGCGTCCTGGGCCGGCGCCGCCGCTGCCTTCAGCGCCGGCTCGGCCATGATCCCCCTGATGCTCTACCTCCAGCAGGAGCGCGGGCTCGATCCCGGCGCGGCGGCGCTCACCCTCGTACCGATGGGCGTGCTGTGCCTGCTCGGAGCACCCGTCTCGGCCCGGCTCAACAACGGCATCGGGCCCCGTGCGGTCGCCGTTCTCGGCTCCCTCGCGCTCGTCGTCTCCATCGGGGCCTCGGCGGTGCTCGTCGCGACGGACGCGCCGATCCCTGCGCTGACCGCCGCCTTCGCCATGTACGGGGTGGCCAACTCGTTCGTCTGGTCGCCCCTGTCGATCGCGGCGGTGAGCTCGGTGGCGCCGGACGAGGTCGGGGCGGCGTCCGGAACCTTCAACGCCATGAAGCAACTCGGCGCCGTGCTGGGCAGCGCGGTCTGTGCCGTTCTGCTGGCCGGATTCGACTACGCGGCCACCCTCGGTGGCCTCGCCGCCGTCGGACTGTTCTGTCTTCTCGCGTCCGTGTTCCTCCGGGTCGACCGTCCCGGGGCCGCTTCCGCCGCGGTCTCCGCCGCCGCGCCCCCTCTACCCACAGGAGTCGCCTGATGAAAGCCGTCGCCGTCGTCGGAAACCCCAAGGCCGGCTCGCGCACCCGCGATGCCGCCGAACGCCTCGCCGCAGCCCTCGGGCTCGACTGCGATGTCCTCGAAGTCACCTCCCTCGGAGCCGGCCTGCTCACCTGGGGCGACCCGGACGTCACCGCGGCCGTCGAGCGGGTCAGGTCCGCCGACATCGTGATCGCGGCCTCCCCCACCTACAAGGGGACCTACACCGGCCTGCTCAAGCTGTTCCTCGACCAGCTCCCCACGGCGACCGGCCTCGCGGGCCAGGTGGCACTGCCCCTCATGCTCGGTGCCGGACCGGCACACGCCCTCGCCCCCGAACTCACCCTCAAACCAGTGCTCGTGGAACTCGGTGCGACCTGTCCCGCACAGGGCCTCTACCAGCTCGACTCCACCTACACGACGGACAACTCACTCGCCCGCTGGGCCGGGCAGTGGGGTCCGATCGTCCTCGACGCCGCGAAGACGGGAGCAGATCGATGACCGCACTGAAGGGTTTCACCTCGGATCAGGCCGAGGTCAAGCGGGCGTTCGCCGGATTCCCCTCCGGAGTCGCGGCCGTCTCGGCACGCGTCCACGGCGAACCCACCGTCATCGTCGTCTCGTCGTTCACCGTCGGAGTCTCGCTCAACCCGCCCATGGTGTCCTTCGCCGTGCAGCACACCTCGACGACCTGGCCGGTGCTGTCCCGCGCGGACACGATCGGGGTCTCCGTCCTCGGAGAGGAACACAGCGACAAGACCCGGCAACTCGCATCTCCCAGCAAGGAGGGCCGGTTCGCCGGCGTCGAGACGGTCCAGGCGGAATCCGGCGCGATCTTCCTCGAAGGTGCGCCGGTCTGGCTAGAGTGCACCATCGAGCACCGCTACCCGGCCGGCGACCACGACATCATCGTGCTGCGCGTGCTCACCATGCTGACGGACGATGACCGCAATCCGCTCGTCTGGCACCGACAGGCACTGAAGTCGCTGGACAGCTGACAGGACCTCGGCGGACTGTTCCAGGCACGGTGAGCGTCCGGAACAGCCCGCCGAGACAGGAAATGGTGCAGGTGGGGCGGCACTTCAGTCAGGCAGGCGTCGGCGTCAGTGGCTGGGAACCACGCGTCGTCCCACAGATGCTGAGCCATGCGCTCCCCGCTGTGATCAGATCAGGCCCGCGCCTCCGTCGACATCGAGGAGCGCCCCTGGGCGGGCGGGATCGGTGGTGATGCGTCGGCGGGCACGGTCTTCCACTCGGAGCACGGGGCGTAGGAAACTCCCTGATTGTGGAAGCCATACCTGTCGACTTCCCCGAACTGGCACCCACTTGACTGAGACGTCATCCGTTTTCCGAACGTGATCGTTTAGTTCGGGTGGGTGGGCATGAACTCCCTTTGGTGCCGACCTCGGCGATACCCACGCGCTGGGCCGCCTGGCCCTCATGCGGGAGGGGGCCGGGGACCGGGAGGGCGCCGAGGACCTCTACCGGCAGGCCGTCGATCACGGCAACACCCACACCCTGGGCCGCCTGGTCGAGATGCGGGAGGAGGCCGGGGACCACGACGGCGCCCGGGACTTGGCCCGGCAGGCCGCCGACTACGGCGAAGCCCACGTGAGCGCGGCTTGGGATGCCTCTTGGGTTGCCTTCCACGAGATGTGGCCGTACGGCCTGGACCCGGACGGCACACCGACACCTCCATGGCAGCCCATCAGTGTCCGCCCTGCTCAGACGACAGATACCGCCAGCCATCACAAAGAGCCCCTCGGGTTCTGAGCTCTCCACCGTGGCGTATGTACGAGATCAACAGAGGTTCAAAGATAGGTTCTGAACCCGGATCAATCACTCGGCCCGGTGATACGCCGGGATCGTTTTTCCGGGTGGACCCGAGTACGGGATACTTTGGATATATGAACTCCGGGGGAACGATTTCAACCTTCTTCCGCCGCACAAGGATCCGATGGAATACTTCTGGGAGCAATTCAAGTGATGGTGCGCGAAGGGTCCCTGGCTGACCATTTCCGGCGGATCGCAAGGGAGGCCGGATGGACTGTCACATTGCTTCCTGGTGACGCTTTGCGGAGTTGGGAAGAGATGGTCGATGAATGTGCGGACGGTTATGATCTGGATACCTCGGAGTACTTGAACGATCTATCCATGCGTGATCTGCTCCAGCTGGTTGCAGACGACTCAAAAGTTCGGTCACTCCCCGAGTTTTCATGGTTCACGGCCGAGCTTGCCAGAATTGATGAAGGGTTCAGGACGGTTCTGGCGAACGGTCTACTCATTCGAACCGAAGAGCGCCGCTGGTGGCGCCGGTCGTTCCCTGCTGCAGGGCGGGGGAATTTCGTGAGTGATGTGAAGGAGCGATATGGCGTGGAACTGATGCTGGTCGACTGACGAGACGCATTAATCAGCCGATAAAGCGAGTGCGAAGGGCTTGGGCGAATTAGAGAGATGATCACTGCTTCCGAAGTGATTTTACGTGCCTAGGATTTTATCGATTCGAATCCACAGTCTGATGTTCCGTTTATGGTCGACGAGGCTCAAGTTGACGTGTAGGATGGAGTCCTTTTCGCTCCATGTAATAGCTGTGAATTCATTCGGGCGGGCAGCGTCGAGGCCATGATGATTGGGTGTATGCCTGTACGGGTAGATCTCCAGTCGGGGGAATGCCACTTCCTGTCGTTCGATGAATTTATCGAACTTGATCTGTGAGCTCTTTCACCGTCCACCGCAGCGGCGACATCTCCGGGCGCTGAGAAGCTGCTGAACTTGATTGGGTGATGTCGGGTGGCGTGGGTCATCGGTTACCTGCGCCGGTGACCGCCGACCCACATGCGCTGGCCCTTGGTGTGCATACTGTGACCGGCAGAGGGGCCGTCGTCCGACCGAACGGCGATGGGTGGGGCCGATAGGCCACGGGCCGGGCCGGACGATCAAGGGGACCAGCGATGGATGTCAAGGAATGCTGGCGCCGCTACGGGCTTCGCCCCGTCGGCGCGGCCCTCGACGAGATCCGTGCACTCCTCAGAGAGCACACGGCGCGTGAGCGACGCGTCCAGGGCGCGGGCGACACTGAGCTGATGAGGCTCTGCTGCTTCCAGCTGTTCAACAGCGGCGACCTCGACGACGTTCTCCTGATCTGGAGTGCGAAGCAAGCCAGCTTCGACGCAGCGTGCTCGATCGACATCGAATTCCTGCTTGGGCACGGGCTCGACGCGACGAAGGCCCACCTCTCGGCCAACCGTGCACCTTCTGCGACGGCGGCACTGGATCGACTGCGCGAGCTCGAGGCAGACGGTGGATTCGAGGGCTTCTCAGTGGAGGAGCGCTCCGCCGTCTACGACCGGTACTACGGCGACTGACGAATCTGCAGCGCCGGTCAGTCGTCCGTGATGAGGCCGGTGCCCGCAAGGCAGCTGTCGACGAAATCCGGGCGGTACTGGATCTGCTTGAGCCTGCGCTTCACGGCCCTGGTGATCTGGCCCAGGTCGGCTGCGGCGAGGTTGCCAATGTCGCGTTTGACCAGCGAACAGATGCCCTCCTGCGGGTTCAGGTCCGGCGCGTAGGTGGGGAGCTGGAACACGGTGAGCCAGGCGGCATTCGCGGCGATGAACTCCCGCATCCCGGCGGTCAGGTGGAGGCGGGCGTTGTCCCACCAGCACAATCGGTCCGCCGAGCTGGATGCGGGCACGCACCAAGAGGTCGCAGAGGTCCCGCCAGCCGAAGCCCTTCGGCTCCCCCTTGCGCCCTCGGTACTCGCGGATGGCGTAGATCAGCCGGGACCGCTCGCCCGGCTTGTAGCAGGTCATGCCCGCCATCGACACCCGTCCGGAGCCCCGGCCGCGAACCCGGGCGACCGGGGTTCGGCCGATCCGCCCCCAGGTTCGAGAGCGCGGCGGCGTCATCGACTGGCCGGCCTCATCCTCGAAGACGATCCAGCCGTTTCACGCCGCCGCACAGGTCTTACCCGCGGCCAGACCTCCTTCTTCCACAACTCAACCGCCGCATCGTCGCGCTCGATCGCCCGGCGGGTGGGCTGCTGCCACGACCAGCCGTGCCGCTTCAGCAGCCGCCACGTGCCTTCTACCGTGTACGAAACGTGGAACAGTCGACCGATCAGCGTCTTGACTCGCGCCAGCGTCCACCGCTGATCGGCCCAGCCGTGGACGAGTGGTGCACGCTCCAACTCCCGCTCCAGTCTCGCAATCTGAACCGATCTGAGCCTGGGACGTCCAGGCGATCCCTTCGACAGGATCCCGGCCTCGCCTCGCTCGCGCCAAGCCCGGCGCCACCGCTCCACCGACCGCTCGCTCACCCGCAGCGCGGCAGCGATCTCCCGGTTCTTCTCCGCGCTCTCGAAGCGTTCCACGGCCTGCAGCCGGATCCGCTCCCGCACGGCTCTCTCGGCGTCGGTCAGCCCGCTGCCCTGCGCGTACCTCACGGCCCCACAACTACCGCAGCCGACAGGCCGGCGTCAGGCAAACATCCCCGACATCACCCAATCAAGTTCAGTAGCGGGTCAATCGGCAGGTTCTCGAAGCCGAGTTTGGGGGAGGATCTGGATGTGCTTGGTCACCTCATCGAGCGCATTCCTGGCTAAGCCGAGAAACGCGTTCCGCTCGGCTATGAATCTCATGCCGGCCTCGTGCACGTTGTCGCCCCCGTTGGGGTGGCTGTCCGCCGCGACTGCTTCCGCGTACTCCCGAACGTCTTGGACGAGGGAGGACAACTGCTCGACGAGATTGTGGGCTGCTTCCGCGACAGCCTGGGGGCCCTCCAGCACCACCACCAGTCCAGCGCTCTCGGCATCCTTGAACTTCAGCCTGATGGCAGCGATCCGCGTCTCATCGAGCGGGACCGGAGCGTGCCCGGCGCGCAACTCACGGAAGAAGGCCTGGTTGGCCCGGTCAGCGTTGCCCAGTGCATCGAGGAATGAGAGATAGGCAGCTTGCCGGCGTTCACGGCGCCATCGCTGATGCTCGACCCGCAGGTCATTCAGCTGTACCCGGTCCTGTGATCTTTCTCTGCGCTGTTCCGTACGAGCTGCGATGAAGGCGGTGAGGGCGACCCCCATGACGGTTCCCAGCACGCCCACGGCCGATACGAGGATGGCGGTCATATCTGCGTTCTTCCCTGAGGGGGTGCGCGCGTACGCCGACATGGGTTCGCCCCACGGACCTACTTGGCCCGTGTGCGCGATAGATGGCTCGCGCGAGAGCGGCGGGGGCCTGCCGAGCTGGGGGTTTCTGGGTTCACGATGGTCTGCGGCGTGCAGCGTCTGCTGCCAGGTGGCTTCGCGTCGTCCGGATCGCACGTGATCCAATCTCTGTGGATTCGACGGGGGTGGTGTGGTGTGAGGGATTGGCGGACCGATCCGACGTTCGCGATGTGCCGGGCTCTGGTGGACGGAGCGGATCTGGCCTCGTTCGCGGGAGGCCCGTTCGATGTGCGGGCAGTGCTTGCTGGCATCGAGTCCGGGGCCCACAGCAGGTCGCTCCTCGACGCAGTCCCGTGGGGGAACTTCCCTCACGGCGATGACGTCCGGAAAGCGATTCACCTGCTGCAAACCGGCGAGGACCCGAGTCGCGCGACGGACGTGCTGGGGGGCCTGTGCGCCAACGACAGCCGGGCCGCCGCCGCCCTCGCCGTACCGTTCCTGATCCGCATCACCACCGATGCCCACCATGCACACCGTGTTGCCGCCCTCGCCGTGCTCTCAGGCCCGGCCCGCGCCCGGCACTTTGGCGTCGCTTCCCGAGATGAACTCCTGCTGCATCGCACCGATCCTCGGCGCCACGCTCCCGACGGCTACGACGACTACGGCGTTGAGGTGACCGGCTACCCGGCTGGCTGGTCGGTGGCCGCCGCCCGAGCCGCGATCACCGCCCACACCGCCGCGCTCCTGCCCCTCCTCGGCGACTTTGACCCTGCCGTCCGCGTCGACGCCGCCTACGCCCTGGCGACCGCCGCCGACCCCGACCACACCATCCGCGCCGCCCTGGCCAACGGGTACGCCGCGCAGCGTGACGCCATGGTCCGTGCCGCCCTGCTCCTGGCCACCGCCGAGATCACCCGAGCCCATCCGCACCCCCCGACCGTTACATGGCTGCGCGAGCGGTGGCAGGACCAGGCGGAGGTCCCGGAAGCCCGCCTGGCGGCTGCAATCGGATGGCTCTGTCTCACCGACGACCCCGCATCCGAGGAGCTCCGCCGCACCGTCGACGCCCTCTCCAACGACGAACGCGCACACGCCATGGAAGCTCTGCCGTGGATGAACGCTGCCGCCGGAAGCAATGAACCAGGACTTCTGCGCTGCAAGCGCTGCATGCTCCACCCAGAAGAACCCGACCCGGAAGCGATCTTGTGGGACTCCCTGTTCTGAGTAACCGCGCTGCGGTTGTGTATCGGAGTTGTCCATCGGGGCCACCTCCGGTGCACAGTCACATCTCCGCTCAGCGCCGCCGAGGAGACCCAGTCGTCTGCGGCAGATCGGGGAGCAGACGGCCCGCCAGAACATCTGGGCTGCGCCCGTACGCGGCCTGCACGGCCGCGATCGCCTCCTCGTAGGTGTCGGCGCGCGTGTCGACCGTCAACTGCACACCCTCCCCTCCCCCGGTGCCCGGCCCGGCCCCGGTCGCTGCGTCCTGGTGCCCGAGCGGGGCGAGTCCGAGAACCAAGCGGCGGAAGTCGCGGCCGGCGGCGCGTACGTCGTCTGCTCCGTCCCACTCCGTGCGGTACTCCACATCGGGGAACTGGCGGAAGCACACCAGGTGCTCGGCGACCTCGGCGATGTCCTGCGGTCTCGGGAAGACGGTGCGGAAGGGGGCGACGGTGTAGTGGAGGACGTCCTTGGAGTTGATGCCGGTCAGGGCGTAGAACCAGCCCAGGCGTTCCTTCCAGTGCAGGCGGATCCCGCGCTGGCCGTGAGTGCGGCTCATGTCCCAGGTGAGCCACATGTAGGTGGTGAAGCCGCGCTCCGGGGTGGTGGCGTCGGCCCGCACGGACCCCGGTGGGATACCGCGTGCGGTCAGCGCGTCGTCGACGGCCCGCACATAGGGCCAGTGCGGCAGGCCTTGAGGGCTGCCCAGACTTCCGGGCGGCTCAAGCAGCACGGACCTCACCTCCATCAGCGTCGGGAGCGGTTCGGGTCATGAGGCGCGGCGGAAGACGGCGGCCGGGCCGATGACGCGGGGGCCTAACTTGTCCCGGATCTCATCGACGGTGGCTTCGGCCACCAGGCGGGTCTCTCGGGCGTCGTCGAGACTGATCTGCTCGGCCGCCTGGTCGGCGCCGATGAGGTCCTCGCCCTTGAGGACGAGTCCGGTCAGGCGGCCGCGCTGCAGGCCGGCAGCGTCCATCAACTGGTAGGCCAGGGTGCGCAGGTCGTCGTCGTGCGCGGACGGCTCCACCAGACGCCTCGTCCTCTCCCAGCGTCCTCCCCCGGCGAAGGTGAGGGTGAGGGTGACCGCGCGGGCCACCTGGGCGCGGCCGCGCAGCAGTGTGCCGAGCCGGACCACCAGGTCGAGCAGGGCGGCGCGGACGGCGGCGCCGTCCAGGACGTGCCGGTCGAAGGAACAGCGGACGGTGGCAGCGGCGGGCAGGGTGCGGGGGATGACGGGGCGGGGGTCGATGCCGCGGGCGCGGTCGGCGGCGATCCGGCCGGCGCGGCCACCCAGCAAGCGGTGCACCGTGGCCGGCGGGACGGCGGCGAGCAGGCCGACGCAGTGGATGCCGTGGTCGCGCAGCACGCCGGCCTGGCGGGGGCCGATGCCGTGCAGGGCCTCAACGGGCAGCGGTCCCAGCCAGTCCGTGACCTCTTCGGGGCTGATGGCGAGGACGCCGCGACGCGGACGTCGACCCCGAGCCGGGACAGGGCACGCACCCGCAGAACCTCTCCCACCGCTTCGAGACGGCCGACCAGACCCTCGGAACGTCCCGGCGCTGACGCCGTCCGGCCTTTCTCGACGACCTGGTTCCCCCTGCGCACCCAGCTGAGCGCCGGGCCAGGCCAGACTGGCCACGGCGCTACGCCACAGCCGAGGCCTGAAGCTCCGCCCGCCTGAACCGTCAGCAGGCCGACGAGGTTGGATGGCTCCATGGTGAGACGAGAGCGGGAGAAGCAGAGGCGGCCTCCCTTCGGCATGCCGAAGGGCATCGTCCTGCTCGCGACGCCGGAAGGCTGGCGCCACACTGTCCTCACCGTGGAAGGCGGGATGCTCTGCGGGCGCCTCGCCGACGTTCCCCTCGACGCCGGCCCAGCCGAGGCGCGGGCCGCCGCTGCGGCCATGGTGGTAGGACTCGCACACGACTTCCACTAAGTACGCGTCGCCGTGACCTGGGATCCGCCACGGGATCCGGGGTCCTGGACCGCCCAGGTCACCGTTGCCGCGCTCCCGCCGAACACCTGCGGCAGAACGGCAATCGTTCGCGCTTCGCGGTGGAAGCGTCGAGCGGACTGAGCGCGGTGCGCGGCCGGACAGGGAAGCGCTCTTCGCTGGGAATCCGGCGGCCCCCTACTGCCCCACGTCCGGTCTGCTGCGCCGGCTGCGTCCGGCGCGAGCGCGGAGGCCCCGCCGACGCGCAACACGAAGACGACGGCGCCCGATCCCCCGAGGCGCACCCCCTCCGCGCAGACCCGACCACGACCGTCTCCACCCCGACCGAAACCCCGACCACGACCACCCCCGACCACAGACCCGACCATGCAGGTCAGCGCCTTGCACAGTCGATGCGCAATGACTGCGCAACCGACCGGCCATTGCGCACCACCCGAAGCCAGCCACCGCCGCGCAGCTGCGCAGCCTGCCCACCGACCCTCACCGCCACGCCCCGGGCACGGACGACTGGGACAGTCTGCGCAGTCGTCGCAGCCGTGGCTGCGCAGCCACCGCAACCGATTGCGCAGCCGTCGCGGCACCGGTTGCGCAAGTCCGGCCCCGTCGATTGCGCAGCCGGAGGTGAGGCAGTTGCCGGGGCAAGGACCATGCCGCACCGTCCCTCCCCGCGCCTGCCGGAGGACACGGGTGAGGAGACGCTGGTCACCGCCAGAGTCGGGTTTCCACCTACTGGATGTGTGCTGCGACTTCCCCGGGATGCCGGCCTTCGTCGGCCTCGAGGGTGGCCACGAGAATCCGAGCCCGCGCAATTGAACACCGCGGTGACGCTCCGCGGCCGTTCACCAAGATCTGTGGCCCGAGCCCGTTTCACGTCGGCATACTCACCGGGGTGTCTTCCGCTGCCGACCTGAGTGCACGTGGGGGCAGGCCGCCTGTCCGTGGTGGGCCCTTGCCGAAGCCGTTCGGGAGTCCTCCACTCTGTACCCCACTCACCTGTTGCCTCAGACTCGACGAAAGGGGATGAGACACAAGGCTCTTGTCGGACAAGGCGGCGGATTCGGGGGTGCTGTGGACACGACGACACAGGTGATCACGGTGGTCGCAACCCTCAGCGGTGCTGTGCTGACGTTCTTGGCGAACTCCTACCTGGAACGGCGCCGGGGGCGGGACGCCCGCGAGCTCGAAGCCATGCGCCGCGCCGCAGAGCATGCGCATTGGCTGCGTGACGAACGGCTGAACGCCTATGCCCAGCTCTCCATCGCTGGGGAGGAAGCACTCCAGTTCATCCGCTCCGAACTACCGTTACTCGCCACGCCCTCGGCGCGCGAGCAGCGGGCTGCCGCTGAGAGCAGGTGGCGAGAGCTGCGCACGGCATTCCGCAAGGCCTACAACCGAGTTGCTCTCTTCGCCACGGACGAGGTACGCACCGCTGCTCACCAGATGTGGCTCGCTGGCTGGCATGGAGGAAACGACTACCTACGTGACCTTGCTGACGCTGAGCAGGTAACTGAATCGGTCGATTGGGCCGCACGAGCCCACGACGTGGCCATGCAGATGGGTAAAGCGGGTGACGCCTTCTTGGAGCGCTGCCGACAAGAGATAGCCACGCCGTGACCCGTGACCAAGAATGGTCTGAGCCGCTGAGTGGCCACCGGTGACGCTCCACAACCGGTCCCCAAGATCTGTGCCAGAGCCGAGTTCGGGAGTCACTCACGGCCCGGCGGGTGGTTTGTGCGACGTCCCGTGAGTAGTTGAGGTACAGGAAATCCTGGCGAGATTGATCTTGGTGGGAACGGCTGGCCGAGGAAACGCGGCCGGGCGTCCCGGACGAACGGCTACGACTCCGCGGTCAGAGCTCGCCGCGGCGCGCGAGCTGCTTCACCGCGTTCTCACGGATGATCTCGTTCTCGTCGTCGCGCAAGCCCTCGAGGGCTTCCCGGGCCTCCGGGCCGGGAACGGCGCCGAGACCCCAGATCGCCTTCACCGCGAGGGCCCGGTTCTCGTCCCAGTCCAGGTACTCGGGAACCCAGCGAGTCGCCAAGACCAGCGTCGGCACCGTCTTGGGCGAGCGGAGGCGGGCCAGCATCCTGACGATGTCCTCGTACTTCCTGTGCCAGTCGGCAGGGAACAGCTCGGTCAACGGCTCCAGGAACTCCTCGACCGAGGCGTCGGCGGCGGCATGAACGATCAACGCCATCTCGACGTCGTCGGCATCCTGGCGCTCCATGGCGTCCCGGAGCAGCCGGAGCGCCAGGGCCGCACCGTCGGACTCGCCGAAGTGGGCGAGCACCTCGTCGATCGTGCGTGTCGGGGGCGAGCACGGTGCGACCACCAGGCCCATGACCAGATCCTGCTCCTCAGGGGTCATCGTCTGACCACCTCCCATGCGTTGATAGCCCCAGCTCCTGAGTGGACCCTAGCAAGATCATTTTCAGCAGTGTCTCCCGAACTCGTGAACATCGGCCTGGCCGCCAACAGGACGCCTTCTGAGCTCATCGACAAACGACTCCCGTTCTCGCGAACGGAGCCACGAGGGGATGGCGAACGCTCTCGACTCCCCTGCGGGCTGCGGTTAGTCGAGCATGCCGAGATCGGTGTGGGCGACAGGGCGGGCACGGGTCCACGCCGTCCGTGAGCGCCCGTACCACCTGCTCCCGCGTCGCGCCTCTGGACCGCTTGCCCATCATGTGGCAGCCGCCGACGTGTACGTACACCCGCGGGCCGTAGTGGCCGATGCTCTGCTCGATCAGCCAGTCCGGCACCGGCGGGCGGGCCTCGATACCGCGCTGGCACTCAGCCTCACGGCGTTCCTCGTCGACGATCCACCGCCGGGTACGGGCCAGGGCGTCGAACTGGGGGACGGGAGTCTCTTTGGTCCGAGTCGTCCGGTTGAGTTCCCGCAAGCTGCTAGCCCCTGGTATCAGCTGTTAGCTATGCTGGGGACTATGAGTAAGCAGACCAACATCCGGCTGGACGAGGCCGTGCGGGCGGCGGCCGAGGAGCGGGCCAAGCGGCGCGGGCTGAGCCTGCAGGGGTACGTCGCCGATCTGATCGAGCAGGACGTGAACGAGTCCCGGTCTGCGTTCATGGCCGGCGCTGCCGGCTTCCTGGCCTCCTACGCGGAGCGGTTCGAGGCGGAGTTCGGGGAGGACCGATACCCAGGGCTCCCGGACGGGCTGGCGAAGGACGCGCCGAGGGACGCCGCGTGAACCTGAAGGTCGACCTCGCGTGGATCCTGGCGGTGGCGCAGCAGATCCCGGGGGATCCCCAGGTCGTCGACTACGGCGTGCCGGTCGCCGCCGAGGCCCGCCACCGTGCGGAGATCCTGGGCCAGGAGGTCTACCCCGAGCCGCACCACAAGGCCGCAGCGCTGTTGTGCGAGCTGGCGCGGCAGCCGAGCCTGGAGGCCCGCAACCTGCTGTTCGCTGCCACCGTGACCGCCGCGTATCTGACCGCGTGCGGACTGCCGGTCAGCCCCGGCCTCGACACCGTCATCCCCCTGGCCCGAGCCGCCCGAGACGGACTCCCGGTACGCGACGTCGCGGCCCAGATCAAGACATGGACCAGCTGAACCATCTCCGTCTCAGCACGGGAGACCGCCGCCGTCGACTGGGCCTTTGCCGGCGCAGCGAGCTGTGGCGGAACACGCCGCCACAGCTTGAGGGGCGTGAAGGTAAGGCTCGTCGCAAGGCTGGCGCCTTGGGCCGAGGACGTTCACTGCAGGAGGGCTGCGACGGACGCGGGGAGAAGATCCCGAAGATCGATGATCTGAACGTGGGCGGCATGCGTCCCGGTGAACTGGGCGACGGACATGTTCGGTGTGCCAGACGGTGGTGAATGCTGCACAACCGACCGGCCATTGCGCACCACCCGAAGCCAGCCACCGCCGCGCAGCTACGCAGACTGCCCACCGCCCCTCACCTGCACGCCCGGGTCGGATGGCCGGGACGGGAGTCTTCGCCTTCTGGAACATCAGCCGGTTCGGGCGCGCCGGCAACGCCGACGGCTTCTGGGCCCGAATGTCTCCTCCGCCCCGGACTTCCTCGCCTGGTACGAACGATGGCTCGACCAGATGGCGGACGGCCGGGACAACCGGGCTCTGGCACGGACCTCACCCCCACTCCGCGCACATCCGCACAACTATCGGCTCGCTCCCAGGCCCTGACACACCGGACACGGCGGCGGGCGGGCACTGCGCCCGCCGCCGGGCCTGTTCTCACCCGCTTCCCGGCCCGTCCTCCCCCGCCCCCGCCCCCGCGTCCTCCACCGGGGGTGTGTCTCCCCAGCTCAACCGGATCACCGCGCACGTCTCGCCGCTCTCGGGCGGACGCGTCCAGGAACGGGTGGTGAACGTGTGCAGCCGTCCGCTCACGAGGGCGTGGCGGGGCAGAGACGCGCCGAACTCCTCGGCAACGGCTTCCAGCAGTGACCGCTCCACCTCGGCGCCCTCCACCTCCGCGGCTCCGAAGAACCGGGTCGGGTCCAGGAGACGGGGTATCTCTCCGCTCCGCCGGAGTTCGCCGTCCGTAAAGGTGAACGCGTACTGCTCGGCACCGTCCTGCGCCACGGACAGGTGGAAGAACGGCTCCCGGTGCGGTTCCCTGAGGCCGCTCCACACCACCACCGCGCGGGTGCCCGAACTGGAGCACTCGGCAGGGGAGATGAACCTCTGCCGGTTGAACTGCGCGGGTTGGCCGTCGAAGGCGAAGCTCCAGCCGGCGCCGGCGCGGCCGACCGCCATGAGGGCCTTGTCGTCGAAGGAGGAGAACTCCCTCTGGTCGCGGACCGACCTGCGGCGCGCTTCCCAGAGGGTCATGGGGGAGTCCAGCACGCTCCTGTGCTCGTGCTCGTCTTCATGGCCACGGTCGTGGTCGCGCCCGTCCGCCAGGCGTTCCGCCAACTCCTGCGGATCCACCCCCTCCACCAGGACGAACCGGTAGGACGTGCGGTTGTTGCCCGGGTCCGGCACGGCGAGCCATGCCATGCCGCTCGAGTCGAGGCCGTCCGTCGGACTCGGCGGGTCACCGGCCTGGCCCACTCTCGGTGTGGACAGCAGCTGGCGCCCCCGCTCCGGGGTCAGCAACGGTCCGAGCACGGGGTCGGCCACCCATCCCAGCGGTGCCAGATGATCGGGCCCCAGTGGCTCCCACAGGGGCAGTGCCGCCGTCAGTGTCCGCCACGCCCCGTCGGTGTCGCCCCACCGCGCCAGCTCCCGTGCATGCTCGACCGCCTCACCGAACGGTTCTGCCGGCGCGTACCGGTACGTGCCGTCGCGCACCTGCTCCAGGGTCGCGTACGCCGTTGCCACCAGGGTCTCGTCGGCGCCGCGGAGATGGAACATAAGCGTGGAGTCGTCGCGGTACGAGTGTGCCGCGTGCTCGGCGACCAGCGACGGCAACAGCTCGGCCGCGTACCGCGGGTCCGTCGCCAGGCCGTCGAAGTACACCATGGAGGTCTGTCCGAGCAGGCGTCGGATCTGGTCGCCCAACCCGGCAGCCCGCGGTCGGCCGTACGCCTTGGCCTCGTCCAACTGCTGCACGGCCCGTTCCCAGTTGCCGCGCAGCGCGTCCAGCCGGGCCGCGTCGACCAGGTCGTCCAGCTCGCGCGTGGTGTCGTTGACGAACACCGGCTGCCCCTTGCCGCGGTGGGACCGCAGGCTGTGGAACTCGCGGTACATCTCCTGCATGAACTCCAGGAAGCTCGCCTGTCGTTCGGGTGGGGCGGCCCGCCAGCTCGCCCATGTGTAGACGGCCCACTCGCCGTCCTCGTCCACGTCATCGGGGTCCAGGAGTACATAGGTGGAGTCGGACTCGAGGTCCAGCTGGAGCCCGCGCCGCCACAGCTCCGCCTCCTGTTGCTCCTCGGGGTCCGCGTCCTCGTCCAGGTACTCCTCGAACAGGTCGGCGAGCCCTGACTCGTTCTCGTGCCAGTGCACCCTTTCGGTCCCCGCCAGCCGCCACACGAACCCGCCCGCGTGCCGCCACCCGTCGCTGACCTTGAGGAACTCCCGGTACGACGAGGGCATCCGTCGACCCAGGCGCTCCTCCATGGCCGCTATGCGCTCCTCGGATGCGGGCGGGAACCCCAGCCACCGCGCCTCCCGCGCGGCCTCGTCGTCCTCGCCGCGCGTCTCGTCGTCGGAGAGGCAATCCGCCCACTCCCCGCTCCACCGGAGCAGGAAGGAGCGCCAGTCGAATACCGCGGTGTCCGTCATGCCGTCGATGCTGCCACCCATCACTGACAACCAGGGCGCCCGCCAGTGCCGCGGCACAAGCAACCGGCGCTGTCCACAAGCCCGTTCACGCCGGCGCCTGGTGGGACGCGGTGAGCAGGGCGCGCAGGGATCGGGTGTCGGGTGTGTCGGCGACGGCGGCGTCGATGGCGGCGTCCATGGCCTTCTCCCACGACTCGGGGAGCAACAGTCAGCGTGCCCACACTTTCCGTCGAGGGCGATGCCCTGTTGGAGGAACTGGGGCTGCTGGTGCGGGCGCAGCGAGCCGGCGACATCCTCCCGTCGAGAGCCTTCTTCGTCGCAAACTTCCAGGACGGGCGTACACCCTGCATGACTGCGTACCGGCTGACGAGTGGGACGTTCGTTGACGCTGGTCAGCGGCTGTGGCTCTCATCTGGCAATCCGCCGGTAGGTCGATCAAGCGCGCGGCAATGACAGCGATCGCAAGGAAGCGTCCTGCTCTGTGCTCGTAGTCGCGGGCGAGGCGGCGGCCCCGCCGCCTCGCCCGCGGGTGACGCACGGCCTGGCCGCGCGCCGCGTCACTTCTGGGTGTCGGTGCTCTCGTGGGCGTCAGCCGCGTCCTGCGCATGGGGCACGACCACGATCTGTACATCGTCCTCGTAGATAACCCGTCCCGGGTCGGCGGACCGCAGAGCCCGGCAGGCGACGCCATGCACGGACAGGATCTCCAGATAACCGGAGACGCGAGCGAGGAGATGCGTGGCTGACGGCTTGAACCAGGCCGCCGCGCCAGGGTTGATCTCGTCGTCGTAGACACTCGGGTCAACGGTCGAGGGGTCTGTGTACGCGGCGTCGTACCAACGGTTGTTCCGGCGACGGAAGGACTCCTGATCGTCCGACAGCCTTCCCTCCCGCGCCAGACTATTGACGAGCCCGAAAACGCCGGTGAAGTGGCCTCGACTGTTCCGGTGAGGCGACTGAAACCGCACGTACTCGACAGTCTCACTGTCGCTATCGATCAGCCCCATCAGCACATCCTGCCACCGCTCCGCTCGTCACCCAAGAGCGTCCTACACGGTGCGATCACGCGAACAGGGATAGACCTCTCTCTCGAGCGGCGGACCGGCCAACTCGTGGATCGCGTCGACCCGTTGGCGGAGGCCGTCAAACGGGCCGACAGCCGCGCTATTCGCCCGCCACCGCCCCGGACAGAGTCCTCGATGTCAACGGTCATTGAGATGCCCAGGCGGGTGGCCGTTGGGTGTCCAGGCTGGTGGCCATCAGAAACCCAGGTGTGTGGCCAGTGGTGTTCCTG